>NZ_AWXE01000005.1:22500-144118 GCF_000469155.1 Candidatus Micropelagos thuwalensis | reverse complement strand
GATTTTGGTGGTGTGGTATCTGCTTCTGGTGGTTCGATTAGTTTGGCTGATATTGGGTCTCTTACTCTTGGAACGATTGTGAGTGCGAATGACTTCACGGTGTCTAGCGCTGGAGCTTTGGATTTAGGAACGGCTACGATAGGTGGGTCAATGACTGCTACCAGTAGTGGTGGTGACATCACTCAGAGTGGTTCTCTTAGTGTTGTGAGTACAACGAATATATCTGCTGGCTCTGGTCAGGTTGCGCTGAGCAATGCATCTAATGATTTTGGTGGTGTGGTATCTGCTTCTGGTGGTTCGATTAGTTTGGCTAATAGCGGAACGTTAACACTTGGCGCTATAGACACTGATGGCGAATTTTCTATATCGAGTTCCGGAGGTGTTGGTTTAAACGATGAGGGAATGATATCAGAATTAAAATTAATCCTCGCAAGTTTAGGGGTGTTTTATACTAAAGAAATAGAGTTCCTAGACTATAATTCATGTAAAACCTCTTCCTCTATTTTTTCAGCAGGATGTAGTATTCAGTAAATTAATTCTTTTAATTAATTTATTTTAGCTTTTTTCAAGTATTTTAGCACAACACAAAATTGTAGTTTTTTATTAAATGTCTCATAAATATTAGGTTTGCTTTAGAAGCTATATTCATTTTGGTTCCTTCATTATTGAATGCAACATATTTCATTATTGGTTTTCAATAGTTTCAGATTTTTTGGAGAGCTTGATCAAGGTCTGCAAGGATATCATCAATATGTTCAATTCCTACGGAAAGTCTTACATAACCTGGAGTAACGCCTGAAGAAAATTGATCTTCTGGAGATAATTGGCTGTGCGTTGTACTTGCTGGATGGATAGCCAGCGAACGCGCATCACCTATATTTGCGACATGATAAAGCATTTGTAATGCATCAATAAACTTTTTGCCAGCCTCAGAGCCTGCCTTTAACTCAAAGCCCATAAGTGCACCATAACCTCCATTCATCACAGCATCTGCCCGGCTTTTTAGATTATCATCCATCAGTGAGGGATAAATTACGCGCTCTACAGCATCATGAGAGGAAAGGAAGTCAGCGACTTTTGAAGCATTTTCACAATGTGCGCGCATGCGAAGAGGCAACGTTTCCATGCCTTGAAGAAACTGGAAAGCATTAAAAGGACTCATCGCTCCACCTAGGTCGCGGAGTAATGTCGTCCGAGCTTTCAGAATATATGCTATTGGCCCAAGCGGTGCGGCAGCAACAGTCCAGACCGCGCCGTGATAAGATGGGTCAGGCTGGTTGAGATAAGGTTGCCTATCTCCCGCGGCTGCCCAGTCGAAATTACCGCCATCGACAATAAGACCGCCAATCGATGTGCCATGTCCGCCAATATATTTGGTGGAGCTGTATACGACAATTGCTGCCCCGTGATCTAGTGGGCGGCATAAAATGGGGGCTGCCGTATTATCCATAATCAAAGGAATCCCGTGTGCTCGCCCAATAGCGGCTACTTCGGCAATGGGAAAAACTTCCAGTTTCGGATTAGGTAGTGTTTCCGCGTAAATGGCGCGGGTTTTATCATCTATCGCATTTTCAAAAGCCTGCGGATCGGACGGGTCAACAAACCTGACCTCAATACCCATATCTGGAAGCGTGTTGGCAAAAAGATTCCATGTCCCGCCATAAAGATCGGTAGAAGAAATAATGTTATCCCCCGCATGCGCGATATTTTGGAGCGACATGGCAGTTGCTGTTTGACCGGAGGAGACAGACAAGGCGGCAACACCGCCTTCAAGCGCAGCAATACGCTGCTCGAGAACATCATTGGTCGGGTTCATAATCCGTGTGTAGATATTGCCGAGTTCGGAGAGGGCAAAAAGACTTGCGGCATGATCGGTATTATTGAACTGATAACTCGTTGTCTGGTGGATAGGGACCGCCACCGAGCCAGTTGTCGGGTCACTGCGCCATCCGCTATGCAGAACAATGGTTTCAGGATTTTTCGAGTCAGTCACAATTTCCTCCTCAGCAACTATGAGATTACGAATATGACACAATGCCAAATACCAGCTATTAAAGCAATAAGTCTGAACAATCCTCAACTTATGTTTAAAAGCTCACATAAATAAATTACGATAATTGATAATTATTTGGAGGGGTCAGATGACAATAAAATATGACTATAGTGGTTATCGTATTCTGGTAACCGGAGGTACAAGCGGTATCGGCTTGTCGGCGGCGCACATGTATCATGAAGCTGGGGCGGATGTGGTGATTACCGGTACAAAAGCACCGGAAAATTATGATGTCGATTTATCTGCCTTTAGCTTCAAACAAATGGACTTGGAAGATAATGCAAGTATTGATGCGGTTGCAAAAGAAGTTTCAGCGGAAGGCGGGCTGGATGTTCTGGTTAATAATGCCGGTCTGGCATTTGCTTCTCAAGGGCTGGATGAGCATGACCCGGACATATTTGCCCGTGCCGTTCAAATGCATCTGACAGGCGTTTATCGCCTCTCTCATGGCCTTGTGGATAGGCTTGCCGATAGCAAACTGCCCGGTGGGGGTGCGATTGTGAATATTGCTTCCGTGACTTCTTTTATGGGTGTTGATCTTACGCTCGGCTATGGTGCAGCTAAAACCGGAATTTTAGGACTTATTCGTGGCATGGCGGTTGATCTGGGAAAGCGCAATATTCGTGTTAATGCCGTTGCAGCGGGGCTGACCCAAACGGGCATGACCTCCATTATGTTTGATAATCCAGAGTGGATTGATCCGACACTGCGCCGCACGCCTTTACTAAGACTCGGTAAGCCTGAGGACATTGCTGGCGCTGTGTTGTTTGTTTCTAGTTCTGCCGCGCAATGGATGACCGGTCAGGCAATTGTCATTGATGGCGGCTACACGATTTTTGGTTAATTAGGAGAATATAATGTTGGAAAATCTGGTTTTTGGAAACCCCATTGAAGGAACACCCCCGTCATCTGATCATGTGAGATCTGTTCTTAATGAATATTGTAAATGTCTTTCTGAGGGTGATGTGGATGGGATTTTAAATTTATTTGATCCGGAGGCGCGTTTTTTTGATCCGGTTGGCGAACCGCCGCGTGTTGGGCATAACCAAATTAGAGAGTTTTTTGAACCGAGTGCCGGTCAATTAGTGTTGCGTCCTGAAGGGGCGATTAGGGTTGCAGGGTTTTACGCAGCCGTAGGGATGCGGGCGCGTGTGCACGGCTATGGACCTGAGTTTTTTGTCGATACGCTGGATGCAGTTGTCTTCAATGAAGCGGGTAAGATGACGCATTTCTATGCGTTCTGGGGGAGCAGTAATAATCCATCGCCTGACACGAACTGGCCACCCCAACAGGGTTGGGATAATAGTTGAGCTATCCGCTTAAAACACCCAAGACATGGATAAAGTAAAGTCAGTGGTCTCTTTGGAGAAATTCGGCAGGTTTGATCTCGTCTCTTTATGAAAGATACTGAGTTCTAATTGCGGCACCAGTCTGTTTTGTTGAAGAGCTTTCGGTGTCCAGAACAAGCTAGCTGAATATTCTGTCATTCGGTCTTTGCGTTTGCGCATGGATGAGATGAACGGGTCAGCCAATTCATATTTCCGATGAGACCGAAATAAACGACCTGAGATAAGAATTTGTTCAAACTTGCGTCCGGCAACAAATGCAATTTGTTCCTGATCATAATTATTAAGTTTGTCGTTTTTATCCAGTTGAGTCAGTGACGGCTGGAGACTGATGAAAAAGCTTTCTTTTCTATATTCGGCACCAAGCCCGGCCTTATAGCTCCAACCGGTATTGCCATTATTTATAGCGATGTCGGGATGAAAGCCGTGAACAGAGCGCGTTGCCGCTACAACAGGTATAAACGAAAAAGCTTCTGTCATTGGTAATTTTAGGTTGGCGGTGAGATTATAAATCTTCGCATAATTATGCCAACTCAAATTAATATCTGTGATGCTGGCAGAAAACCCCAGGGTTTTAGTGTTGTTTTCACCCAGACCTTTGCTGTAGCTCATGCCTAAAGTCGTCAAAGATAAATCATAGCGATTTAAATCGTTGAAATCCTTTATTTGATTGGAGACATAGAATTGCAGAAATTCATCATCGCCGAGATTAAATTCTGGCGTGTAGGTGACATCAAGCTGAACAGTCGTGAAGTTTTCATCTATATTAGGGACGCTATTCAGGAAGTCATTATCAAAAAAAGTAATTTGGGTTTCCTCAGAAGAGCCAAGCGCGTTTTCGGCAATTCCGCCCCCTAGTTTAAATCTCGAGACAAATTTCTTACGAGGTGTACCACGAACATTCATTTGTTCGGTGCGCTTTATACCGTCTCTGAGAGAAGCTGCATTTCTTCGCATATCATCTGATGCCGTTTCGTCTTGCACAATCTGGTTAAGGTTTCTTAAACCCTCCGTCCGGTTGCCCATACGTAATTTCAACTGAGCATACATAACCCGTGCCAGTTTACTTTTCGGGTCAGTCAACAAAACTCGCTCCAAGGTTGCGGTTGCACCTTTGACATTATTTTCGGCAAGTTGTTTCTTAAACAACAGAAAATTCAGTTCCAGATTGCCGGGGTCGCCCAATACCTGCGTGAAAATACCCATTTGTGAGGGTGGGCTTGAGCTTTGAGGGTCTAATAGGTCGCTATCAGTATAAGCGCTGTTAACATTAACGATGCTACTTTTGGCTCTATCACTAATGTCGATACCACCGCCATCAACAATTTCAGGCGTGAGAAGTAAAACAGCGTAGCATATCAGCTGTCTCAATTTAGAGGAAAAACGCATAAACATCCTGAATTACTATTGAGGCTCCAGTACCACGACTGTCGGGTTTATTAAGACCACACTGTTATCGTCATAACCGCTTTCATTCATCGCTGAAGGTTTGATTTCTATAGCTCCTGCCAAAGCATTTAAGTTGGAACCATTCCTCAAAAAACTGACATGATGGGTGACATCAACATCAAAATCATTACCGTTTGGTGAATCAATACCCGTATCAACAGCAATTTGGGTTCTTGAGAAAGTACCCTGATTATTTGTTCTGTCCGCATTCCAGTCAAATACCGCGATATTGGTAAACTCACCAGAGGCGTTGTTGACATATTGAAGATCATTGAACGAAAGATATACATCCGATTGAACATTCTTTGTGCCGTAATCAGCCATCACTACATGACCGACATCCCAATCTCCATCATATGCTCCTGCTTGGGAAACACTGTATTTTCTTTTGAAAAGGCCTATAGATGATGACGAGGCATCAAAAAGGTTATTCAATCTAGCTGTAGTTAAAGTATTGAAGAGGTCCCCACTTACTGAGATTTTTCCGCCCGTATTATCCAGTAAATCTGCAAGTGATGAATTAGTTGGTACGGGTGTAGTTGCATCAGTGGACTGAATAAACTCATCACATTTTGGCTCTTGGCAAGTAAATATAAGTGTTTGAGTTAAGATGTCAGTGCTGTCATCACCTGACTTGGCTTGAAAATTAATCTGGATGCTCCCATTAAGATAATTGTCAACTATTGGGTCATTGTTGGCATTTTCATCAATTTTCCAGATATAAATGCCTGGGTTTGCAGGGTCTTGTGCAAAGCCAATCCAAGATGGAAGATTATTGGTCAGGTCAACAAATGTTTCAACGTCACGGTCTTCCACCCGGGCGACAACTGCATCAATCTGACTGTTGGTCAATGACATTGGGTTCCCGTCAAATGAAGATATTTCTGGTGGATCCTCAGCACCTAAATAATTAATATTCAGTAAACGAGTTAAAGTTTCGGCACCATTAGTGACTTGAAAGCTCACTTCCTCAATAGCAGTTTCTCCATCATCTAAAGTATCTAGCAAAACACCATTAGGTAAAAGTTTGAAAGCGCCTGTTTCAGAATTCAGAACGATATCAGTTCCATATGCACTGTTACCTAAGTCATAAGCCTTATCGTAATTGTCATAGATATTTCTGATAAATTCGTAATTTGGATCATTAGGTGCGGGTAAAGGCCCATATAGTTGTTCTGGTGAGGTAGCTTGTGTGACAACTGACCCATCAACAATGATTGAAAATTCAAATGTGTCAGAGTCCAAATCGCTAGCGCTAAAGTTTCCATCAACAACTGATATGCCACCGGCTGAAATAGATGTTGTATCCTCAATAGAAGCAGCAGCATTACTGGAGGTTATGCTGTCATCTGTACCAATAATGAAAGCTTTAAGTGTTTGGCTAATCTGATTTGTGCCGTCGGAAATATTTAGATCAAATTCCTCGCTGGCATTTGCGGTCAGGCCTTCAATCGCTCCGTCATTCGGTACGTAAAGCAAGTCGCCCGTATTGGAATTTAAGTAAAGCGTGCCATAAGTGCTGGCGAGAGATAAATCAAAGCCTGTTTGTGTGGTGTCGTTCGTACCATTAGCAATAGCATAGGCCAAATTATCGCCATCAGGGTCGTTCGCATTTATTTTTGCAGAGATATTCGGAAAGGTATCATCTGAACTCGTGTCTTCTATATTAATATCAGCAAGTGCCTCTGCGACAGGCGCATTATTTTGGGGCGTGTTATTCTGAGGCGTGTTATTCTGAGGCGTGTTATCTGGGTTGCTCGCTGGATTTGTTGCGACAACTTCCCCGACTAGCTTCATATCTTCCTCGGATGTTTTCTCGGTTGCAAGTTTTTCTGTTTCATCTTCAGTTTTAATAGGAGATGTGAGCTGGTTGATGATATTTGACTGTTCATCAGTGCCAGGGGAAGCATCCTCAGGTTTATCAGATGGTTGTTTAATCTGTCCGTCAGGCGTGAGTTCGAGTGTGTTGTTTTCTGTTTGTAGATTATTTTCGGTTACATCATCGGTATTAAGGGGATTGACTTCAGATGTGTCGTTTTGCTGAAACGAGGTAAGAATAATTTTATCAAAATCGCTTATTTCGTCATCTTCTCTTTTAAGCTGTCCGTCCCCGTCTAAATTTCCATTAACGTCAAGAGGCGCGTCAGTGTTTGAGGCGACAACCGGCGGAGTATCTGTCTCAGTCTCAGTGGGTGAGGTTTCAGTATCTATGACGTCATTTTGAGCGGTGTTTGTTGTTTCATCACCTGTCTCACTATCGGACTCATTGTTTGTAGTATTAGAAGTCGGGGTTGTTTCAGTGTTCTCGTTATCATCTTCTTCTTGAGTTTCTTCATCGGACTCTTCTTCGTTAGATGCTTGTGAATTTGTGACGACTTGGTCTTGAGTATCCTCTTCATCCTCATCATCTTCTTTGCTCTCGAGGAGAACTATGACGTTTTCAAGCGCTATGTCAGTAACTGGAGATGGCTCGCTTATATCCCCCTTTTCGTTGACTTCGACCCCCCACCCATGCTGCGAGATTTGTTTAACATCATTATCGGTTATGACATTGATAATACCAGACATGAGGATAATCTGGGTGCTTATGGGGGAGACATCACCGAGAACTTCTGTGCCGCGAATAGAGAGCGTCGCTTTGGGAAGTTTAAGCTTCACCGCATCGGGACCTGACGCCGCTGTCGCGCCGGAGATAAATCTGAAAGCCCCGCTTTTAATCGACACTTCCACATCGCTGACATCAGGGTCATAAATGAATTTGTCAACAATCAGTTCGGCATTGGGGCCGAGGGTGAAAGTTGTTTCATCTTTAAGTAAAATTTGCAGTCTGCCGTCTGCAGATGTTTGGATTTTATCTTCAAGAAAAATTTTTTCACCAAGAGAGGCAGGCATGAATTGCGCTTGATCACGGGAAATATTTACCTCGCCGGCTTTAAAGGCCATAACGCCAATCATCTTTGCTGTATCTTCATTTGCGAATACCTGAGATGTAAACACACACAAGATAAAAATCACAATGAGATTATGCAGACGTACGGATTGCACAGATGGCCTAAACAACTTTACAAACTCCTCAAACTCGCCAAATTAAGATTAAATTCTTATAATTAGTTAAATTTCAAAATGCCACCTATTTCAACAACTTCGATGAGTCGAGGGGTTAGAAATTATGATTTAAAATAGCTTTATAAATTGGTTTTAAACCCGACAGTCAATGACCAATCTTGTGACATCTGAGGCCCGTTCAAATTTTCATAAATCGGCCCAATTATTTCGAAATTTAGCCCTTTTTCGGCTAATAACCCGGATTGGGGTGAAAGGTTAAGCCCTATGCCGAGATTCAATCTTTCACCACCATAAAAGTTCGGGTTCGCGGATTGTACTGGCTTGTTAATAAGGGCATCACGACCTTCAATTTTTTCTTCACTGGTGCCTTTTAGCCGCAGTGAAGTGCTGACAGACGGGGAGAGGCTTTTTGAAACCCAGCTTTGAACTGAAAACATATTCCCTTGGCGATAATCGGCATCATTATCATTAAGTCTAATCACGGCAGAAATCTGCCCCCCAAAATTATAATTTTCATTATGCTTATTAAAAGTGAGAGCCGGTTTCAAATCGTAACTTCCTGAACCGGTTTGCATAGCGTAAGGCAGTCTTGCCACAATGCGCGTGTTCATGGGGGTGAGAAGTGTATCTTCCTCATTAATATTACCTGTTGGCAGGCTAAGCCCTAGCGCATAATGAATTTGCAATGTTGTTGTTTTCTGACCTCTGATGAGTGCTGTTATGGTTAAGTCCCCCAATCCTTCAGATTTGGTTTCAAAATCACCTAAGCGCATACCCATCATATCATAAGTTGTCAGGCGCATAGTTTTTTGCACATATTCGGCCATCGCCATGAGGGTTAGGTCAGTGTTTGGCGCATACATAACCCCAAGCATCGTCATATCCATTTCCATATGTTGCGGCACAACCCGCAAATTTGGTGGCATCATGGCATTTGTGTTCGGGATATTTAGAATTTCAGCGTCGCTGGCATTATCAGAGCCAATTTTATTACCACTCATTTCCATCCGCATCTGCCGCAGGGAAAACATCCATTCCCCCGCAACAAGCATATGATCGCCCATCACGCCAATCGGGGCACTATGGGAAGCATGATGAGTGACGTGATGATGATGAGCGACGTGATGATGCGTAGTTGCGGTATCAACAGGGTTACGAGACTTTTCAATACCTCCGGCAAAAGCGGGCGGCAAGATTAAGACGATGAGAGTTATGATGGAAAAAGCGCGAAGGAGAAATAATCTTGTGTTCATAATTATTAGCCATTTGTTCTATTGATGGCGTACAAGTATCAGACAAAAAATTTATATAAACAGCCAAATGTGTTGCATTTGGTCGCACTTATTATCGTTTTTTTGAGAGGCAGCGCATAAAACAATCGTCTCTACCGCCGATTAGATTTTTATTAGATTGTCGCTGCTAAAAGAAAGCAAGCCTCGTCTGGAACGCTGCAGATATCCCGATTTCCGTCCAGAAAAGAGTCAAGAATTCGCCCTGCTGTGTAAAAAGATACATCTGAGAAGCCGGCTTCTTTTAGACATGTTTCCAATTCTTGCTCTGTGTAGGTACTTTCAAAAGGTTCTCCCATTTCTGATACCACGCGGTTCAACTCGCCGACGGGGTCTTGAAGTTGTTCATCGGGGTGGGTGGCATCAGGCATGGCAAAATCCATGATCAACTGACTACCTGGCGGGAACTTCCCTAATACGGCGAGAGTTGCTTGAACGGTTGCGGGTGTTAGATACATTTGCACACCGAGCCATGTGAAAATGGTGACGGCATTAGAGCGCACTCCGCCAGCCTCAAGCGCCTCTGCAAGGGTCTGGTTTTCAAAGTCGAAGCCTACGAATTTTAAATTATCTGGCAGGTTAATATTACATTCCGTTAGTCTGGTTTTTTTCCAGTGCTGTGTCGCGGGGTGGTCAATTTCAAATACTGGCAAGCCATCAAGTTGGTCGGTACAGCGGTAAGCCGTCGAATCCAAACCCGCGCCCAGAATTACGAGTTGTTCTAGCCCCTGCGTGCGTGCTTTTGTGAGGCGTTCTTCAACAAGACGTGAGCGCATGCAAACCGAGTCAGTGATTTGCTGGACAAAGCTTTCAGCTGTTTCCCGACTGCTGAGACCTGAGAAAAATTCTATGACACTATTTTTATAGTCTTTAACAGCGTCCAAGTCAGACATGCCGCTTAGAGGTAGGGCAGTAGTGTCCTGTAGGATTTTAGGTTCCGGTGCAAAATGACAATGATGTGCGCGCAATATAGCCACCATCAGCGCCGTTTGGCTAGGACTTCCATCTTCCATATTTTCCCCCTTTTTAACAGAATAATCTTGCCTAAGGAAAGTTCAATTAGTCAATACAAAAGCATACATACTCAGATGTTGCCAATGCTTATGTCGCTTGGGATGTTTGAGCCTTGCCGGATTTTAAGTTTCAACGGGAAATTCAATCTTGGCCTGTCAATACATCACGTTCCAATTTAATCAACACTAATATGCTTTTATTATTTTCCTTTTGAAGGCTTTTCGTCCCATGCGGTTTGCATGGATTAGAATAATATGATACGACATTTTAATAGTATGGACTAATAAATAGCTTGTTAAAGGGAGGTCAACTTGGCCAATAATCGTAAAATAATCATGGTGGGCTTTATGCAAGCTCAAAACTGTTCAAACTATCCCGCTTCCTGGCGTCACCACCAGTCTGCCGGAGATTTTCTGACACCTGATTATTATCAGCGCATTGCACGGGCCTTAGAGGACGGCAAGTTTCATCTGGGTTTTTTTGATGACAGGCTTGCTTTGCCGGACATTTATGGAGCAGATCACAAAGAGGCCGTTAAAAATGGTATACGAGTGGTAAAAATGGATCCTGTGCCGATTTTGGCAACCATGGCAATGTCGACTAAAAATCTCGGCCTCGCGGCAACTATTTCCACCACATATTATAATGCTTTCCACATTGCACGAACCATGATGACACTGGATCATATGACCGGCGGGCGAGCCGGCTGGAATGTAGTGACCTCACTTAATGACTCAGAGGCTTTCAATATGGGGGCTGCTGGCACAATTGAGCACGATAGACGCTATGATCGCGCAGATGAGTTAATGACAAATATCATCGACATGTGGGGTGCATGGGACTCTGATGCTATTCTGTTCGATAAAGAAAATGGTGTTTTTGCCGATCCGGAAAAAGTGCGATCCTATGATTTTCAGGGTGAATGGTTTCAAACCAGAGGTACATTCACAGTTCCACCGTCACCTCAAGGTCATCCAGTGATTGTTCAGGCAGGGCAAAGTGGGCGTGGGCGCCAATTTGCCTGTGAATGGGGAGAGGTGATTTTCACCATCCAGAATAATGTAGAGCGGGGTGTTCAGGTGCGCAATGAGATGCGCGAAGAAGCGTCGCAACAGGGGCGTGACCCCGATACGATTGCGATTTGTCCAGCGGTTTATGTCACCACGGGCGAAACGCAAGCGATTGCTGAAGATAAATATGCCTATGTGAATAATCTTGCCAAGCCAATAGATGGGTTAACGCTTCTTTCTGAAGTTTTGAATTTTGACTTTGCAACTAAGGATTATGATGAACCTTTCACGGATGAAGAATTGGGTAGCATTAATGGTTTGCGCGGTATTCTCGACAAGGTTGTCCGTCTGAGCGGGAAGTCCAATCCGACACTGAAGGATTTTGTAGATCACAGTGGTCGCGGCACTGTGCATGAAGCACCTCATATTGTCGGAGATCCAAAGTACGTCGCCGATGAACTGGAGAAATGGTTTATAGAAGGTGCAGCGGATGGATTTGTGTTGTTTGCCTCTCATACTCCTGGGGCTTATGAAGAATTCTCCCGCTATGTTGTGCCAGAACTGCAAAGACGCGGTATTTACCATGACGACTATGCCGGACCGACCCTAAGGGGTAATCTCGGCTTTAGTTCCTACCGCCAAAAATAGGTATAAAGAATTTTGACGGGTTTCTTAAATAAGATACCCGTCAGCAAGTTCTATGGCCTTGTCCCAAAGCCTTCCGGCAAGCTCTACATCTTTAACTAGCGGGTGATCCTTAGGCTCTTTCGGGTTACTGTCGGCAAAATGCTGACCGCTCACGCCTTCAAGGGAAGGATGTGCGGCAACAAAACAATGTGTCGCTGCCCCTTGCGGAATAGTGCGCGTAAACGGGCCGGCAAACATGGAAATCAATTTCACTTTAAAACTTTCAGTATCGCTGGCGAGATTCGTTCTAATCACACCGGGGTGGATGGAATTAGACGTGATGTTTGTGCCTTCCAGACGGCGTGAGTATTCCTGACTTATTAACATTACTGCAAGTTTAGAATGTCCGTAGGCTGTCAGAGCATCATATCCGCTACTGAAGCTTAAATCTTCAAAGGCAATGCCTGTTTTGCGCGGTGCGGTGGCATAGCCTTCGGAGGCGACAAGTGCAAGTCTACCTGCAGGTGCAGCTTCGACAAGAGGCATGAGGCGGTTGATTAAAATAAAATGGCCGAGAAAATTAACCGCAAATTGAATTTCCAGCGGCTCTTTATACTTGTCAACGACTTTATAAGGTGGGGTCATGATGCCAGCATTTGTCAGAATGACATCCAGTGATTGAAACTGCGCTTTAATTCTATCTGTACATGCAATAATTGAATTTGGATCCGCCAAATCACATTCAAAAGGTGTCGTTGTGCCGTTAACTTCTAGGCAGGCTAACTGTGCTGACTCCATCGTTCGGTCTAACCCAAGAACATGAGCGCCGCGCAGAGCTAAAACGCGCATTGCTTCTTTACCGAGACCTGAGGCGACGCCTGTTACGAGTATTATTTTACCAGAAAGGTCAACACCCTCCGTGACCTGCTCTGCAGTAGATTGTTTTTTAAAACTATTTTTACTTGCTTGAATATAAGCCATCATATCCCTCTTATAATAATTTCTTATTAGATTT
The DNA here is from genome assembly GCF_000469155.1 of Candidatus Micropelagos thuwalensis. NCBI lineage: Bacteria > Pseudomonadati > Pseudomonadota > Alphaproteobacteria > Candidatus Micropelagius > Candidatus Micropelagius thuwalensis. The sequence continues at coordinate 131,249 of NZ_AWXE01000005.1, read as the reverse complement.
GAACATTTGGTTTCATTTTACAAGACAAACTTGAGCAGATAACTAGCAAAATAAAATTTTCAAAAACAAAAATATAAAATTAAATAATAAACTCCGCCATGATGACGGAGTTCATATTATAAAAAATATAAATGTTAAGTATTCAAACTATAAAAATTTACTTTCTTTTCTTGAGAAATTCTGCCGACCGTTTTTGGTTAGCTGCAACCTTTTCCCTTGCAGCCATAATACGGGACTTCCTGTCAGCAATTTCAGACCCAATATCTAAAATTTCTGATGTCTCTTTCTCGACTTGATTAAGAAAATATTTAATTTTTTCACTGTGGGACTTCGACTTATCTTTTAATTTGACTATCCTCGTAGAGTTGGATTGAGCTGTAGTAACATTATTTTTTTCTGTCGCACTTTTTTTCATTTTTTCTAATTGTCCGTCAATCCAGGCTGCATTTTCAGAAATCATATCATCAACGTTTGAAACTACGTTTTCATTTGAATTCATAATGAGTTCGTTTATGTCTTTGAGTGTTGAATTAACGGTTGAAAGTCTCTCAGTGATTTTTGAGAGTGTTTCATTGATAGCAATACGATATTCAATTTGGTCAAGACTGGTAGAATTCGTTAATGTACCCTTAAAATCTTCTTGGATATCATTTTCAGGTTTTAACGCATCTATCATTAATATACGGTTACGGTGCAGGTCTTCTTCGTTATCAAGAGCCAAAGACCGGTTTCCCATGAAAGAAGAAGTAAAATTACGAAGAAGAAGTGCCCTATTTTCTTCAACATCAGCCAATGCAAGCATTGATTTAGCAAAGTTATCTGTAACAATTGCCTCAAGCTCAAAAATTAGACGTTTATTTTCTATAATTTGGTTTAGACTAGCTTTATCAGTTACTTTTTTTTCACTAGCAATTTTTTTGGATTTACTGTCATTCATATCTTTACCTACTCTTTAAGCTGTTAGCTCACTTTGAGACCCTTGGTCGAAACTAGAAAGTAAATTTACCGTCGATCTGGATAATTTGTTCATATAAATAATGCCTTTATTGGGTTCGGACATTTCGCAAAATTCATATATAAAATCGAAAATATTATCTGCTTGGTCCGCAGCTACAACTACATGAAAGGTTTCTACATCAAAAGAGTCCGCAACACCTGCAACTGTCTTTTTTCCAATTGGATTGCCGGCAACGTTATAAAAATAACATTCATTTATTCCGCGTAACCTAAGTTCTTCCAAAAGTTTGTCCGCACCACCCTCATATACGATACCACTAATTAACCAAGTGTAGTCAACAAACTCCACTCGTTCGTCTAATGTATATGCTTGAAAATACTTTTTACTCATTTTTAGCTTTCAAATCTTTTTAATATAGTTGGAGGTACATATGTTGCCGCTTGAACTAGAGGGGTTGCATACATAAAACCCATTCCAGGTGTGTCTAATTTAGCTGCCAAGTAAACGCGTTCGAACAATCGATCAACCTCATCACTTGACACTATGACTGTAACAATGTCTCTCTCTGCATCAACAGCCACACCTAAAGCTCCAAGACGTTCACGGATACCTGTTCCCATAGCTGAATGAACTGAAGCACCTTGAATGCCAACTTCAAGTAAAGCATCAGTAACTACTTCACCATAGCCAGTTTGTACAACAGCTGTGATTAATGTTGCATCAGTTAATGTAGTTAGTTTGCGTTTCATTTAAACACTCCCGGAGGTATCTTCCATCTGGTTCATATCTATTTCTGCGAGACGCTCTTCACGTTTCACTCTATATTGGACATACAATCCTAAGGACAAAACTGCCACGATTGGGCAAATTGAGGCAGCCGCTAAAATTCCAAATCCTTCGGTGGAGCCCAATGCATTTCCAAATCCTAATCCCATAGCAAGCACAAGCGGAACAGTTACAGGCCCTGTTGTTACACCTGCCGAATCCCAACCAACGTTGACAAATTCTTCAGTTGAAAGAATGGTTAGTAATAAACCTAGAGCGTAACCAGGCAACAAAATATAAAGTATATGAAAATCGAAAATGAGCTTTAATACCCCCAGCATAATTCCAGTGGCAACACCAACAGAAACTGCACCCATTAGCATTGATTTTTTGAAAGCACCATTAGTCATATTTTGAACCGTCATACCGAGGGCATTAAGTGCTGGTTCAGCAAGAGTGGCCCCTAAACCCAATACCCACGCAAATAGAGCGGCTATACCTATACCTACTGAAAGACTGTAAAGGGGGCTTGCTGATATGGCATCTACCGAACTAAATGCTCCTGCAATTAATCCTCCAGATTGATCACCTAATTTAGCAAGACCGTATGTTAGTCCAACATTAAAAATGCACATTCCCGCTACAGCCAAGAAAATACCATAGTTCATTATTGAAGACTCTTTAATACGCTCACGAAGAATTACGAAAAGAACAAATCCTAAGAATATCACTAAAGGTACGATTGCTCTTACTCCAAGAATAACTTCTGCCCAGGGGGTTAGTTCGTACCATTGAGGTTGAGCGCTTGCCATTTCAGCTGCTGCTTTAATCTCTGCGGCTCTAGCAATTATTATATCCGGCGGAACGGTATATGCTGTGTAAAAGCTTAGTAACAAAACGCCAAGTATTGGGAATACAGATGCGAGTGTAACAATCCCAAATCCAGACAATGATGAATCCGCTCCTTTACCAGCAGCGGACGCCACGCCAATTCCTAGCGCAAGAACGAGGGGAACAGTAACTGGCCCTGTAGTTACTGCACCACAATCCCATGCTAAACCAACAATTTTAGTTAGTTCAGGATCAAAAAATGCGATTATACTTAATATTAATGTAGGTGTTAGGCTTATGAAAATAAGAGGTTTAAGGCTCCATCCTCGTAAAAATCTAACAGTACCAAGTACTGCGGCGAGACCTACCCCTAATCCAACAAGCAAGACCGTTGTTCCAGCTCTATCGTTCAAAAGCGTAAATAAATACGGTGCTTTTTCTGGGTCAACGATTGAACCGGCAACTTGTAATGCACCAATTGCTGGCTCTGCGAATGTAACCCCAATTCCTAATAAAAAGGCTATAAAAAGAACTCCGCCTAAGTGAAGTTTTCGCGGTAAATTATTGCCGATTACTTCACCAAAAGGCATTAATCCAAGTTTTAGTCCCTCCATAAACATCATCAGTCCTACCATCACAGCTAATAATCCGCCTGCGATGATTGATGCATCAATCACTGGGGTTTGTAGAACTATGTATTGAAATAATCCAAGGTAGGCTGCAAGCGGAACTACCGCGCGTGCTTGATCCATAAACCTCGTTGAGATGTAAGGTTGTAATAATTTTACAACTTCACCGCCACCCATTTTTATTTTGGGTACGGGTTGAGGGTACTCGTTACCATGCCTGTCAAATAATGGTTCAGGCATTAATTCGATATAAGGAATCTTATGGCTATCAACGCTCATCGCTTGGATATAATCACCATAGCGAATGGATTTATTTCGCGCCATTAAATAACCCTCCTAATTTATTAGTAAATAATGATAGCATCCCTGATGAAATCACGAAATGAAAATTTTTTTAAATTTTAAAACATCTACTTTAGTTAAAAATCTGAAATTGACTCTTGGATTAAATACATACGCATATTTGTTCTATCCATAAACTTTTCTTCATCAGTTTCGATTTCATCCGTAATTTCAGGCGTTGAAATTGACTCAAGAAACTCTCGGAAAGTTTCTTCATCAGGATACCATGCCTCTAGAAGGACATCATATTCCGGATCTTCTTGATCAACACCACTTTCGTCAACCAAATTATGAAGATATCTGCGGGTATATTTATGCGCATAGCCGCGCAAATATTTTTCTCCAATCAAACGGTGATTGTTTTCATAATATGCTTCAAATTCTGCCTTTGACATGCCTGGTTTGCGTTTAATTGGCATAACAACTTTAAACATGCTTAAACCCCTCACAACTTCCCATTATGCATGAATGAAATTACTAAAATCATAATCCTGAATGGGCGCTCTTGTCTTTAGGGAAGTGCTGAACATAAATGCGACCATTATTTTCCTGACGTGCTAAATCGTTTCTGACGAATTTCGAGTGCGACTTTCATGCCTTTTTCTTTCACCGTCTTGAAAAATTCTTTGAAGGTTGGGCTTTGGTGAAAAACGGCGTCCAAATCAGCTGCGCGTCTTGCCGAGGCCTCAAAGCCCATATTTTCATACCACCCATTGGCGGACTCTTTCAGTAATGTAAGATGATCAACCGGTGAAAGGGCTATGTCACATGCCACTTCCAAAACGCGGTCATCCAGTTCATTGTCAGCGACAGCCTCATTAACAAGACCCAGCGTAACTGCTTCATCGGCATCAATAAGTTTGGCGGTATAAAGCAATTCTTTTGTTTTGCGCATGCCAATTAAAAGCGGCCATAGAAACACTGTCGGCGGAATGCCGAGATCACGTGCCGCAGGGTGACCAAAGCGGGCGGATTTTCCGGCAATCACAATGTCTGACATGGCAATCAATTCTCCCGCGCCCGACAAGCAAGGGCCTTGAACGCGGGCGACAATCGGCTTCGGGTATTTCCATAAAGCCAGCCAGTAATCTAATAATTCATGAATATCCAGGCGGTCTTGATGGAGATTAACGCCTTCTGGATAATCGGCGGGGAATTGAGAAATAATCCAGTTCTCTTCGCTAATATCGTAGCCGGGAGAAAACACCGGACCCGCACTTTTAAGAACAATCACAGCAATGTCTGTATCCTCAGCAGCTTCGTCCAATGCTTCTTTAAGTTCAGCCAGTAATTGAGGTGAAAGTGCATTGAGCTTATCTGGACGATTAAGCGTTATGTGAAAAAGCTTATCATCAATTTCGGTCAGTATGGTTTGTTTTTCATTTTTGGTCATAGGCCACGCCTTTCTCAACTTGAACGCGGGAAGAAAGGCTTATACTTACCAAGTGCTCACTCCCTCAAGGCAGACATAAATAGATTACGCCTCAAAATGTGTCTTTAACACTGTATTAGATGTTTGTTTTGACCAGTAACTTTGTCACATGGCGGGCATTATAATGGTCTGGGTCACGGGTTGGCATTTCCTGTAATGTTGCATTTGGAAACCGCTTCATGAATTCCAGTAACATTAATTTAGCTTGTGCTTTAGCCAGAAACAGACCGGCGCAAACATGTGCACCTGTGCCAAAAACAATATTTCCGTTCAAATCACGCGTGATGTCGAACTCTTGAGGGTTGTCCCATTGTGACGGATCCAGCCCTGCCGCTTGCCCGGCAATAATTATCTGCTCCCCACGTTTAACAGTGATGCCTTCAAACTCAACATCCTCTAGCGCATATCTGTGGAGACCTGTTTTGCCAAATGCTTCATAACGCAGGGCTTCAACAATCGCGTTATCAACCAGTGACGGATCCTGTTTCAGCTTTTCATATTGCTCAGGATTATCTAGCAAGGCGTAAATTAAAGAGGGGTGCATATCACTCGCTGTGTCACTTCCTGCGGCCAGCATCGCGGCCACAATGCCAAGAACTTCCCAATCGTTGAGGCGGTCATCACCATCCTGGGCTTCAAGAAGAACGCCAATAAAGTCATCCCCTGGTGTGTCTGCAGCGCGGCGCTCTGCGATAAGGTCTTGCAACATGGCGACACCCGCCAAAGCAATTTTTAGTAATTCAGCACGGTCTTCTGGTGAGGTTGTGAAGCCGTTATAGCGAACCATTGCCCATCCAAGTTTGTCGAAAATTTCAGAGTTCTCAGGAGGAATGCCGACAAGACGTGCAATCGAACGTCTTGGAATTTCAACTGCTATCGTGGATGAAACGTCAAAAACTTCTTCATTGGCAACTTTATCGAAAGTATCCGAAACAATATCGACAATACCTGCCATGATTTTATCGGTCTGACTCATCGAGAAGGCTTTTGCCGCCAGACGACGCACGCGCCGATGCGCAAGTCGGTCAAGACGGAAGAGGCTGTTATCCAGCATTATTTCAAAATCATTTTTGTCTTCTTCCGGGGTTGGCGGCGGTGCAAATTTCCAGTTCATAAAATCCGGCGTGAGGCGTTCATCTGCCAGAATTGTTTTACAAAGTTGATGTGAGGTGACAATCCAAGCCTGCCAAGGATCATACCAGCCCATACGCTGGTCAGTGCCCTCAAAGAGTTCGTTCACAACATCGCGGTAATGGTTCAAATATTCTTCAGATTGCGGCGTATAAAGTTTTTGAAAATCGGTTGCTGAGCTGTCACTATTTTCAAGCATGTCATCCCTCCATTCATGCGTATAATTTACCTTAACGAATCCGGTTCGGAAATAAACTAAAAAATATGTATTTGCTTATTACGGCGCGTCTATTTTCTCTCTTTATTTATTTTGTCGGTTGCATCCAGAGCTGATGCCAGAATTGCAGCAAAGCTTCATTGGTTCCTAAAATGAGATCTTTACGAGATGCTTCCAGTCCTTTCTGGCATTCAATTGCGGAAGCGAGGTCTTCCTCTTCAAAAACCTTACCCCCAAATTCATAACCGCTTCTGGCCTCGGCCTCATCAGTTTCAGGATGTGCCAGACCAACATAGGAGATACGCGAGTGGTTGGGTTTTTCTCCCGGCTCGGCTCTTATCATTTGTGCGCCAGAAGCATTTAATATCAACATCACGCCAGGAAAGAGCGTGTAGGTGCATGAGCCCTCAATTTTTTCGGGCCAATCTTTCTCGTCAATGTCGTCTAACCTACCAATCGACATCCACGGAAATGCCCATCGGCTACACCGGTCATAAGAGTCAAAAATAGACGTTTCGGCAAGTACCTGCGCGACGGTATCGCGGTGAAGAACCGGAAAGTGATAACTTTCTAAACTTAAATCATTTATCAGTTTCCAGTTGGCGGCGACGTCAAACTCTCTGCGATCAAGCGCCTTATATGTTTTGAGGTCATAGTTTTGTAATTCAGCGGCGAGGGGTTCATACCCCGCATCAGCAGGCTCAACGCCAATATCTTCTTTCAGTCCGATTATCACCACGCCGCAGGTTTCCGATACAGGCAATTCGGTGAGAGCGAAGTCAGATTTATCATCAGATGTATCCGAATGGAAACAAGCCTCTTGGGGGCGACTGACAACATTGCCGTTAGGGTCAAAAGACCAGCCATGAAATCCGCAAGTAAATAAATTTTTATGTCCAGCACCATCTGCCAATTTCCCACCTCTATGGGTACAAGCGTTAATAAAGGCTTTTAATATTCCGTCTTTATTGCGTACTAACATGATAGGAATATTTAAAACGTCCAATGCGAGATAGCTGTTTGGAGAGGGAATTTCAGCAGAGAAAGCGACAGGTTGGGGGGCGTTGAGATAGAACGATTTTTTTTCACTCTCAAAAAGTGCTTCATCAAAAAAAATTTCGGCCTTGAGGTGCGTCGGCGCCTCCGCACAATCAGACACTTTAGACAGAAAATTTGCCAGCAGACGACGATTCAAGTCTTTTGCGGTTTTCTTGTCCATGTAACAGACTCCTCACTCGGTACATTAATAAATCTTACCCTAAGATAAGAGGGAGATACGATACAGACATTTTTGATTAAGCTGGAGTGAAGACCAGCCACTTTATCGACAGAGTCAAACCATTAAAAATATTTTGCCGAAGCAATATTGTCATATACCCTGTAGCGACTTGATTTAAATTTAATTGATTTGCGTCGAGGATTCCTTTGAGGAGGGGAAAATGACACTTATGAATGATTTAAGCTGGGTGCCGGCTTTGCGCACTGATGCGCTAACTTTGTTGTTCACCAATATAACTTTACTTGGTTATCAAGTTTTTCTTTTTCTTTTTCTCTCTTTCGGATTTTACTTTTGGCGTACCCAGGTTTTTTATCAGGCGGGTCTCCTGTTGTTATTAACGGCAGGTATAAACCTGTTTTTGAAAGATTTTTATCAGGACCCGCGTCCGGACGCGATTTTTGCGCTGGATGACAAGACTGGGAATTCATATGGATGGCCAAGCGGTCATGCGCAAATGGCAATCGTTTTATGGGGCTGGCTGGCGCTTAAGGTGCAAAGAACTTGGCTTAAGATAAGTCTCTGGACGATAGCGGTGCTGATATGTATGAGCCGGATTTATTTAGGTGTGCATGATGTTGGTGACGTGCTTGGCGGTATCTTGCTTGGGGCTTTGACGCTCTATGTTTGGGTCAAATTGGATGTTGCAGGTCGACTCATTGCTGCGCTGGAGTTGTTTGGTTTGCCGAAGCTGGTGCTAGCGCTGTTGGTTGCTCAGGTCATTTTTATGGGACTGCATTTTGGAGGTACGCTCGACTTCGTTGGGTCATGGATGTGGGGTCTCATGATGGGCTGGTTTGTCGGGCATCAGGTGGATGCGCGCCGAGGCGTTGAGCTTCAAGGGCATCTTATTATACGGCTTTTGATATGCGCTGTCGGTGCGGCAATGGTGTTTGGTGCTTTAATAATCTCCGGAAGGGTGCTTGGCCTAGCGGATGATACGATTATAGGGGATGTCCTTGCGCCCTATGGCTCTGGTGTCGGCTATGGACTTGTTATGTCGTTGGCTATTCCTTGGCTTGTTAGATTGATTACTGCTGGACGCCTAAAGCGGGAAGAAAGTTAATTTATATAAATTATTATTAGTAAAATTTAACTATAATTTATCTATAAAAAGTGCAGTCTGATGGGGACAATTTTTATTTAGATTGCCACTAGTCAATGAGCGCGCTCAGTCAAACATGCAAAAGGGGTGGGGTGTGAGGCATATTATTGCGATTATAATACTTGCAGGTTTCATTGTTGCTTGTGACCGGGTCGAGCGACCTGAGAGAATAAGTTCTGCCGGATATGAGGCATTTTGTGAAACACTGCGGGAGATTAGGCGAACAGAAAATAAATTTTCTGAAGTGCCAAATGAACTCTTCGGTCACACAGAAAACCTGAAGCGGCTTTACGAAGTTTCACCGGATGAGATTGCTGAGGATCTTCTCGCACTCTACACCACTTTTTCCGACACCCGAGACTCGGAAGACACCGATACATTGCGCGGTTTTCAAGCATTGTCTGATACCAAATTGGCGGGTCAGTAAGGCCGTATTGCTGTTTATGCCAAACAAACCTGTAATATCGTTGACGGTGATACGCGGTATAAAGTTGACTCGGCCTTTAAACCTGGTTCTCTCTGCCCTGGTTGGCCGCAATCCGGCTCTCCATTGACCAATAATAGGTTTCCTTATTTACTCGACACGTCTTCGGCAAATTATTTTTCGACAATCTTCTTTTCTGGGCCTTTTGGGGTCAAAAAAGATGGGCTTATAAATATACCGGCTGGCGGACGCGCGACTCTTAAAGGGTCATTTCCCTATGCAAAATATTTCGGGTTCCACCCAAATGATATGTCTACGAATAATTTTCCAACTTTAATGGACGAGAAGATAGATCCTGATGCCGGGAGTTATAACCCATGGCGAGAGGCAGGCCGTCCGGAGCAAGATCGAAATTATACTGTGCATTTTGTTATGGATGCCCCGCCTCAGGTAGTCCCGCGCAATACAGGTTATATTGGCGAGCAAAAAAATGGTGAAAGGAATAGGGCCACTTTTCTTTTGCTCAGAGTCTATAGTGCAGATTTACCACCCTTACCCCCTCATTCTGCAGGGGTAGACTTGCCCGCCATCACCGTGTACGACAAAAAAGGGAAGCAAATTGCACATTATCCAGCCTGTGAGCCATACCCTGAAGGTTATGATGTGCCTGCTGACGGGACGATGTTTCCAGCATTTCCACTTCCAGATCATCGTGCTCAAAGTCAAGCTGGGCGTTTCGATTTATCTAGTAATTTTGGCATAGATGTCGATCTGCTGTCTAACGCTGATATTTTGTATTTGAACACGTTTTATAGTCGCGAACATGGCGAAATCTTTGCTGTTCGGTTTAAAAAGCCCAAAACTGTCAATCACGCTCAAAATCTATACCCATGGTCACAAGATCTAGACTTTAGAATGTGGACAGCATGTACCTATAATTTTTGGAATGGTGCAGCGCATAGCTGTGTAACTGCCGAAGATATCGAAACCGATGGAACTGGGTATTTGACAATGGTGATTTCGGAAAAACATCTGCGACCGGCTAATGCAACTGCACAAGAAGGTGTGACCTGGCTTGATGCCGGCAATTTCCTTGATGGTCAGCTTAGTCTGCGGATGTTGCCGAGATCTGCCCCTTTTCTTGAACGTCTGAAAAAAGATGTAACCAAACTAGACTTTGCTAATCCGTATGTGCCCCAGACTGCGTTTTGCTCTAAAAGTGTTTTTGAGGAAGGTGGATTTGACGCGTGTGCTTCATTAACTGAAAAATAGTTTTAGTCTGACTGTTTAAACAAGAAGCATCTTGTGTCTTAAAGAGTGATGTCTCGGATTAATTCGTTACCGTCCCAATCGTCACAAGCTGATTTAATCATCCCGAAAAACATTTCGAGGTCTTTGGATGCTTCTATCATTTCAAACCAGACACCCGGGCCGCGTAAATAATTATACACGCCGCCGCCCTGACTAATTGTACAGGCAACTTCGAGACCAGCAGATTTTGCCAGTTCCACTGAAGCGTCCATATTTTTGGTTGTGAATTGCACATGGTGGAGCCCCCATAATCCAGCCTCCTTATATGCCTGATAGGGAGAGGGTGAGTCGCAAAGGGGCTGAATCAGCTCAATCTGAACATCGCCCTTATAAGTTATGGCAACATCAATATTAATGTCACTGGGCTGTCCATCCATTGTTGCAGCCATTGAAACACCAGACATGCGCGTCCATGGTCCGATGCCGGATGTTTGTGTCCAGAACCCGGCTGTTGTTTCAATATCGTCAGTGAGATAGCCGATTTGCGTTATCGGGCCAAAAAGGTTTTCAAGTTGCATTATTTTTCCTGCTCTAATTTATGGATGCCTAGCGGTTAATGGCACTGAATGCACAGCATTTCATGAACATGAAAAACTGTCCATGACATTATGGATATGAATATGATGGCCACCGATGCGATTGTCGTGAAAGTTGCCCGCGCCCTGCCTGTAAAATCAAAGCAGGTCTTGTGGCAAATGAGGGGTTTGCTCGGGAGAGACAATCTTTGTCAGCGCCCACGCCAGACTTAAATTTGAGGAAAGGACAGGTATGCCTGTTTCAGAGCCTAGTGTTCTAATCGCCTTCAGGGTCGGCATGCCTGTCCCGCTGGCCACAATGCAATCAGCGTCGGTCTCTTTTAATTTTCTCATCTGATCGAGTGCATCCTGACTTGTGAGTTCGTAGATTCTGTGCGTATCGGTCAGTGTGGGGTCCACTCTGAGACGGTCCATAATTTTCAGACCCGACGACTCCCAATACTCATAACCTAACTCAGCAAGCCAGTCCGGATATGGAGACACCAAGGCAATGGACGAGCAGCCGATTTGATCTAGGGCTTTCCTGATTGCCTGTGCGGCTGTTATTACAGGAACGGATGTTTCGTTGTAGGCTTTGGAAGTAAATTTTTCTTCATTTTCCAAACCCGCAACATAAGACGAGCCTGTGCAGCCAAACCCAAAGGCTGCCAACCGGATTTCCCCGAAGGAATTGATAGCCAAGGGGATATTACGAATATAATGATTTAAACGCGTCTCCACGGATTCGGAAGCGTGCGTCAGTCTGGATGCGTAGACACCAATATTGTCCGGCAACGTCATGCGTATTTCAGGCTCCACTGTCGGATTGGAATGAGGAACGGCGATTCCTATTCGCGCTCGGGGACCATAGTCTGGAACATGTTTGGTCATTAAGCCATCCTTACAAAACCTGTGGTCGTTGGGTCTCCAAAGAAAGACATCCCCGCTAGTAGGATATAATCACTGGCCCCGGCTAAAGCGGAAAGACGGGTTTGAATTTTTCGACGAGAACCGGCATGTCCGGCGAACATTCACGCCCAAAGCGCCCGAGAATTTCATTCCAGTACATTGTGTGTAAATTCCGCCAAACTGTGATCTCTCTTACCGGGGGGCCGTCCAGCCCGCTGAGATCGCTGCCGATATCACCAAAATTTATTTTTATGACATCGGTTGTCTCGACCATTATAGCGGGCAGGCCGTCAAACCCCAGCAATATGATCGGTAGGCCTGGGGAGCCGTCAGGCCAGCCATAATTGGCATTTATCCATGGCACAGTGTAGGTCGCCGATTTTTCACCGGAACGGATATAGGCGATAATCTCTAAGGTTGTTTCCTCATCCAGCCCGATCCACCTGACTTGATGGTCTGCCCTCAAATCTGGCAGGGCGGCATTAGCCTCATCCCAAAACCGGTCAATTGCATTTTCATCCGGCTTGATGGCAATATCATTTCCGCCAATGATGGAAAAAACTCTGGACACGAACCACCTCAGCTTTGGCTAAAGTTAAAATCAATTATCATGATAAATGAGGTTTCCACTGAATTCAAATTTTCAGGACACATTAAATCTTGATATAAATCATAGGCATTCAGGGTATTATAACGAAGATAATGAATACAGTTGAAGCGTAATGACAGGAGCTGCGATTGACATCAAACAGCCAAACCATTTTGGCAATTCTTGTCACTTATCATTCCTGCCTGATTTTACTTGGGTTATGGGCTGCGCGGCGCGCACAAACAAACGAAGATTTCCTCATTGGGGGGCGTAATCTCAATGGCTGGGTCGCTGGCTTCTCCTATGCCGCAACATCCTCCTCGGCTTGGGTGCTTATGGGTTTCTCAGGTTTTGTCTATGCAACCGGACTGTCCGCCTTATGGATGTTGCCTGGCATTTGGGGCGGTTATATAGTTGCCTGGGTGGTTTTGGGCAAACAGCTGCAGCAGCGCGCCCATCAGCATAAATATGTCACATTTACTGATTTTATTGCCGCCGACACAGTCTCTCATGCGCGCCGACGCATTGTTCTGGCGTCCAGCACTATGATCCTGTTTTGCTTTATTTTCTATATATCCGCTCAGTTGTTGGCCAGCGGTAGTGCCATGAAAACCTATTTTGACATACCGTCCTGGCAGGGAATCTTACTGGCCGCCCTCATCGTGAGTGTGTATTCCGTTTTGGGCGGGTTCTGGGCGGTCAGCACGACAGACATGATCCAGGGGATTGTTATATTGGTTATTGCCATTCTTTTGCCTTTGGCTGCGCTTGTTGAGGCTGGTGGCCCAGTTGAGCTCTGGGCGCGTCTTGCACAGGATACGCCAGGCCATCTGGACATCTTTGGCGGGCGGGCAGGTTTGACCGCAATCGGCGCAGCGCTTGGCATGGCTGGGATTGGGCTCGGGACTTTTGGGCAGCCCCAGCTAATGACTCGGATTATGTCCGTAAAAAACGACAAGGAACGACGTAAGGCATTTAAAATCGCCATGTCTTGGTCGTTGATTGTTTTTTCAGGCATGGCTCTTTTGGGGCTTTCAGCCAGAGTTCTGCCTGTCTCAATGGACAATGCAGAGCAGATTCTGTTCGGCACCACGAGCCTGCTGTTTCCCGACATCATCGCCGGACTGGTCATGGCGGCATTATTGTCTGCGGTTATGTCAACGGTTGACTCTATTCTGGTGGCCTCCAGCGCTTCCATATCTCATGACATCAAGTTTCAGCCTGTGCGGTCAGTATTGATGTCTCGCATTGCGGCGGCTGGCTTGATGGTTTTGGCGGTGGGGATTTCCTTATCCGCACCAACTTCTATTTTTGAACGCGTGCTGTTTGCCTGGACCGCTTTGGGTGCAGCCTTCGGGCCGGTCTTATTTGCGAGATTAGCCGGGTGGCGGCCACACCCCAATGCTGTTTTTCTTGCCATGATGACGGGATTTTTCATGTCGGTTGCTTTTAACCAGTATCTTTATGCCGGCCCCAGCAATTTGTATGAACGCATAGGCCCATGGATTTGCCCCATTTTGCTTCTTTATGCATGGCGTATAGAAGCCCCCGCGGAGCAACATGATGGATGACCCCCAAAACCTTGAAACGGATGTACTGATTGTCGGGGCCGGACCGGTCGGGCTTTTAGCAGCAAATGCTTTGGTGGAAAAATCCATTGACATGTATATCTGCGACAAGCTGAATGCGCCGGTTGAGGAATTACGCGCCTCAACATTTCATCCACCGACACTCGACCTTTTAGAACCATTGGGCCTGACATCTGCAGTGCTGGAAAATGGCTTGAAATCGCCGGAATGGCAAATCCGGTTCCATGAGACGGGAGATCGGGTGGTGTTTGATTTGTCAGTTCTAAAGGCGGACACAAACCACCCCTATAGAGTGCAGTGCGAGCAGGCTCATTTGGCTGCGGCAGCGAGAGCAAAACTTGGCAGAGCAGGTATTGAGGTCAATTATGGTTGTCAGGTCGAAGACATTGTTGACAAAGGGGCGTTTGTGGAAACCACGCTTATGAATTGTGGGGTACGCTTTAGGATAAGGTCGCGCTATTTGATTGGCGCCGACGGTGCCCAAAGTATCGTGCGTGGTCATGTCACGAGTACCTTCCCAGGTCATACCTATCCGGAAACCACAATACTTGCGACCACCGATTTCCCATTTGAAAATCATTTGGAGGGGTTGTCCAACATAAATTATGTGTGGTGGGAAAAGGGAACGTTCAGCCTTTTGAAACTCCCTGATCTATGGCGCTGCAGTCTTTATCCTGACTCTGAGGAAACGCTTGAGGAGGCGCTTGAGGAAGCTGCTATTCGCCGGAAACTCTCGCGCATTACGCCTGAGGCAGCAGCCTGCAACATCAATGTCATTCGTCCCTATCGTGTTCACATGAAAATTGCTGATGAATTCTGCCGCAACCGGATTGTGCTGGCGGGCGACTCTGCCCATTTGAACAGCCCATCCGGGGGGATGGGCATGAATGGCGGCATACATGATGCTCTGATGTTGAGCGATGCGCTCGAACTCAGTCTGAGGGCAAATGATGAAACGGCGTTGCCACGCTATGCCGCAGCAAGGCGGGCTACGGCTCTGGAAGATATTTTGCAGGCTGCGGATCGTAACAGGTCACGAATGCAGGAAAAGGAGCCAGGTAAGCGGCGGGAAATTTTTAATGAGCTGAAAACCATCACCGAACAAACTGAGACGGCAAGGTCTTATTTGCTCAAAACCTCCATGATTGAGGGCTTAAGAAAATCCGAGGCGCAATTTCGTGAAACAGCAAAGATATGAATATGGGCCGCAAGGTACAATCGGACTGATTGTACCGCAAGCCAATCCGACTGTTGAAGCAGAGTTCAGGCTTCTGGTTCCGGACGACATAATGATCTGCACTGTGCGGTCTGTGTCGACCGCCGCTGACCCGGGCCAGCGTTTGCAAGATTACCTGATGCATTTGCCTGCATATCTTGAGGGTTATGACACATTTCGCCCGGACATATTTGCCTTTGGCTGCACCGGATCCAGCTACATGATAGGTGCTGATGCGGAGGCGCGTCTGGTCAGTGATGTCGCAAACACTTACGGACGCCCGGTTTTGACTGCGACCGAAGCCATCTATCAAGCCCTGTCCAAACTCAATGCAAAACGGGTTCGTCTGTTGGCTCCATACCCGCAGGCGCTTCTTGACAAGGCCCAGCACTATTGGGCGGCGCGCGGTGTGGAGATCATCGAGGCCGTCTCCATTCTGCCTGAGATCGAGGATACGCGAAACATTTACACCCTCACCAGCGACCGACTCCTGCCTCAGCTTTCCGTCTGGGAGGATGTTGAGGAACCGGTTCTAATTTCCGGCACCGGCCTGCCTTCCCTCTCCGTGCTGGCCAGGGTTGACAACGACTCCCGGCTGTCCTCCAATCTATGCTTGGCTTGGTCGGTTCTGAACATCATGGGTCAGTTACCACCCGCAACAAAACCTATGGACTGCATACATACGATTAAACCCAGACTTTCCAAAATTTATATGTGAGATTATTTGAAGGTTGTAAAATGAACGAGGCTCAAACTATCAAGGCGCAAGTCCAGCCGATTACTGAATGTAAAAACCTGATTAATGATGAAGCATTTGGCTCTGACTCGGTCCTGCCGGTTTATAATCCGGCGACCGGTGAGCAAATCGCCGCATTACATGAGGCCGATGCGCAGATTGTTGACCGCGCTGTTTCTGCGGCTCAAAAAAGCTTTCAATCCGGGGTTTGGCGCGATCTGACAGTTGAGGAACGGCAGTCGGTTTTGCGGAAGATTGCTCAATTTGTTGACGAGCATGCCGAGACCTTGGCCGGTCTCGAATGTCTCAACACCGGCATCCCCTATGCGCATCTGCTAGCAGGTCAAATCCGGCGTGTGGCCCTTAATTTCAGGTTTTTTGCAGATTATATTGGTCAATCCGAAGGGGATCTTTACACCCAGAATCCGGACTATCTGACCTATGTCAGGCGAGACCCGGTTGGGGTGTGCGCCCTAGTCGGGCCATGGAACGCGCCACTGGCTCTGACAACCATGAAACTGGCGGCGGCTTTGGCCTTCGGTAACAGCTGTGTGGTCAAAGCCTCAGAACAGACACCTATGACACTCCTCGCGCTCATGCCTTTGCTGCAGCAGGCTGGGGTACCTGACGGTGTGGTAAATGTTGTCAATGGGAGCGGCGTGGTGACTGGTGCAGCCCTCAGCGCACATGCAGGCATTGCCCGTATTTCATTCACCGGGGGTACGGAAACAGGAAAGCAGATCATGACCCTGGCGGCGCAAAATCTCACACCCGTCACAATGGAACTTGGCGGCAAGTCGGCAAATATCATATTTGCATCCGCTGACCTTGAAAAGGCTGTGGACGGGGCCTTGCTCGGTATTTTCTCCAATAATGGCCAACAATGTCTTGCCGGCTCCCGCATATTTTTGGAAAGCGGCATTGCAGGCGATTTTATTGACACCTTGATTACGCGCACCCAAAATATTCGCGTTGGCGACCCTTTCGACCCTGAAACCGAGATTGGTGCTCTTGGCTCCAAGACGCATATGGAAAAGGTCTTATCCTATGTCGGGATTGGCCAAAAGGAGGGCGGCAACCTGCTGACAGGAGGCGAGAGGATTGAGGCGTTGGCTCCGGGCGCCTTTATGCAGCCTACGTTGATGCAGGTTGGAGACAATGCCACGCGGTTATGCCAAGAAGAAATTTTCGGGCCTTTTGGGGTCATTCAGACATTTGACTCAGCTGAACAGGCCTGGGCCTTGGCCAATGACACCTCGTTTGGGTTGGTCAGTTATGTCTGGTCAGAAAACCTGTCGACCATCATGGACGCGCAGAAGCGTCTGGAGTCCGGCCTGTTATGGGTCAACACGCCGATGGTGAGGGAATTGAGGGCACCGTTTGGTGGTGTCAAGGACTCTGGCATCGGCCGAGAGAGTGGCAAAGCCTGCGAGCAGTTCTACACGGAGGAGAAAACCGTCACCCTCCCGGTTCAAAGCCAGATTTTAACAAAACTCGGCAATCCTGATACACGGGGTTCATAATCTATTAAAATGCAAAAAAATGGGCCGGCAGTATCAGCCAAAATAATGAAAAAAGTTTTTAACCAAAATCAGCGCTTATCAGGAAAGTCTCAGGCACATCGAACAATTTTGTGACAGCGCCTTTTTATGGCCAAAGCCTCCTAAAAGCCAGCAATGCGGACGGCGCCTTCCAGATTGCCCGAGGAGATAGATAAAGACATATAGTTATCCTCTCTCTTAAAAATTAGCTTTGTGCAACGCCTGACGTAACGGGTTTAAGGGTTTTGAGCGCATCCAGCCCGTTCTCTTTCAACTCTTCCAGAGCCACATCATACAGAACCACCTCCGGCGCAGGTGCCTGTGGTTTAATCAGCCGCAGGCTCATGCCGCCTTGTTTATGACCGAAGGGTGAAATGTAATTCCCTTGAACTCCGGGGTCTTCATGGGCGATGATGACCCGGATGGTGCCATCTGGGAGTTTTGTGGAAATTTTATTTTGGGTATAGCCGTTGCCATCCTCATAATTGTCGAGATTCTCCTGCCAGATATTGCACAGTTGAAAGATCCAGTATTCGCAGGTTCCCGGTGTGAACTCAATTACCAGCGCCCGGTCTTGCGGACAGGACCAGCGCCCGAAGCCATGATACCGGTCAGCGACACCGCCATTGGACAGATAAACCTCATCGTCAAAGACTATCCGGTTCTCGGATGCCGCCAAAGTTTCCTGCCACCAATGGCAGACCATATGGGCATAGGCCAGAACTGTCTGTCCGGCGCGGGCCAGATTGAGGCTGACATCACTCAGGTTGATTGGTCGTGGCGCGCTGCCGTCGGCCCGCCGGATGTCGAACTGTGGTGGAACGGTTTCTGCGCGGTCATGATAGACATTTCGAACCAGAAGGCCGGCGCAGTCGGCTTCGATCGGCAGCCAGTTAAGCCCTTCGCCCGGATTGTTGCGGCTGACTATGATTTCAAATTTACCCGCTTCGTCAGTTCTCAGCATATTGCTTTGAAGAAAACCCGTAGTGCGTAAGGCGGCGGGGTTGAACTCTGCAAGACCCTCTACACCGTTATCCGCCCAATCGCTACTGCCCGCATCAACCGGCATCGGAGCGCTCCACGACGCGATAACAAAATAAGGAATTGTGCCGAGCGAGCCCTCAATCACATAATCATGTGTGCCGTCTATGAATTCGCATAGCAGGTGATCTTGGTCAGGCGACTGGAAATTAATGCCCTGCCGCCAGGGGGTAACTCGTAGGCGAGGGCGTTCTGGCTCACTGTTTTCCATGAAGCGTTCTGCGCCATTTCGCATTAAGCGGGTAAGGAACCGGTACCATTCGGCACGATCAAGATCATCAAGAGGGGCTTCAATTGTGTCAATAAGTGTTCCCGCAATATCGAGAATACTGCAATAATCTCGCCAGGCCTGTCCGGAGGATACCCTTCGTTCCCCGTCTTGATAAACCCTGTCCGCAGCTTCGGTCATTGTGTTTCCACTCAATTTAAATAGGTTGGGTTGTAGGTGTTTAGATGCTTAATCCAAGTCAATATGCTCTTAAGACCTGATTTGAATTATTTGACCAAAACAAAAATTATTCTTTAACGTTAATTTTTAATTCACAAAAGCTCAACCTTGTTGGGACGTGAATAAAAACATGAATCCTAATCTGATAACTTGGAGGATAAGTCTTCAGATTAGGATTCATGTACCTTAATAACATGTTCGGTTACTTTTGGCCTGATATGAGGAGAACCGCTGCCAGGGTAAGGTCTTGCTAGAATAGTCTGCTTACAGCCTTAAATTTTACTTGTATTACTCACCTAATTTAAGACTCTGCCAATTCTTAGCAATGCCAAAAGAATAACCAGAAACCCGACTACCCCAAGCGTATCACCTATGAGGTAATGAATGAGGGTTCGCAACTGTGACTCCAAGTCAATACTTGAAGCTAGTATTACAGAGTTACCTATCGCATTAAAAACTGAAGCAACAAAACCCAACAAAATAAGACTTCGCCAATGCGAAATTGAGAGGTTTTGAACAGACAGATCAATTTTGCCGAAGTCAAAAAACAGAATTGCGATATAAGCACAAAAGGTTCCAGTCAGAATAAGAAAATAGTTCAAATAAAATGGTTCTGCGTGCCAATAAAACGATCGATAAATTACAAGACTAGCTAAGAAAAGAGGGATGATAGCCCTTTCTCGTAAAAGCCAAATTGAGACAACACGAACCCCATGCGGAAGAAATAGAAGTGCAGCAAATATTGTGCTTTCTGGAATAATGATTTCTTGCACTGGATATATAACGTATTGCACTAAAAAAAACATTAAAACGTAACCGAAGAATACAAAGCAGAATTCCTTCGCTGAAAACGACAGTGCATTTTTTAATAATTGCATTTGTTTCACATCTTATAAATCAGTCTTGTTCCAAACACAGAAGCTAGGAGCAGAGCTACTGCCCATTTAAAAGCTTTAATATATTTTTTCCTTGTTTGGGAATAAAAAATAAAGTTGTTTTCATAGAAAATTGCAAATTCAACACAGACGATATAGGCCCTTTTTTCGCCCTAAAGGCACCTCGATTGTTTTTCTTCGCAACAATTCACTAAGTGCATTGTAAAAAGTTGGCGCAGACATATTTGAGCATAACTCTTGCTGGATGATTGCTTTCGACGGAACAAATTCCGAAGCTCCCAGCTTTTCCTGAAGTATACCAATGGCAGCTACCACTAAACGTTCAGCTTCCGACAAGTCAGACAGACCTAAGTCGGCTTCCATCTGTTTTACAACTGCGATAAGGGACGAATAATTTTGTAGTGTATTCATTAGATAACAATTACCTTAAATAAGCTGATAATCTCTAATTGATGCTAAGTAACATAATAAATACATATATGGCTATTTTTACGGGTCAAGAAGATATACTGAACTTAACTTTAATCATTTCATAAGAAGTAGGTGTCCTTCAGGACGCCCAGCAAAAGACAGCTGAATTAACCGAAGTCATAAAAAGATAAGATCAGACCTTTGCTATAAAAATGATAGGCGCACCCGAGAGAGTTTGAACCTCTGACCTCTGCCTTCGGAGGGCAGCGGGACAGCAGCTGTAAGTCGGATGTTGTCCCTAAGGCCCCACAATAACGATGCCTAATTAACACGTTAAGCCTATTTGAGATGATGTGTCACATCAAGAGGTTTCTATTAAATTGGTGCGTTATTGGGTGTCTACTGTGACACCACTGTGACAGTCGGCAGCCTTGTGTGACTTATTGGCTTGAGGCGTCTAATCTTTAATTTAAAATACCATTTAAAGGCTCTCAGGAGTCCTCTGGGAGTCATTTTGTGATCTCCGGTGGGTGGGGTCAAAAGACTAAAGGCGCCTGTGTGAGTCTCTATTCGATGCTTGCGGGGTAACCCTAAGTATGCCCCTTTGAGACGAGATTAGCCCTTCGGGTAAGAGAAAAAACAATCATACGACACAAAATTGGCGCTAAAAATACACCCAAATATTTTGTAATAATATTGCTCAAATAGGGTTTAAATTGAAACAAATAATTATGTCCACCCCTAGGGGGAACAGTAGGCCTTTGAGACGACAACTTATCTTGTGCCCGGAGGCGTAAACTTAAGAGTAGACGACAAACCAAATTGGAGACACTTAGGTTAACTATAGTGGTCTTAGGTGGCTGCTATAGTGGATTGTAAGATTTAAACAATGAGTTAAGAGCCAAAGAGGCTGAGTTGGCGCCTTAGTAATGATTTTAGTCATAATAATTCATTTAACTGAGGGGATCACTTTAGACCACTATAGTTAACTTTAGAAAACCTAAGTGGGTTGAGGCTTTATTTGTCGTTTCCTCTAGAGAATTGTTGTGGTTATTCTTTTAGGAATACTACTAGCTAAAACTAAGGGGGTCTTTAGTGTACTAAAACACCTTCAACAACATGGTCTCTGACGACACAATTTATAGTTGGTTGTTAAACAAATTAGGTGAACTGAAGTTTATAAAAAAGCATACACTACTATTGCATTTTATAGCCCCAGTGTGCATTAAAATTAACTGAATGAGATGGAGAGAACCTATGAGATTACCCCCACAATTGGTTTAGCCCTCAGGTGCCAATTGACCTATTAGTGTAACACTGTTGGATTTCATCAGAAATTGAGCGGGAGGTGTAAGACCATGACTGAAATTGCCTTTCTTGATGGCGGGCTGGGCCAGGAGATTAATAAACGTTCAAGCGCGCCAGGCGCGCACCCATTATGGTCGATCATGGTCATGATAGAGGAAGGCCCCGATATCATCAAAGCGGTGCATCATGACTTTATCAACGCCGGGTCAAAAGTGGTGGCGGTTAACGCCTATAGCGCCACCCCGACCCGGATGACCGCCAACGGTTATGGCGAGCATTTTGAGGCAGTGCAAAAGACTGCTGTCAGGCTGGCCCGTGATGCCAGAGATGAAGCCGGTGCCGATGTGGCCATTGCCGGATGCCTGCCTCCGCTGGTCGCCAGCTACGTTGCTAGCGCTGCCCATGATTACGAACAGTCGCTGGATGAATACAGAAAAATTGTCGCCATGCAGAAAGACGGTGTTGATCTGTTCCTGATTGAAACGATCTCAAACCTCAGTGAGGCCCGTGCCGCTGTCACCGCTGTTACCGAGGCCGGGTTCAAGGCGTTTGTCGGCCTGACCATTGCCGATGACCTGACCGCGACCCTGCGATCAGGCGAAAAGCTGGACAGCGTGCTCGAAGCCCTCGCCGATGATGGTGTTGAGGCGGTGATGCTGAACTGCTCTATCCCTGAAGCGATTGACGCGGCCATACCTGCGCTGGCATCCAGCGGATTGCGCTTTGGGGCCTATGCCAACGGCTTCACCGCGATTGATGGCATGACCCCGGGGTCTACGGTTGATAATCTTGAGGCAAGAAAGGACCTGGGGCCTGAGGCGTATGCCGTGCATGTTGACCGCTGGATTGGGCATGGGGCCAGCATCATCGGCGGGTGTTGCGAAATCGGCCCGGACCATATCGCCTTTCTGGCTGATCACCTGACAGGGCAAGGCCATGAGCTGGTCAAGCTCGGCTGATCATCCGCCGTTCAGGCTGATGCAGCTGTCACGCATACCCGCGATGGTGGATAGTTGATAAGGACATTCAGCTTAATAGCTACGAGTGCATTGTGCACTCAAACAAATTAGCTGCTTAATATTGTAGGCGTAGTCACTCTCTTTGTCGTTATCTGGCATTTAATCCTCCACAACCAACAACAACCCTTTAACGGTAATTTTGGATTCACAAAAACTCAACCCCACCCGGGGTCTGAATTACAAATAGGGATCCTAATCGTTTAACTTAGATACAACATCTTCAGCCCTAAGATGCGTGTACCTGAATAGCATCCTCGGATCCTTGTGGCCGGATATGAGGGCAACCTCGGGAAGGCTCAGGCCCCTCTCGAATAGCCTGCTGACGGCTTCGTGTCTTAAGTCGTGGAACCTCAAGTCTTCGATGCCTGCTGCGGCGACTATTCGTTCCCACGAAAGACGAAAAGCGTTTGCTGACGTCGGGAATATTAACTCTGTTTCTTTTGTGATTTCTTTGAGGACGCTTCTAGCCGTTGAGCTAAGAGGGATGATCCTCTCTTCTCCATTTTTTGTTGTAGGTATTCTGAGTGTTGTTAGGTCGTCGCCTAGGTGCTGCCAACGCATCGACAAAATCTCTCCGCGTCTCATCGCCGTCTCTAAGGCAATAATGATGATCGGCTGCATCCACCACTTTCTCCTTTCGGCAACCTCAAGAAGCTTTGAGTATTCTTCAACCGAAAGCCTTCTTTCTCTAGATTTCGGCTGCTTGGGGAGGCGAAGCCGCCTCGCAGGATTATCTTTGAGGGGAACTCCCCACTCTCTGATGCCGACTTCGATGGCGTGCCTAAATATGACGACGTCTCTTCTTAGAGTTGAAGAGGCGACTTTGTTGAGGCGTCTGTCTCTGTAGGCTGCAACATGCTGGCTGCTTAATTCTGATATTCTGATGGCGCCGATGTCGTCTCTTTTGATGGCGTTTATTCTGTAAGTTTCTTCCCTCCAACCCCTCTTATTTGGTGTGACCTCAGTCAGGTATTTGTCGAGTAAGTCTGAGACGCTGATGATTGGTGTTTTTTTGTCGTCGAAGTCGCCTCTGTCCATCGAGGCTTCCATCTGACGAGACCATTTGAGTGCGTCCTTCTTATTATGAAATGACTTCGAGACGCCTCTAAAGCCGTCCCTTCTAACCTGAGCCTGCCATTTGCTGCCCCTCTTTCTAACCGTCGCCAAAGCTAATACTCCCAAATCTGCTGTGACACCACTGTGACAGTCGACGCATTTGGGGGCTTAGGGAATGAGGTGCCTTGGGTAAGCCGTTGTTATGACTTAAGAAATTGGCGCACCCGAGAGGATTTGAACCTCTGACCTCTGCCTTCGGAGGGCAGCGCTCTATCCAGCTGAGCTACGGGTGCATATGAGCAAATTTATACACCAATAAGGCGCCAAGACAATGTTCATAATTATTACGAAAAAAATGCTGATAAATGGATGTTTACAAAAAAGGTATAATTTTTAGTCGGGTGCAAAACCTTATTGTGCATACGAAATAAAATATGCATTATGCGCCTAAACATATGGGAGAATTTATGACTAAGGAAGCAGTGATTGTATCAAGCGCTCGAACTGGATTGGCAAAATCTGGGCGGGGTGGGTTTAATATAACGCATGGCGCCGCAATGGGCGGTCATGTCATTAAAAGCGTGATCGAGCGTGCTGGAGTTGATCCGGGTGAAATTGAAGATGTGCTTATGGGTTGCGGTTGGCCGGAAGGCGCAACTGGCAATAATATCGCTCGATTATCTGCGATGAGAGCTGGATGCCCTGACACAGTAAGCGGTGTAACAGTTAATCGCTTTTGTTCTTCTGGTTTGCAAACCATAGCAATGGCAGCAGGGCAGGTTTTGACTGAAGATGTACCTATGGCTATTGGAGCAGGTATCGAGTCTATCTCTTTGGTAACAATGCAGGGTCCGAATATGAACAATTTTACAGAGGACAGCTTAATGCAAACTCATCCAGACCTTTGGATGACAATGATTGAAACAGCCGATATTGTCGCCGAGCGTTATAATGTTTCTCGCGAGGCGCAGGACGAATATGCATTGCAAAGTCAGCAGCGTATGGCTGCTGCTCAGGCAGCTGATCTTTTTAAAGATGAAATTGTACCACTCGAAACTAAAATGAAGGTTGTCAATAAAGAGACAGGTGAAGAAAGCATTGTCGATACAGTTGTTGATCGTGATGACTGTAACCGTCCAGATACAACATTAGAGGGGCTGGCATCTCTTAAGCCTGTTCGCGGTGAAGATAAATTTATCACCGCTGGTAATGCCTCTCAATTATCCGATGGCGCGGCGGCCGTACTGGTTATGGAAGCTAAAGAGGCTGAGAAACGTAATATTGAACCACTAGGTGCTTTTCGAGGTTTTGCTGTAGCAGGTTGTGCGGCGGATGAGATGGGCATTGGACCTGTTTTTGCTGTACCTCGCCTGTTGGAACGTAAAGGTCTCACGGTTGATGATATTGACCTGTGGGAGCTAAACGAAGCCTTCGCAAGTCAGGCACTCTATAGTAGAGACCGACTTGGCATTGATAATGAAAAATTCAACGTTAATGGCGGTTCTATTGCCATTGGCCACCCGTTTGGTATGACTGGTGCGCGTCTAGTGGGCCATGCGCTTATGGAGGGCAAACGACGTAAAGCTAAAAATGTTGTAGTTACAATGTGTATTGGTGGCGGAATGGGAGCGGCAGGTTTATTTGAAGTATTTTAACTACTGCCTTAAAACTTAGTTGTAAATATATCACATAAATTATAACGCTCAGATTTTTGGACCTAAATACTTATTTTTTAGTTACTTATTTAAACAACTATGCTTAATTATTCACAAATATTTTAAAATTTGGAGGGATATCTCTATGCGAGAAAACACTTTAATTAAATTTGGTGTAACATCACTTATCGGAGTGTTAGCTTTCACCGGGTCTGTATTTGCCCAAGTTGATGAGATTATTGTTAGTGCACAGAAGAGGGAGACAGCACTTGTTGACACACCTGTTTCTGTAGCAGTTATAACTTCTAAAGACCTTGAATTAACTGAAGCAAATGATATTTCAGAGCTTCAGTTTTCCGTACCATCAGTTAAATTTACTCAAAATCAAAATGCCTTGAACAATACAATTTTCATCAGGGGTTTTGGTAATGGTACGAACAACCCGGGTATTGAGCCATCTGTAAGTGTTGTAGTTGACGGAGTATCAAGAACCAGAAACCAGTCAGCCCTTAATGACTTATTAAGTGTTGAACAAGTTGAAGTTATTAGAGGTCCACAATCTTCACTTTTTGGTAGATCAGCTTCTGCTGGTGTAATTAACATCAAAACAAAGCTCCCAGAAAATGAATTTGGAGGCAAGGTATCGTTGACCGGTGGTAACGATAATCACAGAAAGATAGCAGGTACCGTAACTGGACCATTATCTGATACGACATCGTTTAGACTATCAGCCTCGAGAAATGAGAGAGATGGTTACTTAACGAATACAGTTACTGGTAACGATATTAATAATCGAGACAGATACGCCATTCGGGGTCAAATTCTATCTGAATTATCCGATGAACTAACAATGCGCATTATCGCAGATTATGATTCTCTCGATGAGGTGTGTTGTGGTATTGCTCAACTGAATTCTGGCTTGATTGATGGTGCACTAATTCAAGCTGGTATTTTGGCTGGCCGACCACCTGTTGGGAGCCATTCTGGTAGGTTCGGAGCAAACTTTGATCCTTCGTCTAAAGCTGAAGGTAGAGGTGTATCAGCTCAATTTGATTTAGATTTAGGTTCTTCAACATTTACTTCGATTACTTCTTATCGTGAGAATGACTTTTCTGCTAGCGCTGATGTCGACTTCCTCCCAGCAGATATTTTAATCGAGTCAGTCGATTATGGATTCGAGACGTTTACTCAAGAATTTCAACTTAAATCTGATGGCAGCGGTGATGTAAGATGGATGCTCGGTGCATACTATATGGATGAGGATATAGTAAATGACAGATCTGTCTTATTTAGAGATACTGCAGGTATTCGGAATGTTGTTGACACTCTGTTAGCTATTCAAGGCTCTGGCCTTAATGCTGTTGCAACACAAGTTGCTCAGGGTGCAATTCTTCAAGTTGCTGGATTACCGAGTGGCACACAAGTACTTGCAGGATTTGCTAACCCTGGGAACCCTCAAGTTGGTGCTTTCTTGGATGCAAATGGTGATCCTATAGGAGCTGCGGTATTTACTGATCCAGCCACGGCTCTTATTGCCCAGGGCGCTGTTCAGCAAACAGTTGCAACTTTCCTAGGTACTAGCATTGCAGATTCTTGGTATGTTGCTGGTCAGGGTATTCAAGATACTGACTTTAACGTAAACACTGAAACACTTCAGCTATATGGGCAGTTAGACTGGGATCTTACTGAAAATTTAACAATTGATTTTACTGCAGCATATATTGACGATAAGAAGACAGTTGTTACTGATGTTGACATTATTGATAACTTCTCCGAAATTGCAGTTGCTGCAAATCCTGCAACTGCACCATTGACAGCTATTCAATTTTTCCCACAATTTGCGAACTACCCTAATGCAAATGAAGATGGGGTATTTGAATCTAGTGAAGTCACAACATCAACTAAACTGATCTGGTCTTTAGATGATGACACAAATGTATATGCGAGTTACTCCACAGGGTTTAAGCCTATCTCAGTAAGTGTGTCCACTGATCCAGCAGTATATGCGGGTCTGCCTTTCGACACTTCTAGATACTATGCTGAACCAGAAGAAGTAACACTCCTAGAAGTTGGTTTTAAGAAACAGTTGGATAACGGATACATCAATGTAACTGCTTTTAGCCAGACTATTGAAAACTTCCAAAGCAATAATTTTGCTGGCACTGGCTTTAACCTTGCCAATGCCGAAGAACAAGAAAACATAGGTATCGAAATAGACTCCATGATTTTCTTCAGCGAAAACTTCTTCACAACTTTAGCTGTTCAATACATTGATGCTGAATTTGTAAAGCACACATTTGGGACTTGTGATCGAACTCGTTCTGGGGATCCAACAGATGACTGTGCACCTGGTGAGATATATAGAGATATAAGTGGTACAACACCTGCTAGTATTCCTGACTTATCATTCTCTTTATCAGGTAATTATAGATTTGACTTATCAGAGAATACTGATGGCCTTCTAAGAATTGAATATTTCCATGAGGCTGAGCACCAAGCAACTGACACTGTTTCAGAGGCAATTGCTCCAAGAGGTGTCGACATGATAAATGCTGCATTGAATATCACTAACAGGGATAATGGTTTCTCCGTAACTCTATGGGGCAGAAATATCAATGATGATGAATTCATTCAAACAGCATTCAACGTACCAGGCTCCGATTCTCAGGGTGCGTATCCTGCACCAGGAGCGATATATGGTCTCACAGTAGCTAAAGAATTCTAAGTTAGCTTTAAAACAAATTTAACTAGGGCGGCTTTTGAGCCGCCCTTTTTTTGTTTAAAATCTGAAGACAAGAAAATTAATAATAATAGTGTCTAGAAGAATGCTTGCGCACCCGTTTGCGACCTCCCAAGAATTAAGGCGTGAATATCATGCGTCCCTTCATAGGTGTTCACCGTCTCAAGGTTTTGCACGTGACGCATGACATCATATTCCAACGAGATGCCATTACCGCCATGCATATCTCTAGCTTGTCTGGCAATATCCAGCGCCTTACCACAATTATTTCTTTTCATCAGGCTGATGGTTTCAGGTGCTGCGCTGGCATTATCGATCATCCGACCAAGCCTTAACGCACCCTGCAGACCGAGCGCAATTTCGGTTTGCATATCGGCAAGTTTTTTCTGAAATAATTGTGTATGTGCTAGAGGCTTGCCGAATTGTTTTCTGTTGAGGCCATAGTCTCGCGCCGCATGCCAGCAAAACTCCGCCGCGCCCATTGACCCCCAGCAAATACCGTAACGTGCCCTGTTTAGACAGCCAAACGGGCCTTTGAGCCCTTCTATGTGCGGCAGGAGATGATCTTCGCTTACCTCAACATCATTCAGGATGATTTCACCTGTAATAGAGGTCCGGAGAGAAAGCTTGTTATGGATTTTCTTAGTTTCGAGGCCGGCCATGCCTTTTTCAAGTACAAAGCCTCGAATGGTATTGTTATGTGCCTGCGATTTTGCCCAGATGACAAATATATCGGCAATCGGAGCATGAGAAATCCAGATTTTCGAGCCGGTTATCCTATAGCCCTTGTTGGTTTTTTCTGCGACAGTTTTCATACCCGCAGGGTCTGAGCCGGCTTCGGGTTCTGTAAGGCCAAAGCAGCCAATTTTTTCGCCTGATGTTAGCCCTGGCAAATATTTATCTTTCTGTGCGTCGCTGCCATAGGCATAGATAGGATAAATAACGAGGCTGGATTGCACCGACATCATGGAACGATAGCCGCTATCAATGCGTTCAATTTCTCTGGCAACAAGACCATAGGAAACATAATTTGCACCGACACCGCCATATTTTTCCGGCAATGTGACACCTAACAGCCCAAGCTTACCCATAAGTGGAATGGTCTCAGTGTCTACAATTTCATCCGTATATGCCTTACGAACTCGCCCGACCAAATGTTCATTGGCAAATGAGCGCGCTGAGTCTCGAAACATTTTTTCTTCATTGGTGAGTTGATCTTCCAAAAGAAAAGGATCATCCCAGACAAATTTGTCCATATTGGGACGATTCACTAACTCTATGAGATTTTGTTCATCTTCAATCGGCGCTGAGCTCATGGAGATAATTCCTAATAAGCAGGTTTGATGACACAGATATTTATTAAATGTTTACAGATTAATCTTAGTCGGCAAAGATAAATTATATCAATAATTTAATCTGTCTGTTGGAGAAATAATTTGTCGAATAAAAAGAAGAATGCGTCGCAGGTTTTAGAAACAGATACAGGGTCACGAATGAGCAGTCATCTGCTTCTTGCACTTTTGACCTTCATCAATATTTTGAATTTTGTCGATAGACAACTCATTGCAAGCTTTGCAAATGATATTAAACCAGATTTGAATTTGAGTAATTTCCAATATAGTTTGCTGACTGGTTTTTCTTTCATTCTGTTTTACTCGATAATGGGTTTGTTTATGGGAACGCTTGCCGATAGGTTGCACAGACCAAGGCTACTCGCATTTGGGCTTGGATTGTGGAGTCTGTTAACGGCGTTTTCTGGCATGGCAAGAAGTTTCACAGCGATGCTAATACCGCGTATGCTTATTGGGGTTGGTGAAAGTGTTGCAACGCCGACGTCGCTCTCGCTTTTATCGGATAGATATAATAAGGCGGAATTAGGTCTTGTATCTGCCATCTATTATCTGGGTGTGCCGCTTGGGATTGCGGCCAGCCTTTTAATCGCGGGATATATTGGCCCGTTAATTGGCTGGCGGACATGTTTCCTGCTGATTGGAGGTGTCGGCGTTGTCATTGCGCTTTTCCTCTTATTTCTGCCTGAAACGCCGCGTATGGGCCTCTCTTCGAGCTCTCAAAATATTGAGAAAATGCCCTTCAAAGAAATTATTTCAAATATTTTGAAATTGATAAGGCAATATTCTTCTTTGCGTTATGTCATCATTGCGGGGGTGATGTTTCACGTCATGCTTGGAGCGGCGGCCTTTGAACAACTCTGGCTGGTACAGGAACGCGGTTTTGAGAAATCTGATATTTTGGTGAAGTCAGGTTGGATTGCAGTTTTTGCCGGTATTTTGGGTAATCTTTCAGGAGGCATTCTTGGTGATATCTGGCAGAGAAAAACCAATAGTGGGCGACCCATGTTTTTATTTTGGGCATTTCTGATTTTGCTACCGATTGGTCTGATGTATCGCCTGTCCGACCCGAATGCGCCAATTTTTTGGGTTGGGATGTTTTTTGCCTATTTTCAATTGGGTCTCGTTTATGGCCCAAGTTTCTCCACAGTGCAGGAATTATCACCCCCTAGATATAAAGCGACACTTATCGCCTTTTATATCCTGACAATGAACCTCGTCGGGCTTGGTGTTGGTGGGACACTTGCGGGCATTCTTGCAGATGTTCTATTTAATAATAATGTTGCGGAACCATATACCATAACGCTGATTGTTTTTTCTGTGCTGGCTGCATCTGGTATCCCTTTACTTTACCTCTCAGGAAAAAGATTTTTTGTTGACCGGGTAGATTTGCTGAATAGCCTTGATAAATAAGACAATTTATCAACACCATTTAAATTTACTTCACATATTAAAAAAAGTATATCGTATGGTTCCTTTATTTATAAATAATCTGAGTAATCCTGATGCAAAGTCGTAAAGTTATTAATGATTTACACATTGATGAACTCTTAGTTGATTTCGTCGCCAATGAAGCCACTGCCGATCTGGACATAACTGCGGAACAGTTCTGGCAGGCCTGTTCTAATATTTTACTGAAACATGCACAAACCAATAAGGATTTGTTAGCAAAGCGCGACGAGTTGCAAAAACAAATTGATGATTGGCTTGCCAATAGTGCCGGACAAGCATTTGATGCGGCGGCATATCGTCAGTTTCTTGAAGATATTGGATATCTTCTGCCGGAAGGAGATGCTTTCTCGATTGAGACCGATAATGTGGATCCTGAGATTGCTGATATTGCCGGACCCCAACTCGTTGTTCCGGTTAAAAATGCCAGATATGCATTAAACGCTGCCAATGCACGCTGGGGCAGTTTGTATGATGCTTTTTACGGTACGGATGTCATCTCCAGAGAAGGCGATTTGGCACCTGAGGGCAGTTATAATCCGCTTCGCGGTGCAGAAGTTATTAAGCGCGCCAAAGCGTTTCTTGATGATTTCGTCGGACTTGAAAATGCCAGCCATGCGGATGTTACTGCTTATGAGATTTCGGATGGGGCATTGCAGGCAACGCTCGCCTCTGGTGATATAACAGCTCTTGCCTCACCTGAAAAATTTATCGGTTATCAAGGCTCTGCAGTTGCACCGAGTTCTATTTTGTTGTGCAATCATGATTTGCATATCGACATAATCATTAACCGTGACCATCCCATTGGGCGCGATGACCCGGCGGGCATTGCAGATGTCGAGCTTGAGTCAGCGGTAACTACGATTATGGATTGTGAAGACTCTGTCGCGGCTGTAGATGCCGAGGATAAGGTTGAGACCTATCGTAATCTGCTTGGTTTGTTACGCGGGGATCTCGCTTGCGATATGGTTAAAGGGGGTAAAACAATCACCCGATCCTTGAACAAAAACCGCGATTACATAAGCGCAATTGGCGCGCCGGTGACGTTGAAAGGACTGAGCCTCATGCTCATTCGCAATGTCGGGCACCTCATGACCAACCCCGCCATTCTCGATTCAGATGGTAATGAAATTCCAGAAGGTATCATGGATGCGCTGATGACGGGTTTATTGGCCTGGCATGATTTGAACAAAACTGATGTAGCGGCAAAAAATAGTCCCGCGGGTTCGGTCTATATTGTGAAGCCGAAAATGCATGGGCCTGAAGAAGTTGCTTTTTGTAATCAGCTTTTTGCCGATGTGGAAACTGAACTTGGTCTTGCGCCATTGACCCTTAAAATAGGGATTATGGATGAGGAACGCCGCACGACGCTTAATTTAAAAGAATGTATCCGTGCGGCCAAACAGCGTGTGATTTTCATTAATACAGGCTTTCTAGACCGCACAGGCGATGAGATTCATACATCCATGATGGCCGGGCCAATGATCCGTAAGGCGGATATGAAAGCGGCGTCTTGGCTGACTGCTTATGAAGATTGGAATGTGGATGTCGGACTTGAATGCGGTCTTAAAGGCAAAGCCCAAATTGGCAAAGGTATGTGGGCAATGCCAGATTTGATGGCGGATATGCTGAATACCAAAATCGGCCACCCAAAAGCTGGTGCGGATTGTGCTTGGGCACCGTCGCCAACTGCGGCAACTCTTCATGCGCTTCATTATCACATGGTAGATGTGGATGCGATTCAAGACACGTTAGCGTCGCGCCCACGTGCGGCGATTGAAGATATTTTATCTATTCCTGTAGCCGAGCGCCCAAATTGGGGTGAGTCGGATATTCAGCAGGAGTTGGATAACAACGCACAGGGTATTCTCGGTTATGTTGTGCGCTGGGTTGAACAGGGTGTTGGCTGTTCAAAAGTACCGGATATTCATAATGTTGGTTTAATGGAAGACCGCGCGACATTGAGGATTTCCAGCCAGCATATGGCGAATTGGTTGCTTCACGGCATTGTTGATGAGGCACAGGTTATGGAAACGATGAAGCGCATGGCGACGGTTGTGGACGGTCAAAATGCGGGCGATCCAGAATATAAGCCAATGGCGGATGATTTTGAGGGTAGTATTGCGTTTCAAGCGGCGTGTGATTTGGTTTTCAAAGGTAAAGAACAGCCTAGCGGTTATACCGAGCCTCTCCTTCATCAAAGAAGGCTAGAATTTAAGGCGACTTAGTGGGTATGGCCCTAAGAAGTTATTTTACGTCTTATGAAGCTGAAGGTAAGAGCAGCTAACCCGCTACATGCAGATAAGGCTAGTAATCCTGCAATGGTTCTGGATGCACCTATAGGTGTGACACCGAGTAAGTTGTTCATCAATGTCAGTGCAGTCAAGGCTGAGACAATGCCTGCCGTCACGTCAATTAAATACCGGTTGAAAGGTAAAAACCTTGATGCGAAGTCAGCTGCTATTAGGGAAATCACCAGCCCAACCCCAAAAATAATTGAATATAGTGGAGCAAGATAAATCAGATCGTGACTTATCGTTGCCAGCCAGACATTATTCGGTACATCAATACCCATGGCAATGATTTCCATCATGGCAAAACTTGTTACCAAAGTAATGCCAAGAAGGTTTAATATCACCATGGCAGGAACAAAGGCACAGATGAGTGTCAAAATTGATTTTATAATTTTTGGCATGACTATCTTTTTAAATGAACAGTTTTAATCTATACCCAGAAATATGAATAATATGAAATATCTTGCAAGTTTATTTATAGCTTTTTTCTTATTTAGCTTTGTGGTTTTTACACAGCCTGCAATTGCGGTGGATTACCGTCTGGTAAAAATCACCGATGAACTAAATGAGCCATGGGGGCTGGCTTTCCTGCCAAATGGTGATTTGCTGGTGACAGAACTTTCTGGCTCTCTAAAACGCGTGAGTAATGGCAAGGTATCGGATCCTATACATAATGTCCCAGAAGTCCTTTATGAGGGGCAAGGCGGTTTGATGGATGTTGTTCTCCATCCTAATTTCACGACGAATAATCTCGTCTATCTGACTTATGCCGCCGGGACATCTGAAGCCAACCATCTGGTGCTGATGCGTGCCCGTCTGGAGGGTGATACGCTCATGAATCCAGAAATACTCTATAAAACTCAAAATCGTAATCGCCCTGTGCATTATGGTGGCAGGCTTGTGTTTTTGAACGATGGTTCACTTATCCTGACGCATGGCGATGCTTTTGATGAGCGTGAAAAAGCGCAAGATTTAAGCTCTAGCTCCGGAAAAATTCTCCGTCTAACAGAAACCGGCGATGTGCCGCCCGATAATCCATTTATTAACCAATCTGGTGTGCTACCGGAAATTTTCAGCTACGGGCATAGGAATCCGCAGGCAGTCGTTTATGACCCGCAATCAAATCTGATTTATACGCATGAGCACGGCCCACGCGGCGGCGATGAACTTAATCTCATGCGCCCAGGGGTGAATTATGGCTGGCCTGCAATTACCTATGGCATTGATTATAGCGGTGCAACAATCTCGCCCTACACGTCCTTGCCCGGCATGGAGCAGCCCTTGACCTATTGGGATCCTTCAATCGCGCCATCGGGCATGACCCTTTATCAGGGCGAATTGTTTCCAAAATGGCAAGGCGATTTATTTTTAACAAGCCTGAGGTTCAAAAATGTTTATCGCATTGATATGCAGGATAGGACTCCCGGTGACCAACAAACGCTGTTTTCGGATATTAAGGAACGCCTAAGAGATATTCGTACAGCTCCTGACGGGAGCCTTTATATCTTGGCTGAGGGAGAGAATGGCACTATCTGGCAGGTTTTGCGTAAATAGCGGGCAATAGGGGTGGACGTTTCACCGCTTCTGCCCTATAAAATCTCAAATATTTTATGGAGTTTCAAAATGGCTGTACCAAAGCGAAAAACGACACCGTCCAGACGCGGTATGCGACGTGCTTCTGATGCGCTGAAAAGCACTACCTATGTCGAAAATCCAGATAGTGGCGAATTGCATCGCCCCCATCATATTGATTTGAAAAGCGGCATGTATCGTGGTCGTCAGGTTATTGAGCCAAAGGACTAAGTGTCTGGGACTCACCCCGACTTATGAATTTCAGAAATCGCCTGCATTGCGGGCGATTTTTCTTTTGGCACGCCATTAATTTCTATCACCGGCACTGCACCGGTTAGGCTATTACAGATAAATAAATGGTCTGCCTCATGAACCTGCGCCAGTGTCAGACTTTCTTCTATTATCGGCACCCCATCAAGTTTGCTCATATTCAATATTTCCCCACGCACAATGCCATCCAAAGCCCCGTCACTTATTAGTGGTGTGACCCATCTATTGTTTTCAAAAACAAAAATATTTGCTGCGGCTGCACAAGACACATGCCCTTTTTCATTGAGCAACAAGGCTTCATCCGCACCTGCTTGGACTGCTTCTTTTCGAGCCAGAATATTATCCATATAGGAAAGTGATTTAATCCGGCTTGTGAGGTTTTTTGAAGGGCGGCATAGGGTGCTGACGTGCAGAGATACTGACTTTGGCGGTGGCGGGCATGGGGCGGCTGTTAACAACCAGTTTGGTTTCTCATCCGGACTGATGGAAAGACCGCGTCCGCCATTTCCGCGACTGACGGAGAGCCGCAACACAAAAGACTGCGACTGATCATTATTATTTTCAAAGAGCATGTGCTTAATGAGATGCTGGCAGGCGGCAAGAATATCATTGGCAGCATAGGGAATGTCTATCTCAACGAGGTTAAGCGCCGTGGTTAAGCGTTGCCAGTGTTGATTAAAAAATACCACAGCCACATCTGTTTTGCCGGTTGCATGGAGGGTTTCAAAAACGCCATCTCCGAGCAAAAACCCTCTATCTGAAGAAGAAATTTTGCTGGTATCTTCGAAACTGCCGTTAAGCCATATCATCTCTATCCTGCCTTAATCATTTCCGGCATTTCATCTGATTGAAAAGTATTATGTAGGATGCCTGCGCAGGTGAAAAAATTAGACAGCAGCTGATGTCCGTTTTGCGTTAAAATACTCTCGGGATGGAATTGATAGCCGTAAACCCTATCGTCATCATTTGCCAGCGCCATCACGAGCTTATCTTGTGTATGAGCAATTTCAGTCAACCCTTCAGGTGTCCGCGTGACGCAAAGCGCATGATAACGTGCCGCTTCGAATGGCATGGGGAGATTGTCGAACAAAGCATGTTTCTTGTGATAAATGTAATCAGATACACCATGACGAGGACGTGGGGCGCGGTCAACTGTACCGCCATAAGCTACCGCAATTGCTTGATGTCCCAGACATACACCAAGTATAGGAATCGTGCCACGAAAATGGCGCACAAGTTCGATGCTAATACCTGCTTTTTCGGGTGTGGCAGGGCCGGGTGAAATGATAATGGCCTCAGGGTTAAGTTGCTGAATGGCGGCTATGTCAACCGAGTCATGACGCACAACCACACGGTCAAGGCCAAGCTCTCCAATATAGCGTGCCAGCGTATGTACAAAACTGTCATAATTATCAATCAGTAAAATCATGATGATATTTTCTCGACGTCTCGTGTTTTAATTTCAACACCGATGGCTGTAATAAGTCCCCGGGCTTTATCGAGTGTTTCAAGATATTCTGCTTCGGGTTGACTATCTGCGACAATACCGCCACCCACTTGAAAGGTTATTTTCTTGTCACGTATGACAGCGGTTCTGATGAGAATGTTCATATCCATAGCACCATCAAAACCGATATACCCTAACGCGCCTGTGTAAGGCCCACGCGTGTTATTCTCAAGTTCAGCGATAATCTCCATAGCACGGATTTTAGGGGCGCCGGATATAGAGCCGCCAGGGAAACATGCTTCAAGTAAATCCGGTGGCGACATACCACTACGAAGCTGGCCTGAAATAATAGATACCAGATGGTGGACTGTCTCAAAGGTCTCAAGCTCGCATAGGGCTGAGACCTTCATACTGCCGTCTTCGCATACTCGCGATAGATCATTGCGGAGAAGGTCAACAATCATCACATTCTCCGCTCTATCCTTCTGACTGGTTTTAAGGTCTTCGAGCAATGCCATGTCAGTTTTCGGATCTCCACTGCGGGGGCGTGTACCTTTAATTGGGCGCGTTTCCACGCGTTGATGTTTGCATTCCAGAAATCTTTCAGGTGAGGCTGACGCCAGCACCCAGTTGCCAAAATTGGCATATCCGGCAAAAGGCCCTGGTGAGATGTGCCGGAGTCGGGCGTAATAGGTCAGCGGCGTGTCATCTGAAGCAATATGCCCGCTAAATCTGTGGGACAAACTCGCTTGAAAAATATCGCCCGCATGAATGTAATCAATGACTTTTTGCACCCTCGATTTAAAAATAGAGGCCTCTATATCGGCATTTATGTAACCATCCATTTTGCCGGATGCTGGGAAATGTGCAGCAGGTACCTTGGGTAGACCATGCAGGGTTTTTTTTAAGTTTTCAATTTTGAGGCGGGCGAGATTACTACGTTCTGCCGCGCCATGGGCCGGAAAACCTGTAGAGAAAACAAAACAACGATGTTTCTGATGGTCGAAGCCAAGCACGAGGTCGTAATAGCCAACAGCCATATCAGGAAGCCGAGTATCATCAACAGCATAGGGTGGGAGATGCGGTGGCAGTTTTTCAAGACTTTGCGCCAAATCATAACCGAACAGCCCCGCCGCGCCGCCTTTAAAAGGGGGAGAGTCGGGCCAGTGTGCTTCAAGCCCAGCCCAGTCCTCTTGCCATTGTGCCAGCTTGGTTTTTAGTTGAGTGAAAGGGTTATCATGTGGATTTTTGAGTGTCAGTGTCTCAAATGGGTCGTGCATGATAAAACTATACCGCCCGGCGGGGTGGCATGTGTCGGCAGAATCTAACCAGATTGCGTAGGGTGTTTCGGCAACTACTGAGAAATAGGCCAGCGGGTCAACCCAAGGGAGTTCCTCGGCAATCGCGCCGCTTACCATGATATGTGTCTCAACCATTATGCCTCGGTGGTGATGTTATCGAATGACATGACACTGAGCCCCTAATAATTATCTTTAAGGGTGCGTATCTCGGCAAAGACATCGACGATATTTGCACCGGCCATGCCCAGATGGTTTTGAATGGCTGGGTCCCCTGCACGCAAAAATGGATTGGTGGCGAGTTCAACCGCAATACTGGCGGGTACAGTGGGTTTGTCTGCAGAACGAAGAGCCTTTATATCCGCAATGCGCTCTGTCAGATTTTGGTTATCAGGATCAATTGTCTCGGCAAAACGTGCATTCGCCTCAGTATATTCATGTGCGCAATAAATCAGTGTTTCAGGTGGGAGATTGGCGATTTTTTTGAGGGACGACCACATTTGTTGTGGTGTGCCTTCAAACAGACGTCCGCATCCGAGCATGAATAAAGTATCTCCGACAAAGGCACAGCTACTTTCGAAAAAATAATAGGCAATGTGACCTTTGGTATGCCCGCCTACATTAAGTATCCTTATCTGCTCACTGCCCAGAGAAATCATGTCACCATCGTCAAGGGCCTCGTCTAAACCGGGGATTTTATCGGCCTCTCCAGCTGGGCCGAAAATTTTGCATCCGGTTTTTTCTTTCAATTCCAAATTACCGCCAACATGGTCATAATGATGATGCGTGTTGAAAATTGCGGTAAGCTCCCATCTTCTGTCTGCTAATGTTGCAAGCAGAGGGGCTGCATCGGGCGTATCAATACTGGCGGTTTCGCCGCTGGACACATGGTGTACCAAATATCCATAATTATCACTCAGACAGGGGATTTGGACGACTTCAATTTCTTGCATCATATTTTCACTTTCTGAGAATTAATTTAGCCTGTCTATGAGTAATTTGCTATTTGTTCTGCTAAGTTATTTACATGCGCTTTGACATTCTGGATTTAAAAGAATTTTACGCGGGGAAAATCGGGCAGCTTGCGCTTGAATTATTATCCGAGCGGCTTGTTGAGAGCTGGCCATCGCTGAAAGATCAGCGACTCTGTACGATAGGTTATGGCCTGCCCTATATTGAACGTAATTGGCCTGGGGACAATGCGACGGCCTTTATGCCAGCCACTATGGGTGTTGTACCCTGGCCTGAAGGTAGGGAAAACAAAACGGCGTTGGTTAATGAGGTGCATCTACCCTTGGCCGATAATTCGGTTGATTGTGTTTTGATTATTCACGCATTGGAAATGACATACGACCCTGAAACGATGATGCATGAATTATGGCGCGTATTGGTGCCTGGTGGGCGTGTGCTTATTGTGGTGCCGTCCCGCAGTGGTATCTGGGCTCGCCGTGATATTACCCCATGGGGCAGTGGGCGTCCTTTCAGCCGCCGTCAGTTAAGGCATTTATTGCGT
Organism: Candidatus Micropelagos thuwalensis; assembly: GCF_000469155.1. Taxonomy (NCBI): domain Bacteria; kingdom Pseudomonadati; phylum Pseudomonadota; class Alphaproteobacteria; genus Candidatus Micropelagius; species Candidatus Micropelagius thuwalensis. Next base: position 91,967 of record NZ_AWXE01000005.1, on the reverse strand, counting down.
GATGCTGGTTTCTCTCCCTTGACTTGGTCAGCGTGTCTAGCGGCACCGCCTATCCGCTGGATCCCAATGACGCGTATTGCCAAACTGATTGAACGTCCAATGCGCCGGGTTTTGCCGCAATTATGTGGTTTGAATATTGTTGAAGCCCAAAAGCTGGTCTATGCCCCTGTTAATCGTGCCAGAACCCGCTCATTTGTGTTGAAACCGGTATCACGTCCGGCGCTTATTCCGCGAATGGACAAGTTTTAAAGTCACGTCTGCGTATCAGAGGAGACAATAAACAAGCCTTGTTCAGCGATTAAGTTCATTAGGGGGCCAGCAGAACTTTCTACATGTTTGACTTTATCATTCGAAAGAATGAAGCTTTTTTCGATTTTCAAATCCAGCTCATCGCAAAGGCTAATAAAATCCTCAATCGTGCAGAGATGAATGTTCGGCGTATTATACCATTGAGCATTCAGTGTGGATGTGACAGGCATCCGGCCTTTAAACATGAGATAAAATCGCACGCGCCAATTGGCAAAATTCGGGAAGGACACAATGAGCTTTTTGCCAATTCGTGCTAATTCCTTAAGCACTGAGTCAGGACGCTGCGTGGCCTGCAGCGTTTGACTTAAAATGGCATAGTCAAACCCGTTATCCGGGAAATGCTTAAGATCTCTATCTGCATCGCCCTGAACGACCGATAATCCGCGTGCCACGCAAGCATTCACACCTGCCTGAGATATTTCAACACCTCTACCGTCAATATTTTTTTCTAATTTCAGAAGGTCGAGCAAATCGCCTTCCCCGCAGCCAATATCCAGCACACGCGACTCGCGCGGGATGAGATCGCAAATAAGTTGTAAATCCTTACGGTCTGAAACGCTTGATGATGCAGTTGCTTTGCCCTTACTCATAACAGCCCTCGGTCTTTGGCAACAGAACTGAGAAAACCATTTAATGTTTTAAACATTTCTGGCTCATCGAGTAGAAACGCATCATGCCCTTTATCGCTTTCTATTTCGACAAAACTGACATTTGCACCTGCGGCATTTAACGCGCGTACAACATGAATACTTTCAGACGTCGGAAACAGCCAGTCACTGGTGAAGGACACAACGCAGAAGCGCGTGTCGGAATTGGTAAATGCCTCGGCAAGCTTTCCGTTATGTTCTGCCGCAATGTCAAAATAATCCATGGCGCGGGTGATGTAGAGATAACTATTGGCGTCAAAGCGTTCCACAAAAGTGAAACCCTGATGGCGCAGGTAACTCTCAATTTGGAAATCAGCTTCAAAACCATAGCTTAGCGCGTCACGGTCTTGGAGATTACGTCCAAATTTCCGCGTCAAAGCTGTTTCTGACAAATAGGTGATATGTGCCGCCATGCGTGCCACTGCCAGACCTTTGCGCGGTTGTGTTTTCTCCGCATGATAGTCGCCGCCATGCCAATCAATATCCGCCATTATGGCCTGCCGCCCAACCTCGTGAAATGCAATATTTTGGGCTGAATGACGTGCAGAACCAGCAATGGGAATTGCGCTAAATACTTTTTCAGGGAATGAATTGGCCCATTCCAGCACTTGCATCCCGCCCATTGATCCACCTATGACCGTCAAGAGCGAGTCGATGCCTAGTGCTTCGAGCAATTTTTCCTGTGCGCGCACCATATCTGTAATGGTGATAACCGGAAAATCCAGTCCGTATGGTTTGCCTGTCTCAGGATTAATACTCGCAGGACCGGTAGAACCACTGCATCCACCAATTACATTACTGCAAATAATGAAATATTTTTCTGGATCTAAGGGCTTGCCAGGTCCAATCATGGTGTTCCACCAGCCTGGGCGTTGGGTCATCGGGTTGTCACCAGCCGCAAATTGATCACCAGTAAGGGCGTGGCAAATTAAAATCGTATTAGATTTGTCCGCATTCAGCTTGCCCCAACTGCAATAGGCTACAGAAAACGGTTGCAAGCTCTCGCCGCTCACTAATTGCAGGGCAGAGTCGAAAACATGAACTTTGCTTTCGCCTGTAATAGACCCTTCATCTGACTTATCTGACTGTATTTCCTGCATAATTACCCGTAAATGACGCGAACTGTTAAAAATGTCAATCTATGCTTTGATTTTAAGTATTTACGCTATTATGACTACCATTCTTAGGTACATGTTGGATAGAACAAGATGACTGAAGACACAGGACAGAAAATGCTCAGCCTAGAAGATATTCGTGAGCAGATAGATAAAACAGATAAAGCTATTTTGGAATTGCTGGCGCAACGTTCCCGGCTCGTGTCTTCTGTTGCTGAAGCGAAGGCGCAATCTGGTGATAGCCGCATATTGCGTCCTGCTCGTGAAATCGTTCAGATGCGGCGTTTTCTGACTTGGTTTAAGGAATGTGAGTTGGATATGCCGGTATCCGGTTTTTCGGCTATATGGCGCGAAATTATTGCAGCCTCGGTTAGTCAGCAGACACCTCTGCAAGTCCTGCATTTGTCTGAGACGCTCACGACTGCGCGTGAAAGATTTGGTAATGCCGCAGAATATAAGCTGATTGATAATCCAAATGATGCGCTTGGAGAACTCGATGCAAATGCCAATACCATCGCCGTATTGCCGTTGGAAAATACGAATTGGTGGGAAAACTTGCCCGAAGGTGTGACGGTTTTTGCTGCCTTGCCCTATTTAAGTCAGGCGCGCAAAGCAGACATCAAATCACTTTGTGTCGGTTGTATTGCTATTGAGCCGTCGGGTGAGGATGTGACGTTGCTAAGTTGCCCGATAGAGGGGTTTCCGGCGGATAGTAAAGACGCGCATATTCTGACAAGTTCTGACACGCATCACCTCATTATGGTTGAAGGGTTTATGAATACCGATAGGATTGGTGAGGTGGTAGGTAGTTTTGGAAGTCTTGAAATTATGGACTCGCTTTTGGTCGGAGAGAAAAGCTGATGACAGGCCCGCAACCCAGAAACGGGATTATGGACTTACCGCCCTATGTTGGCGGTAAAGAGTCTCTGCCCGGACAAGAAAAAATATTTAAACTCTCGGCGAATGAAAACCCGCTTGGCGCAAGTCCCAATGCGTTAGAAGCCTACCGCATGGCTGGAGAAAATCTGGAGATTTATCCTGACGGGCATAGTGTGGCTCTGCGAGAGGCACTCGCTAAGGCACACAAGTTGGATGTCAACAAAATTGTTTGCGGTTTTGGTTCTGATGAGCTGTTGCAAATTATGGCGACTGCTTATTTACAACCCGGCGATGAAGCTATTCATACCGAACATGGTTTTCTTGTCTATAAGCTTGCCAGTCTGGCAACGGGTGCACGACCTGTAAGTGTGGCTGAAACTAATCTGACGGCAGATGTAGATGCCATTCTAGATGCTGTGAACGATAAGACTAAAATTGTTTTCTTGGCTAACCCTAATAATCCGACTGGTACAATGATTTCAGCTTCGGAAGTACGCCGCCTGCATGCCGGGTTACAGGAAAATATGCTTCTGGTTTTGGATGGTGCTTACGCCGAATATGTCCTTACAACTGATTATGAAGATGGATTTGCGCTTGTCGAAGAAACGCAGAATGTCGTAACGACACGCACCTTTTCCAAAATTTACGGTTTGGCGGCACTTCGTCTGGGATGGGCCTATTGTCCCGCACCGATTGCGGCGGTGATTAATCGCCTGCGGGGGCCGTTTAATGTGTCTACGCCAGCTCAAGTGGCAGGTATTGCGGCGATAGAAGACCAAGCGCATGTGCAAGCCTCCATCAAGCATAATGATGAATGGCGTGACCGGCTTTTCCAGCAGATAAGTGGGGCAGGGTTCGAGGTTTTACCAAGTCATGCCAATTTCTTGCTTATTAAATTTGATCCGGAAAATGGGTTGAGCGCGGCACAAGCAGAGCAAAAACTCAATGAGCGCGGGCTTATTTTGCGTGGATTGACAGCCTATGGGCTGCCGGATGCGCTGAGGTTGACGATTGGCACTGAAGAAGCCAATCAGCTGGTTATTGAGGTATTTCAGGAGATGGCTGGAAATAATGGATAAGCCTCACATCACTCTTATCGGCATGGGCCTAATCGGGTCGTCAATCGGGCATGCGCTCAAGCGTGTTGACTTGGCGGCGCATATAACAGGTTATGCGCGCAGCGCGGAAACACGCGAGAAAGCCCTGAATATTGGTTTTGTTGACAGTATAGCGGACAGCCTAAAAGGGGCTGTAGCTGATGCAGATATTGTATTTTTAAATGTACCTGTCGGGATGATAGCCGAAATTGTCAGAGATATGGCGCCATCATTAAAGCCCGGCGCGATTGTAACAGATGTCGGATCGGTGAAGAAATCAGTCATGGATGCTGTGCATGAGCATCTTACTGAAAATACGACCTTTGTGCCTGCACACCCGATTGCTGGAACGGAGCTTTCCGGGCCTGAGGCTGGTTTTGCCGAATTGTTTGATAACCGTTGGTGTATCCTCACACCTGATTCTGAAACTGATAAACAAGCTGTGCAGACCATTTCGGATTTATGGCGTGCCATGGGGTCGGATGTGGAAATCATGGATGCCGATCACCATGATCTTGTGCTGGCGATTACCAGCCATGTGCCGCATTTAATTGCGTTTAATATTGTTGGCACGGCTGCAGATTTGGAAGCTGTGACACAAAGCGAAGTGATTAAATATAGTGCCGGCGGATTTAGGGACTTTACCCGCATCGCGGCATCTGACCCTGTGATGTGGCGTGATGTGTTTATGAATAATGGCGAGGCTGTGCTGGAAATGCTTGCCCGTTTTAGTGAGGATCTCACAAGCTTGCAACGTGCGATTAGATGGAAAGATGGCGAGGCGTTGGAGAAACTTTTTTCACGCACACGCGATATTCGCCGCAGTATTATCGAAGCTGGTCAAGATACTGACGACGTGAATTTTGGGCGGACTGAATCGCCGCATAAAACAGATTAAGTTTTAAAGTTTAGGTGCTGGGCCAATGTCAATTGGCCCGAAAAATGTCCGCCCGCGTTTAAAGGCAAGTGTCAAAGGGAACGTGTCAGTGTCTGATGTACTTTCTTTTGTAGGGTTAGTCTTTAGCTGAAGCGCGAAAGATAAGAGGGCGGTTTGATCCGATGTCAAAATACCGCGGGTGTTTAAAATTTTCAAAACTGATGTCATGTTCTTAAAGTTTAAATTGAGCGTGCCGTCGAGATATCCTTTGTTACTCCGTCCGAGCTGACCGTCCGCCTGAATGGCGAGTAATTCACCGGATGGTAGATTAATATCCAGTACCATATTATTGAGTGTGATGTTGTCACTTGCGTCAGGCGTTTTAGGGAACTGTGTTTCCACAATCGTCTTTTTTAAACTCAGGATATTTTGATCATTAGTTTTGGCAAAAATGAGATTGCCTGCATTAAACAGCATACGCGTTTGATTGGTTTCAGTCGGAAGGCTGTAAAATTGTATCTGGTCGGATGATATATTCGTTCCTTCAACAAAAACCGGACGAACTTGAATATGGGGGTTTTGCAGGTCAACAGATATCCGCGCATCAGCAAAATAATCATCGCCGTCTTTGCTCATGACATGGCTGGCCTGCATTGCATCTCCGGTGAGGGTAAGTTGATCGCCGGATTTCCCTTGAAACTGCAAACTTCCCTCTGCCCAGATAATTGTATGATTAAAGTCGTAAAACATCCGCACGGCGGTCAGTTTTTCGCCTGATAGATTTCCCTGTGGTAGCTGGATGCTATAATTCTCTAAAATCACCCGAAACTGGCTGGGAAAACCACGCACAGAGATGTTGTTGAAACTGATGTCAGGGCTTTCATATAGTGATTTCTTAATCTTTGCGGCTCCTAAATACCAGAAGCCTGAAGCTGTGAGTGCAAGCGCCAGCAAAGCCAAATAAGGCCAGAGGACGGCAAGTTTCGTTTTTATAGGGATGCCAGACATCAGGATAACACCATATGATCCCCGGTTAGATCGAACAGAGAGAGTAAATATCGCACATATTCGCCGAGCAAAAGGCCAAGCGTGCCGGGATAACGCCACCATGATTGTATTTGTACGCCCGGTGCGTTGACAGCATAGGGGTGAATTAAGACGTTAGGAATTACGCGCCGAAGCTCTATTAAACTGCGCGGGATGTGATGCGTGCTTGTCACCATTATGATGGATCGATACCCATGAGTCCGCACCCACATAGCGGTCTCTCCGGCATTGCCTACTGTATTCGTGGCGCGGTAATCAAGATCAACACAACAAGAAATCCTGGCTGGGTCAAATTCGGCAAAGCTTAAAATCCTATCCATATCGGCAGATTTGTGAACACCCGAAACCAATGCGCGTTTTGCATAGCCTTCACCCAGTAAAGCAAGTCCTTGGCGGATACGTTCATCGGACATGCCTGTTAAAATTACTATTCCATCAGCCGTGGGTTTTTCAGGTGCGTTCATTGCATCATGGCGTCTGCCTTGCGCGAATAATAAGAAACTAACAATGAACAATATTGTTAAGCCAAAAGCGAAATAGAGAAGCGCACTTAACCAGAGTCTGTCTTCTTGAGGTTTGTCAAGTTTCATAACGAAGTCTCATCGAATTCACAGCGCTTTCGCCAGCGTGCGAATAACAAAATTTCTGATAATCAGCCATGTCATTAAAATAGAAAGAACAGGGACGCCTAAAAGTAGAAGATAAAATTGTATATCTTCCATATCTGTCATCAGTGTGAAGAACATATGAAAAATACCTGCGGCGGCGGCATAGCCAATCGCGCAAGAAAGCAGAGAAAGTGTCAGAAATTGCCTTTCGAACTGACGCGAAATGAATTTATCTCTTGCACCAATAAGATGCAGAACCTCAACAGTCTCTTTATTTGTACCGAGGCCAGCGCGGGTAGCAAATATGATAACTGTTGCCGTCGCAATCGTTACGAGAATCAAAATCAACCCTGCAAGTAATCTCAGGGTTTGAACACCACGTTCAAGATTCTGTCGCCACCGCCCATGTGTGTCGAGTTTTGCGCCTGGCGCAACTGCCGTTAATTCGATGCGGAGTCCTTTTTCGTTAAATCTCTGTTCAGGGTTAAGCGTGACATCAATCATAATCGGGATGGGCAAGTCGGCGGTCACATTACCTGTGCCAAGCCATGGTTCGAGTAGTCCTACTAATTTTTCTTCTGGAATAATTTCGTAAGTTTCAATACCGCGCGTTCTTTTAAGGACGCGCTCAACCGCCTGAAGCTGGTCTCCTGATGTTAGACTCTTTGTATCGGTAATTTGCACCGTCACAGCACCGGTAGCTTGTGTCAGCCAATTATGAGCAGCTTTATTGACGGTTAAAACGGCGCCAAGGGCAAGACAGGCCAAAAAGCACATGGTTGCTGTTACTGCGCCAAGTGCAGGTCCTGCAACAGAATTGCGGGGTAATATTTGGGAGTTGCCAGCCATTAATAATCCCCATAGGTGGAGACAAGACTGCCTTGTTCCAGATGTAAGCGTGGATAGGGCGATCCTTCCCATAATTGCTTATCATGTGTTGCAATTATAATAGTCGTGCCTTGCTTATTTAATTCAGCAAATAGGCGCATCAGGCGCATGCCGATTTCTGTATCCACATTCCCGGTTGGCTCATCCGCGATAATTACATTGGGACGCCCGACGACGGCGCGGGCAATTGCGGCACGTTGTTGCTCCCCACCGGATAGAGTTGTGGGAAATGCGTTAACTCGGTCGCCAAGACCAACCCAATTCATCAATTCCAAAATATTACTGCGGTATTGAGTTTCCTTGATATTGCAAACCCGCAAGGGTAGTGACACATTTTCGTAGAGCGTTAAATGATCCAGCAGGCGAAATTCTTGAAAGACCACACCAATTCGTCGGCGAATTTCGGGTAATGCCGCACGAGGTAAGCTGGCAGAGTCCTGGTTAAACAGAAACACCTTTCCACCACTGGGTTTTCCCGCAAGGAAAATCAGTTTGAGTAAGGATGTTTTACCTGCGCCTGAAGAACCGGTAAGAAAGTGAAACGATCCGGGTTTGAGTTCAAAGTTTATGTCCTGCAAAACGTCCGTATTGTTATCGTAACGCAGAGATACATTTTCAAACCGAATCAAACCTGCCTCCACATTTCATGACTCCGTTTCCTATATTCTTTAGGCTCAAGCCTTTTTGAGCCAGTCAGGAACTTTTTCAAGGGCTAATATATCATCATATTGCGGGCGGGCTCTGATAATTTCAAATTTTTCATTATCAACCAAAACTTCTGGTGCGCTTAATCGGGTATTATAGCTAGAGCCAAGTGACGCGCTATAAGCACCGCAGGTAAAAATGGCAAGCAAATCTCCTTTTTGCGGTTCAGGCAGGCTTCTCTCAGAGCCTAAAAAATCCCCGGTTTCACATACTGGCCCAACAACATCCCAAACGTCTTGAACATTGCCGTTCGTAATGACAGGTTGAATATCATGATATGCCCCGTAAAGCGTCGGGCGCATTAATTCTGTCATGGCAGCATCGACGATAATAAAGTTTTTAGCTTCCCCTTTTTTTGTTCTGATAACTGAGGTCACCAGAATACCTGCATTGCCCGCAATGAGCCGCCCAGGTTCAAGAAAAATTCGGCATCCACTATCGCCGAAAATCTCGTCAATTAAATTGGCGTAATCTTCTGGTGAAGGTGGGGGAGCGTCTTCGGGTCCATAGGGAATACCCAACCCGCCGCCTAAATCTAGCGTTGTAATATTGTGTCCGGCATCTGTCAGTTTTTCGAGCAGATCGGCTACTTTAGTAAAAGCATTTCTGAAGGGCGTTAACTCGGTAATTTGACTGCCAATATGAATATCAATGCCGACAATCTCCAGGCCGGGGAGTGTTGCGGCTTTTGCATAGCTGGCCTCTGCTTCGTCCCAGGCAATGCCAAATTTATTTTCAGCCTTGCCGGTAGAAATTTTCTCGTGCGTTCCCGCATCAATATCAGGATTAACACGGAGTGAAATCCGCGCTGTCTTACCTTGCTTGGTTGCAACCTCAGAAAGCTGTTCAAGCTCAGCGCGGCTTTCGACATTAAATTGTGCAATGTCGGCATTGAGCGCATAGGTCATCTCAGCTTCGGTTTTGCCAACACCAGAAAAAACGATTTTCCCGGCGGGAATGCCAGACAGCAAAGCGCGTCTCAATTCCCCCTCGGAGACCACATCCGCGCCAGAACCCAAATCAGCAAGTGTTGCGATAACACCAAGATTGGAATTGGCTTTCACAGAATAGCAAATAGTGACTTCATTTTGCGCAAAAGCATCTTTGAGCCGGGTGTAATGCTGCCTGAGTGTTGCTGTGGAATAGCAGTAAAAAGGCGTGCCAATGTGTTCAGCTAATGCTGTCACATCTACATTTTCTGCAAAAAGCCTGTCCTCGCGCCTGTTGAAATGATGCATGGATTGGGTATCCTATTGTGACTCGTTTATGATGTTATCGACCATATTTGCCTGCGTGGGTAAATATAAATCGCCTTTAACACCACAGGCAGACAGGAAAAGCGCGCTACCAGTCATCAGATATATAAATCGTCGTGCAAAATACGTCATATAATTACTGTCCAAACTTAATCTTGCTCTTCATCTAAGCTTTATTTAGTTTCTCGAGCCATAGTTGTGCAGCAGCTTTGACATTTTCAGGCGCCGTGCCGCCATGGCTGGTTCGGCTGGCAACGGAACTATTTATGCTCAACACATCAAAAATATCCGCGGTGATACGGGTGTCAACTTCCTGCATGCTTTCAAGTGATAGCTCATCCAGTCTGCAAGCTTTTGTCTCGGCGAGTTGGACAATCTGACCTGTGATATGATGCGCCTCACGGAAGGGCACATTTCCGACCCTTACCAGCCAATCCGCAAGATCTGTTGCCGTTGAAAAACCTTCTTGCGCTCTGCTGGCCATGGCCTCGGCGTTGATTTCCATGACTTGCATCATGCCGGACATCGCCGCGAGGCAAAGTGATAGATTATCAAGCGCTTCAAACGTACCTTTCTTATCTTCCTGCATATCTTTCGAATAAGCGAGGGGTAGACCCTTCATAACTACCAGCAGTGCGGTCAGATGACCGATAAGATTTCCGGTTTTGGCTCTGATTAGTTCAGCCGCGTCAGGGTTACGTTTTTGCGGCATGATGGACGAGCCAGTTGAAAACGCATCCGGTAAAATAAAAAACCCGAAAGGCGAAGAAGCAAAAACAACAATTTCCTCGGCAAGCCGCGATAGATGCGTCATACAAATCGCGCCAGCGGACAGCGTTTCCAGAACAAAGTCTCTGTCTGATACACTGTCTATGGAATTATCCGTAGGTTTATCAAAACCTAGTGTCTTTGCTGTCTGATGCCGGTCAATAGGGAAAGATGTTCCTGCCAGCGCCGCCGCACCGAGAGGGGATTGATTTAATCTGGCCCGTGCATCCTGCAATCTGCCTATGTCGCGTTCCAGCATTTCGACATAGGCAAGCAAATGGTGCCCGTAAGAAACTGGCTGGGCAATTTGTAGATGCGTAAAGCCCGGCATGAGCGTTTCTGCATGGTTCAGCGCAGTTTGCGCGAGAATGGTTTGCAGGTTTTGAATTTGTTGGTGCAGATGATCAATTGTATCTCTGATATAGAGTTTGAAATCAGTCGCGACCTGATCATTTCTGGATCTGGCAGTATGCAATCTGCCCCCAGCCGGGCCGATAATATCAGACAGCCGCGCCTCAATATTCATATGAATATCCTCAAGAGCTCTTGAAAAGGTAAATGTGCCGTCAGAAATTTCTTTCTCTATCTGGTTTAGACCGTTTAAGATGGCCTTGCCGTCTTCTTGAGACAAGATGCCGGTATCCATGAGCATTTGGCAATGCGCCATGGATCCTGCAACATCTTGATGTGCAAGTTGCTTGTCAAATCCGATGGAAGCATTTATTTCTTCCATAATATCATCGGGCCCGTCACCAAACCGACCGCCCCACATTTTTTGGCTCATAATAAACTCCTAAGGGAAGCATATAGAAACATGACAAAACCGACATCAAAAATAAGACTTTTGCCAATAATTATCGTTATTGCATTCCTAAGCGGCGTTGCGGCTTTCTACATGACCACCCCCCCCTCTGGCAACCCTGATGATACAGTATCAGGGCAAGAAGATAAGGTTTCCAGCACCGGCATTGCAGACACGCGCTATGCAAGCTACGCGACGGGTAATTTAAAGAAAATGGTGTTCCACAAAACACCTAAAATTCATAAAGAATTGTCATTCATAAATGCGGCAGGAGAAAGCGTAGGGCTGGATGTATTTGCAGGCAATTATGTGGTGTTGAATTTCTGGGCAACATGGTGCGTACCATGTCGAGAGGAAATGCCTTCGCTTGATGCGCTTCAAAAACATTTTAACGGTCAACCACTTAAAGTCGTAGCGCTGAGTACAGACCGAGGTAGCGCTGATAAGCCGAAAAAATTTCTCAAGGAATTGAATATTACGGAGCTGGCATTTTTCCATGATCCGAAAAGCCAGGCAGCACGGGATACAGGGCTTTTTGGCCTGCCAACAACGTTGCTACTCGATATGCAGGGACGTGAAATAGGCAGGCTCTCAGGGGAAGCAGTTTGGGATGCGGAGGAAGTAAAAGTGTTTCTTGAAGCGTTAATATCGGGTGATTTAGCAATGAATGTCGAGGCATCTAAGCCTTAGCGTGTTGCAACCGGACTTTCACCTGAATAATCATAGAATCCTTTATCGGTCTTGACACCCAACCAGCCCGCTTCGACGTATTTGGTCAGGAGAGGACATGGGCGATATTTGCTGTCACCAAGCCCCTCATAAAGCACTTGCATGATGCTGAGACATGTATCAAGCCCGATAAAATCGGCAAGTTGTAATGGGCCCATTGGATGATTCGCACCCAGTTTCATGGCCTTGTCGATACTGTCGACTGTGCCAACACCCTCATAGAGTGCAAACACGGCTTCATTAATCATAGGCAGGAGCACACGGTTGACGATAAAGGCAGGAAAGTCTTCGGATACCGCAGAAGTTTTACCAATCCGTTCCACAAGCGCATTGCAACTTTCATAGGTTTCGTCCGATGTGGCAATGCCTCGGATTATCTCAACAAGTTGCATCACCGGCACCGGATTCATGAAATGCATGCCGATAAACTTTTCTGGTCTATCCGTTGCTGAAGCCAACCGCGTGATGGAAATTGATGATGTGTTGGAAGCGATAATCGTATCAGGGCCTATTACGGCGCAGACTTCTTTTAGGATAGATACTTTTAGTTCTTCATTTTCAGTTGCCGCTTCAATAACCATATCCACATCTGCGATATTGTTGAGGCTGGCAGCAATATGAATTTGCCCAAGCGCTTTTTCTCTTTCCGCTTCTGTAATTTTGCTTTTTGCGGCCTGACGATTGAGATTGCCGGTTATAGATGCGATGCCGGCTTCTATCCGATCGACAGATATGTCGTTGAGTAAAACATCGTATCCGGCTAAGGCAAAGACATGTGCAATGCCACTCCCCATTTGTCCAGCACCGATGATTGCAACCCTTTGGATGCTCATAAAATTCCCCCTATGGGCGATCCGTGAAAAGATGCTTTGATGTTAGGCGTTTCCTAGGGCGCTGTCCAGTTCAGGCACGGCGGTGAAAAGGTCTGCTACAAGACCATAATCCGCGACTTGGAAAATCGGCGCTTCTTCATCTTTATTAATGGCAACGATGACTTTCGAGTCCTTCATGCCTGCCAGATGCTGAATGGCACCAGAAATGCCGACGGCAATATACAGTTCAGGGGCAACCACTTTACCTGTTTGCCCGACTTGATAGTCATTGGGAACAAAACCGGCATCCACTGCCGCGCGAGACGCACCAACAGCGGCCCCCAGCTTATCGGCAACGCTTTCTAAAATTGTAAAATTATCACCAGATTGCATGCCACGTCCGCCAGAAATAACGATTTTGGCAGAAGTCAATTCGGGACGGTCAGAAACGGTCAGCTCTTCGCCTACATATTCAGAAATGCCCTTATCGCCAGTGCTGGTTAAATCTTCAATGCTGGCCGAACCCCCTTCACCAATTAACGGGAAGGCTGTGGCGCGCACAGTCATGATTTTTGTAGGGCTAGAAACTTTAACCGTCTGAATGGCATTACCCGCATAAATCGGACGCTCAAATGTGTTCGCGTCAATAACGGCGGTGATGTCAGAAAGCTGAGGCATATCCAGAAGTGCGGCAATGCGCGGCATGAAGTTTTTGCCATTCGTTGTTGCTGCTGTAATAATCGCGCTATAGCCATCCGCAAGACTCACGACGAGATCCGCAAGCGGCTCGGCCAGCAATTTTGCAAAGGCCGCATCATCAGCTTTCAGTACTTTGGCGACACCATCAATATTTGCTGCATCAGCAACAGCGTCCGCACAGTTTTCACCGGCGACAAGCAGATGTACCTCATTGCCGAGGGCTATTGCGGCTGAAAGAGCTTTTTTGGTTGCGTCTGCAATGGTCTGGTTATCATGTTCTGCAATTACGAGAGTGTTCATGACAGGACTCCTGCTTCATTTTTCAGTTTATCAACTAATTCCTGAATGGTTTCGACTTTAACCCCGGCTTCCCGCACGGGTGGTTCAGCGACTTTAACGATTTCCAGCTGAGGGGCGACATCAACGCCGAAATCTTCTGGTGTTTTCTCATCAATAGGCTTCTTTTTGGCTTTCATAATATTCGGTAATGATGCGTATCGTGGCTCGTTCAGGCGCAAATCTGTCGTTACAATAGCCGGGAGGTTGAGTTTGATCGTTTGGAGACCACCATCAATCTCACGGGTCACGCCAATATTTCCAGCTTCGGGTTTGATTTCAGAAGCGAAAGTCCCTTGTGGCCAGCCCAATAATGCAGCCAGCATCTGGCCGGTCTGATTATTGTCACCGTCAATCGCTTGCTTTCCAAGGATTACAAGATCTGGGCTTTCAGCTTCCACGACACCTTTTAGCAGTTTGGCAATGGCGAGAGGTTCCACCTCAACATCTGTTTGGATGAGGATACCTCTATCGGCGCCCATAGCTAGAGCTGTTCTGATTGTCTCTTGCGCTTGTGCAGGGCCAATAGAAACGGCGATTACTTCGGTAGCTGTACCTGCTTCTTGAAGGCGGACAGCCTCTTCAACAGCAATTTCACAAAATGGGTTTATTGACATTTTGACATTCGCCAAATCAACACCAGTTTGATCGGGTTTGACGCGAATCTTCACATTGTAGTCAACGACACGTTTGACGGGCACTAAGATTTTCATCGTAAAGTCCTTAATTTTCAATTTCAGGTTCAAATACAAACCTGACACTTTATTTAATGCGGAAAATAGCCATCTGGCGTAAAACCGTCAATTATTACATTTATGAGCAACCGCGACGAATTGGCCTAGTTAAAAAGACCAAAAAACTGCTTTTAAGCGCCTCTCGTTGCGCCTGGTTGCCACAAAACATCTGCCGAACCGTTATTATTTGCTACCCGTCCAGCAACGAAGAGAAGATCTGACGCACGGTTTATATACCTTTTGGTAACCTCATTGATTTCGTCTGCGTTCCTTTCATCCGAAAGTCTTATCAGATTACGCTCTGCACGCCGTATGATTGTTCGTGCGAGATGCAAAAAAGCTGCAGCCGGTTCTCCGCCTGGCAGGACAAAGGATGTTAGCGGGGTCAGATCAGCATTCAGTAGGTCTATTTCTTGCTCAATACGCGTCACTTGCTCAGGGAGAATGCGGAGAGCCTGAAAAGAGCTATTCTTATCCTCTTCAGTATTTGGCGTAGCCAAATCTGCACCCAGGTCAAATAAGTCGTTCTGCAGACGCGCTAAAATGTCGTCTAGTGTTGTCCCTTTTGTATGTAACCGCGCTAAGCCTATTGCGGCATTGGCTTCGTCAACCGCGCCGTAACTTTCAATTCTTAAATCATATTTTACGCGACGAGAGCCATCCGCAAGGGCTGTGGTTCCGTCATCCCCAGTTCGGGTATAAATTTTGTTTAAGGTAACCATTTTGACCTTCAAAAATGTCTTAAATGATTTAACAGTGACAGGCGTTTTATAGCAAGATTATAATATTTTAGTATCTTCGGCTGACTCTAATCCCAGCATTCGTTAATCCGTCATTCTCGTCACACAAACTTGCATTGGACATGTGGGAAACAGTAGCCATAAGGCTGTATTGGGAACTGAGACGCCATCCAAATGAGAGGCTTTCTCTGAAGTTTAAAGGACACCCATAAGCGCGGTGAGCTTCACGATTGCCAGCTAGGGGTGTATCGGGGTCTTCTTCACCGTCATGAATGGCGCCACCAAGAAAAATCTCGGTAAAAAATCTTTCTGAAAAATCATATTGCCACGCCATGCCACCATAAAGTTGGTTTGTATCATTGTCAGTGTTTATGGTTGCGCCAATTACCGGGTGAGGAGACCACGGGAGGCTCTTGAGTTTTGTGGCAAATAAAACTTCAAGGTTAATGCTGATACTGTCTTCAATTGGGTTGGACTCTACATCCTGCTGCATGATACCGAAAGTAAAGCTATCTATTCCAGAGTTTAAAGCTTTTGTTTCTGCAGAAACAGGCTGAGAAATAAGGGAAAGAGCTATAAAAAGTCCAAGAGCAAAGAAAGGCATTTTAGACACCGTGTTAGAATTATTATGCATATACTAGGTATTTATCGCTTTTAGGCAAGCTTAATTAATTACTCAAATAGACGCCACACATGACAACAATAATTGTGAAAAGCTGAAGTCCGACGCGCCACCGCATCAAGCGTTGAGAGGTATTTGGACTCCCATTTCTGAGCATATTTGCCAGACCAGCAAGTAACACGAGGCTCACAGCCACCAAACCAGCTGGAATAAGATAGTTGAAAATCGTCACTGTCGTATCCTTTTTTTTATCCCGTAAGTGGGGGTAGGCACTCGCCAATAAGTTGCTCCGGTCCATACCCCTGGTCTCGGTAATAATCAATACCTATATCACCGGCGCGCTTTGACAAGCGGCGACCATCTGCTTCCCGAACAAGCTCATGGTGATAATACTCTGGTTCAGGATATTCCAGCAAGATTTGCAAAATACGATGAATATGGGTCGCTCCCTGTAAATCCATCCCACGCGTGACCAAAGAAATGTCTTGGGCGGCGTCATCCACAACAACACTTAGATGATAGCTGGTCGGTATATCTTTACGCGCAAGAATAACATCACCATAGAGGCCAGGGTTGATGTCAACATTTTCTTGTTGAGAGGCTTCAAAATAACTAAGAACCCCGTTTTTCTGTCTGGCAATTGCGGCAGCTTTTTCGCTGTCCAGCCGCCATGCATAATTGCCGCCTTCCCACATCATGGCGTCTCTTTTTGAGGGAGAAATATCTTTGTATAAGCCTGGATAAATCGCCGCCCCATCTGGATCTACAGGCCATGCTTCACGACCACCTTGTTGGGTATTGATGTAATCCCGAATATCTGCCCGGCTTGCCCAGCACGGGTAGACAACCTCCATCTCTCTCAGCCGGTTGAGTGCTGTCTTGTAAATATCAAAGCGACTGGATTGAATCATCACAGGGGTTGGCCATGAAAGTCCCAGCCAAGCTAAATCTTCATAAATGGCATCGATGAAATGCTGTCGCCGCCGCCCCAAATCAATATCTTCAATACGCAGAATAAATCGACCTGACCCGGCGAGTTTATGAGCCATTAATGCCGAATAAGCATGTCCGAGATGCAACCTGCCGTTCGGGCTCGGGGCAAATCGGGTGATATGAGCCGTGTCTTGCGTTGTCATCCAGACACTATATAGGGCGCACAAAACCAGGCAAATTACAAAATGGGTGGAAATTTTGCATTTTGTTTGAAATTTGTAAGAATAATGACATGTTTGTTAAGTCTTCTATAATCATAAGGAGACATTGATTCGTCTTCAGTCTTACGACATCGGTCATACAAAGAGGGAGTTTTAAGGTTATGCAGCGCTTGATGGATAGAAAGTCCCTGACTTTTCTCACTTCCGATCACAGTCGTTTTCAAAATCCAGAAAGTTGTCCTGCACTGGTTCTCAATGCAGATTACCGCCCCCTAAGCTATTACCCACTCTCACTTTGGGCATGGCAGGATACACTTAAAGCCGTGTTTCTCGATCGGGTGAATATTGTTTCCGAATACGAAACCAAAGTTCACTCCCCAACGACAGCCATAAGCTTGCCGAGCGTTGTTTCGCTTAAAAACTATGTAAAGCCGCCGCAATATCCGGCCTTTACGAGATTTAATGTCTTTTTACGCGATGGCTTTGCTTGTCAATATTGCGGTTCAGATCAGGATTTAACATTTGATCATGTTGTGCCGCGCCGGGTTGGTGGGCAAACCACATGGGAAAATGTTGTTGCAGCTTGCTCGCCATGTAATCTCAAAAAGGGTGGGCGGCTTTGCAAAGAAGCTTCAATGTTCCCGAAGCAAAAACCACGCCAGCCAACCGTTTATGAATTGCACGATATTGGCAGGCGGTTTCCGCCAAACTTTCTGCACGAAAGTTGGCAAGATTATCTCTATTGGGATAGTGAGCTTCAGCCGTAGTTAAATTTTTTCAGAAATTTTAATTGCTGAGCGACAGCCAAAACGTATCAAGGATCTCAAGACTTCATATCCTTTCATATCTTCAGCGCCATGTTCGATTGCGGTATGACGATGCTCGGCTTCATCTGCGCGAAACTCTTTAATCATGTCACATAGCTCGGTTTCGTCGCCGGTTCTTTCAAGCTCTTCAATCTGATCGGCGTAATGGGTGTCGATGACTTCCTCAACAGCCGCAGTGCAAGCCATGGCTGCTTTTTCACCCATCAGAGCTGTCACAGCGCCAAGGGTAAATCCAGCCGCATCCCATAATGGTGCGAGGACCGTAGGACGTATGTTATTTTCTAGGATGAGCTTGTCAAAGCTGTCCATGTGCGTTTGCTCTTGTTCAGCCATATGTTTGACGAGTTCTGCGATTTGCGCTTTCGAGTCGGCTTTACCAAATACAGCCAGTTGTCCGCGATAAATACTGACAGCGCCATGCTCACCGGCATGATCGACGCGGATCATTTGTTCTGTTTTGCTGGATTTAGATGTTGCCATATTCATGATGTTTCCTGACTCCTATATAAAATAGGAAAACCAGCCAGCAAAGCAAGGCCCAGACTTGCTAGCATATTATATCCCGCCAGAGACAAACCAAATAACCGCCATGGGGCTTCACTGCATGAAGGGGGCGCACCCTTTTCAAGCGATAAAATCAGCTCTTCAATATTTGTGACTTCGAAAGTGTTGCCCGCACATGAGGCAGGTCCGGGCCAGTAGCCCCACTCAATGCCTGCGTGATAACCCCCATAGGCTGAATTGGCTAAGAATATGAGCGTCAGAGCGATAAAGCTGACGGTTGAGAGGCTTGGTTTTTTTGTTGCTGACAAAGCGGCCAAAAGCCCGAGTGGCATAGCCAGATAAAAAGCAATACGCTGATTAAGGCACAGCGGACACGGGGCGAGCCCTATAAGATGTTCAAAAGCGAAAACAACCGCGAGGATACCAAAACTACCTAGGCTGATCATAATGCCACGGCGCAAAGGTTGAAATAACCAAAGGCGAAGATCGACCATTAAAGCAGCCGTCACCCCATAAAATCTTATGGCGCGTCCGACAATACAGGCCACCAAAAAACTTATCGGTTCCATAGCGACAACGCCGCTTGCAATGGTGGCAACTTTAAAAGGAACAAAGCTGATGGCACTGATAATCACAATCCAGAACCCCCAGTCGGCATAAAAACCGGTGAATTTTTCAAATGCGGCTTGGGCGCTATAAGCTCCCAGAATTGGCGTCCCAATAAACTCAAAAAGATAACGCCCGATGATATAACCGAGAATGGCGCCCAAAACAGAGGCGAGTGTGCAGATAAAAGCGTAAGACCATGCGCGTGATTTATCAGCCAGCACCATAGGCGCGAGCATCACATCCGGTGGCACAGGAAAGAACGAGCTTTCAATGAATGAAATACCTGCCAAAGCCCATTTGGCGTAAGCGTGGTTGGCTAGAGACCGACACCATTCATAGAGCCTTTTCATCGTCTGTCGCATGCCCAGAACCTAATCATTTATCAAGGATTTGCAAAGATAATTTAGAGAATTGAGGGTGTGAGAAGGGATGATTTTATCGAGAAAATAATGGGGGCAGGGCATCTGAAAGTGATTCTGGACGTGAAGAAACTTTCTGTTATATTGCACGCCTGCACGGCCCTCGTGGCGGAATTGGTAGACGCGACGGATTCAAAATCCGTTGCCTTCACGGGCGTGCCAGTTCGAGTCTGGCCGAGGGCACCATTTTAATATTGAAGCCATAAATCCGGTTTTAAATGTCTAAAGTGGATAAAAATCATGATAAGCGCCAGATTTGGCGATTAATTTACGCATAATCCTAATATTTAATAGTTCCTTAATCTAATTGGCCTATATTAGTTACCAGATAGGTACAGTTATGCGTCGATTCATTTTGTTTTTTATTCTTGCACTATATTTCCCACAATCCGTTATTGCTGGGGGTATAACTTTTGTCGGTACGGCAACAACGCATTGCGAATTATGGTCAGATGATAAAAATGATGATGGCAGACGCTATTGCCGGCGTCGCGCCGTGACACCCTCCTCAAAACCTTCTCTGTGCAGATTAAAAGACAAGTCCAAAAAAGATGGTCTCTGGAATTGTGTTTATAAACGCGCTGGGTGGAAACTGATGGATAAGAAAATGACCATGGAACCTGGTTTTAACTGTCCCGGTACGGTCAAGTGCTGACCTTTTTTCCGTCTTATAGCTCTTACTTTTGTGGCGTCTCCAGCTTTTTGTAGAATGGTTTTGTTACAGCAATCATTGTCTCTTTAAAGAAATAGAAAAATCCCAAAAATACGCCACACACCCCTAATCCGATAAATGCTTGCACCCAAGGTGTAAGTTGAGTGTATTTATTGAGTAAGTCGGCTGAAAATTTGTAGTCGTCCATTGCGGCCTCTGCTTGAAGTTAAAACAAACGTCACCAACGCTTTCGCACTGGTGCCGGGGTGTTCAAAAGTCATGCAGACATGACCGCAGCGCTTTTACCGCGAGCGGTTGTTTTATAACGCCGCCACCCCGACAAGATAGTCGAGGTGACAGTTTGATATCGGCAGATGTCACCGCTGCCGGTCTGCAAGAGGTTTTGAAGCCCCGGAGCTTGCCATTGACTAGCCCTTAATCAGAATTATCACGCATCATGTATACTGGTCAATTTTTGGGAAGTTTAGCCCACTTTAACGTTGGTGATCCCGGCAGGATTCGAACCTGCGACCCCCAGATTAGGAATCTGGTGCTCTATCCTACTGAGCTACGGGACCTGACGCTTATTTTTCACAAATATAAAAAAATGACGAGCGCGCTTCAATAGGTGCTTCACGCGGTAACATTATAGGCATAGACCCTATCCAACTGAAATGAAAGTGTCCTTGGAAACATGCGTGTGCCGGCAAATAAGAAGTTACGGGCAACGGCCTTGGTACCGGATGCGTGATAAAGCGCGGCGTTGCGGCGGGATATATCGTAAAGACTCCTTACGCGTTTTTGGCGTTGTTGTTGAAACAGTTTAAGGGCGGCGGCAATGGATGTGTTGTTTTCCAAAGAGGCAGCGAGAACATAAGCGTCTTCTATCGCCATGGCCGCGCCCTGCGCCATAAACGGCAAAATGGGGTGGCAGGCATCGCCAATCAAAACCGCGCGGGAACTATGCCATGTTTTTGGTGGAGGTCTGTCAAACAGCCCCCATAGATAGGTGTCATCACAGGCCGCGAGAATATCCTGGACAGGGGTGTCCCACCCCGCAAAAGCAGTCCGCAATTTTTCGATGTCGCCTAAAAGCATCCAGTTTTCTTCCGTCCATTCGTCGCGTTCTTCCACGGCGATGAAATTCATCAGAGATGCTTGACGTAAGCGATAGCCAACAAAATGTTTTCCAGGCCCTACCCAGACGCTTACCCCTTCGGGGGGCTGCGTCTGTAACCGTTCGGTTGGTACCAGTCCCCGCCAGGCAATCTGGCCGGTAAAATCAACTATGCTATTGGGGAGAAGTGTGGCACGAATTTTTGAGGATATGCCATCTGCCCCGATAAGGAGGTCTGCTGTAAAGCTTTTTCCTGCATGGGTTTTGATGCTAGTTGTCTCGGGGGTTTCTTCATAGCTTTCGGTTTTTTCGTTGAATAAAATCTGGATTCCGGCTTTTTGAGTTGCGTTGAAAAGGGTTTCGATTAAATCGGCACGGTGGCAATGCCAATAGCTTGCTCCGTATCGGTGGTTAAACCTTGACCCCATTTTTTCGGTGAGCAAGGGTGTGCCGGATTTGAAATCGCGTATGGATAATTCTGCTGGAATATCGGCTTTGGTCGCGAGCCTGTCGCCGATGCCTATCGCGTTCAGTACATGTAATGCGTTGGGGCTGAGTTGAATCCCTGCGCCAATATCTTGTATGGCGGAGGCTTGTTCCAGAATGGTCACATCATGTCCCGATTGGCGTAAACATAAAGCAGCTGTTAAGCCGGCAATACCAGCGCCGACGATCATGATTTTATGTTTTTGAGATTTTGACACGTTCCCGAAACCTTTGACCAAATTGGTGCGCGCATTTGACCCTTATTAAAACTCCAACTTGCATGATAATTGATTGAAATTCTTCGCGTAACACTTAAATTGTCGTTAACAAAACTTTAGAGGCTCGTTATGGATAGGAATTCCCCAAAGTCCGCCGGCAAAGTCCCAGGTCTTTATGACGCTTTTGTGGCTGTTAAGCGCCTCATTGCTGATAAGGAAGATACGTCGCAAGTTTTTATTATTCTCGAAGCTTTGGGGAAGCGGTCATCCGCTAAAAGCTGGCAAAAATTCAAAAAGCATCCGAATTATTCCACGTTGCGTGAACAGCCGCCTTTGATGAATTTTTTGTGTGATCAAAAATGGTTATCCTCTCTACCGAAGGGAAGTCTAGGCCACCATTATTATGATTTTCTAAAGAGTGAAAATATTTCCGCCGAAGGTCTGGTTGACGCCAGTGAAAAGGGTCTGAGCGGATTGCGTGAGTTAACAAATGAAGAAGTCGAATTTCACCAGCGGCAACGCGATGCCCATGATTTATGGCATGTATTGACCGGATATGGGCGCGATGCGTTAGGCGAATTATGTCTGTTGGCGGTAACGTATCGTCTGCTCGGCAATCCGGGGCTTTTACTCATTATTCTTTTCGGCGGGCGGCATATTAAGAAACTTAATCCAGGTTTTAAATTTTGGTCGGCAATCAGAGAAGGCTTCCGCCATGGGCGTCAGATGGTTTGGCTACCAGGCGTCGACTGGAAAGAAGTTTTACCGCGTCCGATTGATGAAGTTCGAAGCATGCTGAACATTCAGACGCCTGAAATCTATCACGATATTATTAAAACCACGCAGAGTCAGGGTGGTATTCATTTTGGCGAGCAATTGAGCGCTGCTGAATAATGCTCAAAGTTTACGGTCTGAAAAATTGTGATACATGCCGTAAAGCACTGAACTGGTTGCAGTCTGAAAATATTGAACATCAATTCCTTGATATTAGAAAAGACGGATTTTCTGAGTCAGATTTAAATCGTTGGCTTTCTGTTTTGGATCATGAGCAACTTATTAATCGTCGCGGCACAAGCTGGCGCAAAATTGACCCCTCTATTCAGGAAAGTCTGAGTGAGGTAAATGCTGCGTCTTTGGTGATGAGCGAGCCGGCTTTGATGAAGCGCCCGATTTTTGACGATGGCAAAAAGCTTGTGCTATGTGGCTTCAGGAATGAACAACAAGATATTTTGAAATCTCTTTAGTTCTTTGAAATAAGAAACTCTACATAATTTTCTTTTTGATTAATATTAAGCAAATCATGCCCCGCAGTTTTGCAGAAATGCTCCACATCTAGCGGTGCGACGGGGTCATCGGCATGAAGAATAATCTTTTCCCCAATGGATAACCCTTCGAGAGCTTTGCGGAGTTTTAAAACAGGTAAAGGACACTTCAACCCTGTTGCATCTAGTATCGTTTTTTCTGACATGTCAGAGAGGTTAGTTATCAAGCCAGTAATCTTCAATCCAAGGGCACGACTTTGTGAATTTATAGATTTTTTTCCAGTGCTCCCCTTCAACTGGCCATTCCCCAACCATTGCCTCGTCGGGGTCGGGTTTTCCGGTAAAGGCAACAACCGATGTGTTCGGCCCGGGCTTGGATGTTTTGAAAAAATTTAATGGCCATGGCGGTAATAGGGTGTGTTTGAAACTCACAACCCAATCTGCAGGCCAGTAAACCATTTTGCCGACAGCATCACTGATGTATTTCTGGGAGATGCCGTATTTTTGTTCAATTTTTGCAGGGTCAGCATTGAAATCATCAAAGATATGCTTGTAGCGACCCACAGGAAAACGATAGCAAGACGTGTTGCCAATATTTTTGCCAATTTGTGTCCAATTTTCGGCAACGCAATATTCGCCTTTTTCATAATCAAAAAAGCGGTCTAAATCACCGCAAATCACAATATCCAAATCAAGATAAAGCACATCCCCCTCAAGATCGCCGAGAGGATATTGCCAGAGTGTAACTTTGCGGAATGGAGGGCTGTGCTTGTAATCGGGTAAATTGACAGGCGGGATGTCACGGGTAATCACATCTTCATCTATGCCACTCACGTCGTCTGTGAAGCATATAAGACGTGTGGGGCGCTTATTAAACCGTTTAATGGCTCGGTTCATACGGTTAACATATTCCGACCCGTAACGTGTGCCCCATTTTATGCAGATAACAGTCTGCGTCATATGAACTCTTCATAAATTTTAATGATTAAGGTCTTAAAATAGTTCGAAAACTTATGCAAACCCATCATTTAGGTAAAACGCGAGTTCCATACCTTTAAGAAAATTTTATGATTGAAAATTTATTCGGTCGAGGCCTCTTTCAGATAAGCAATAACATTATGGCGATCTTTTTCTTTACGAAGGCCAGCAAAAGCCATGCGTCCGCCTTTAATCACTTGACGCGGATTTAAGAGATACGCATCCAGCAGACTCTCGGTCCAGACAGGGTTTTCCTCTGCAAAAGCCATGAGTCCCTTGGAATATTTAAAGCCGTCAATAGCACCTATATTCCGACCGATAATATTGTTGAGATGGGGGCCGACACGATTTTTCGCCCCTGCGCCAACAATGTGACAGGATTTGCATTTTTTGAATACTTTGGCACCGGCTACTGCGTCACCCGCAGGATAATCTTCAGCGCTTGCTTGATTTGCAAATGGTAAACTGACGAGCGCGCCTAATAAAAAACTGTAAAAAGCGAACGATGTTATTTTCATCGATTTTCTCCTTATGAATTGAAACTCATTGAATAATGAATGGGCCACTTTAAGATTACGCTTTAAGGAACAAGCCAAGCCATTTTAACAGGTGTTTGCGTGAGGTCAAAATAGGCGCGTCTATGACCTTTTGCCGCGAGATAGAGCCACTCCATCGTTTTCACTTCAGCCGCAACAGGCGCAAAATTAATTTCACCATCTTGCGTGGTGCTGGCATCGAAAATTGCCTCGTAAGGATCCTCAATTGGCGTGCCTGGGGCGGTAGTGACTTGATAACATTCCCGGCTCATCGGGCGGGTAGCTGTCCATGCCTCATCAAAACCTGTCCCGTCAATCAGTTTGAGTTCAACACCGAGGCGGAGTTGGATTTTTAAACCGGCATCATAGCAATGAATTGCCGCGTCAGGCTTGGCGCTCATTTCCAAAACTTTAGCGGAGCGCTTATCCGTATGAAACCGCAGGCGCTGTTGTTCAACATCACATCCGCGAAGAACCACGGTTCTTAAATGAGGGGCATCGTCTATGCCGATGGTTGCAACGGTTGGGGTATGAAAAGCAGATTTGCGATCTTTTACACCGCGGGCAAGTAACGACCATGCATAGCCCAGCGTGTCCTCAAGATTGTCATAGCATGAGAGAGGCGCAGGGGGTATTTTGGTTTGTTTGGACATGGTCTTGATATAGTTTTTTTAAAGGCAACAGGCGAGGCTAATTCAGAATATTTTGGAGTAAGACATGGAAAAATTCAATTTTGAAAGAAATTTGAAGAATTGGCTGATATGCGTAACGGTTTTTATAGCTGTGACCATGGTGATTAATGGTCTTATTGCGCTGATAGGATGGGAAGGCGGTGAAACTCGTTTTACTGAGGGGCCGAATCGATTGCCGCCCGGTTGGATCATTGGCTTAGTCTGGACAATTTTGTTTATTGGTATGGCAAGCGCATTCTGGCTGCTTGCCTCATCCACAGAAATTACCTCAAGACGCAAAGCCGGAGAGGTGCTGGCATTCGCAATATTTTGTTTGTCATATCCAATTTTCACAATGGGTTTTAGCGTCCATTTTTTGGTATTTTCCGGCAATTTATTATGTATCGTATGGTCATCATATCTGACAGGGGTTTTGCGGGATATCTCACGCCCGGCATCAGCGCTTATGGTGCTACCGGCTATATGGGTATGTTATGCCACTTGGGCACTGATAACACCCGCGGGTTAATGCACATCCAATCAGTTAGATAAAAAATGAGAAGGAAACTTTAGATGGGGCAGGGACCATTAAACGGATTAAGGATTATCGAATTTGTCGGTATTGGCCCTGGCCCATATGCATCCATGCTCCTAACTGATATGGGGGCAGAGGTTTTAAGCATTCACCGCAAGGGTGCAGAAAAAAGCGCAATACCAGACATTGCCTCACGGGGGCGCAAATCAATTACGCTTGATGTGAAAACTTCTGAAGGCCATGCCGTTATGATGCGTTTGGTTGCTGAGGCTGATGGGCTGATAGAGGGGTTCCGACCCGGTGTTATGGAACGTCTTGGGCTGGGCCCGGATGACTGTAAGGCGGTTATAAAAAACTCGTTTACGGACGTATGACCGGCTGGGGTCAAACAGGCTCGTTATCGCATGCCGCGGGGCATGATATTAATTATATTTCACTCACCGGGGCTCTAGCAGCCATAGGGCCTACCGATAGACCCATACCGCCACTTAATTTAGTTGGTGATTTTGGCGGTGGCGCCATGTTTCTGGCTATGGGCATGTGTGCCGCCTTTTTTGAGGCCGAGCGATCTGGCAAAGGTCAGGTTATTGATTGCGCTATGACGGATGGATCGGCATCTCTCATGACTTTCTTTTTTAATTTTATGGCGCAGGGCTTATATCACCCGCAACGCGAGAGCAATATGCTCGATGGGGGCGCACATTATTACAATACTTACGAGACGTCGGATGGAAAATTCATTTCTATCGGCTCTATTGAGCCCCAATTTTATGCGGAGTTAAGGGAACGTGTTGGGCTGACGGATAAAGATTTCGACCAACAGCATGAAGCGGCTGGTTGGCCAGACTTAAAAGAAAAATTAGCAGCGGTCTTTAAAACTAAAACACGAGATGAATGGGATAAAATCTTGAGCGGTACGGATGTGTGTTATGCGCCTGTCTTAACATTGGATGAAGCCATTACGCATCCGCATAATAAAGATCGGGATACCTTGATTGTTAATGATGGGGTGGTGCAGCCAAATGTTGCGCCCCGTTTCAGTAGAACACCAAGTGCAATCCAAGGGCCACCTGTGACGCCTGGACAGCATAATGAAACGGCTCTTAAGGACTGGGGGTTCACGGATGAAGAGGTTGAGGCTTTAAGGTCGGATCAAATACTTTAAAGCAAGATTCTTAATGATGTTGTTTTTTGTTTTATGGTAGTATCAAAAATTATGCCTATTAGACGTATTTTTGTGACATATCTGCCATGGTTTTTTTGCCTGATAATCTCTATTGCGTCACTCTTAGCATGCACCCCTGCTCATCAGGCTTCGGCGCAAAAGCAAAATTCTGTAAACAATCCAGAACATAAAAAAATTATCCAAGCCTTTGGAGGTGTATATGAAGATTTTGAGGTTGGTAGTTATGTCGCTGGTTTAAGCCTGAAAATTGCTAAATCCTCCGATGATCCAGTGTCAAAATATCGGGTCACGGTTCTTGATAGCCCACAAGTGAATGCTTTTGCTATGCCAGGCGGCTATACTTATGTAACACGTGGCCTCTTAGCTCTTGCCAATAATGAAGCTGAAGTGGCTGCAGTTATGGGGCATGAAATTGCCCATGTTACAGCTGCGCACGGCACTGAACGCCAGAGAACCTCCATTGGTGCGGCGATACTTGCTTCGGTCTTAGGCAATGTGATGAACAGCCGTGTTGCCAATCAAATCATAGATATTGGTGCAACCGGATTAATGGCTGGTTATAGCCGTAAGCAGGAGTATGAAGCTGATGATTTAGGTGTACGGTCTCTTTATCGTGCCGGATATGACCCTTATGCAGGCGGTGATTTTCTCGCCGCTATGGGACGATTGAGTGAACGCGAGGCAAGGTTAAGCGGGGGTAGTCCTATACCGGGCTGGTTATCAACCCATCCAGATACAGGTGACAGGGTGTCAAGGGCGCATAAAATTGCTGATGGACTCGTTTCTAATACCAGTTGGCAACGAAATCATGGACGCGCAGCGCATTTGGCGGCTATTGACGGCATGCTCTATGGCGACGCGCCCGACGAGGGCTTTATTCGCGGTCAAGACTTTATGCATCCGATATTGCGGTTTCGCTTTTCTGTTCCGGAAGATTTTAAGCTGATAAATAGTTCGCAAGCCGTCTTCGCTAAAGCCCCAGATGGCGCTGTGATAAAATTTGATATGGCGGATGCCGATGGCTCAACGCGTTCTTATCTGACGGACATATGGGCGGAGGGTCTGCGCCTTAGAGGCATTAAAGAAATAAATTCAACTCTTGATGGTGTAACAGCCATTCATGAGCAATCGGGTAAGATTTCGAGGCTCGTTGTGTTGCGCGCCGGGGAAGGGCGGGTTTACCGGTTTGTTATGCAAAGTCCGGCATCTGACTTTGGGGCACTTGATGAAGGATTTAAGGCCACAGCAAGAGGTTTTAAAAGACTGTCAGTCGTGGAAGCAGGAAAGCTTAAACCGTTAAAAATTAAAATTCTCACAGTGAGGGAAAATGATACGGTTCAAGACTTTGTAGAACAAATGAAAGGCGTAGAGGCGCCAGAAGAAATGTTCCGGATTTTGAATGGATTGGGTCTGACAGAGGCACTTGTTTCGGGAACCAAAGTAAAAATTATTACTGACTCACAGATGTTTTAGCCTATGGAAGCAGGCCTGAGCCTACCGGATCACCATTCGTCGTCTTGGTCAATGCAAGTTTCAACTTATCAAGCGCCTGATGTTCAATCTGGCGAACTCGTTCTTTTGAAATGCCTAATTTTTTCCCAAGGCATTCAAGCGTTACATTTTCTTCGCCCAAGCGACGCTCGCAAATAATACGATATTCACGCTCATTCAGGGTTTCCATGGCATCTTTAATCCAGTTACTCCGCACTTCACTGTCTTTGTCTTCACTGACAACCTCGTCAGGAAGAGGACTGTCACAAACCAATAAGTCTTGCCATTCAAGGCTATTGGCCTCACCATCAGCCTCTGACATAGGGGCGTTCAGGCTTCTATCATTCCCTGATAGACGACCTTCCATAGTTTCAACATCTTCAAGTCTCACACCAAGCTCTTTAGCAATGTAAAGACGGCTTTCATGGGTCATGTTGTTCTGACCGCCATCATTAATGCGGGCACGAAGGCGTCGAAGGTTGAAGAAAAGGGATTTCTGGGCTGCGGTTGTGCCAGTACGCACAATTGACCAATTTCTTAAAATAAAATCCTGTATAGATGCTCTGATCCACCATGAAGCATAGGTTGAGAAACGCACCCCACGTTCAATATCAAATCTGTCAGCGGCTTGCATAAGGCCAATATTGCCTTCTTGTACAAGATCACCCATCGGAAGACCGTAATGACGAAATTTCGTCGCCATCGCAATGACGAGGCGGAGGTGAGCAGACGTAAGCTCATGCAGCGCTTTTTCATTTTGTTCCTGACGCCAAAGACGTGCTAACTCAAGTTCACGCTCTTGTTCAAGAAGCGGCACTTTCATAGCCCCTTTGAAGTATCTTCGATTCGCTGCGAGTGTTTCCTGCGTGTCAATATGGGTCATTTTTATCTCCTAATTCCCTTTACGCAGAAAAATGGTGACTGGTTCACCAGAAAATGGGAATTAGGAAGAAAATTTATCTATTTTTTACAGACTAAAAGAGTGGTATTGGCGCACAGGTTATTCTTCCTCGGGAGCCTCATCAACGATACTCGTTTTAGAGGTTGCTTTAGACAACACATCTTCAAGATTGGCGGTTGCAACATCAAGTTCAGTTTTATTAATAGCCGCAACTTCGCGCGCCATTCTGTCTAAAGCCGATTCATAAAGTTGACGTTCAGAATAAGACTGTTCCGGCTGGTTTTCGTTTCTGTACAGATCACGAACGACTTCTGCAGTGGCGACCAAATCACCTGAATTGATTTTGGCTTCATATTCCTGGGCTCTGCGGCTCCACATGGTGCGTTTGATACGTGCGCGACCGCGTAAGGTTTTCATTGCACCCGTCATCATAGTTTTGTCAGCCAATTTACGCATGCCGTTTTCTAAGGCTTTATCAAGTGGTAAAAGAAGTGTCATTTTTTCTTTATCAAAATTTATAACGAACAACTCAAGCTCTGTATCACCGAATTGCTGGTTGGAAATCTCTGAAATTTGCCCGACACCGTGAGATGGGTAGACGATAAATTCATTTACACGAAACCCTTTGGCAGCTTTCCGGTCAACCTGCTTGGGTTTTGAACGTGCTTTGGCAGCGGGTTTGGGTGCGGTTTTTGACGGTGCTCTTTTAGTAGTAGTCTTGCTAACAGCTGCTTTAGTAGCATTTTTTTTAGTGGCTGTTTTAGCCGCAGGTTTTTTGGCCTGTGCTTTTGTGGCAGCAGGCTTTTTGGCGGCAGGTTTTTTAGCCGAAGTTTTAGCCGCAGGTTTTTTGGCTGCAGAGGCCTTAGCTGGTGCTTTGGTTGCTGGTTTCTTGGATGTTGTTTTGGCGGCAGGCTTTTTTGCGGCGGTTTTGGCAGCAGGTTTTTTAGCAGTTGATTTTAAAGTTGGTTTTCTGGTTGTTGCCATTGTCTCTTAATCCTTTAGAAGTTTACCGCTTACCAATTGAGTCATCTTACTTGCTTGATAAGAGCCTCAAACCTAGTCGCCCTCGCCAGGAGCCTCGCTGAAAAACTTATCAAACTTATCAGTTTGTTTCAAAAAATCATCTGCATCAGCCGGGGCATCTTTTTTGAGTGTAATATTTGGCCATATATCTGCAAATTTAGTATTCACTTCTAGCCATTTTTCCAACCCGTCTTCAGTATCGGGTTTAATGGCTTCCGCTGGGCATTCAGGTTCGCAAACACCGCAATCAATACATTCATCGGGACTGATGACGAGCATGTTTTCACCCTCATAAAAACAGTCAACAGGGCAAACCTCAACACAATCTGTGTATTTACACTTAATACAGGCATCGGTCACAATATAAGTCATGCTTTATCCATTCTTACTATCGTTTTGGCGGTCTTACAGCTAATTAAGGCCCAGATTAGTTGCCGCTCTTTGCCGTGCTGCTCCGGTTTCAATATCTGGGACATGTATAAGCCCGGAAATGCGACGAAGCAAGTTCGCTTCGTAATCATCTAGCCTGCCATCAGAAAGAACAACCATCCAAAGTTTTTCCACCAGAACAATTTTCTGGGGAAGTTCGTAATGTGCGTTAATCACCTTAGTCCATCGATATAGATCATTGGCTTCGGACTCGAGGGTGTCAGCCAGTGTCATTAGCTCTTGCGTCTCATCTTCGGAAAGGCTGAATCCGTCCTGCAAGATGTGACGCAAGGTGTTTATTTCAATGCCGTCGGCCTGTCCGTCCAGCCGTGCGGCATGGGTAAGTAATGCGGCGGCTGCGATAGATAATTTATCTTCCGTCTCCGGCGAGGCTTCAGGGCTTTCAAATAAGCTTTTCAGGCGATTAAACATGCAGTTGAAATATTGTCATTTTTACATTTTGGCAAGCAGTTTATCTCTTGTCGCCTCATCTGTGTCCTCATTTGGGGTTATGTCTTCATACAAACTTTGCGCTTCTTGAGCTGGTCCCCGTCGGGTTCCCAAATTAAGCACCCGAATAACCCGTATCTCATTGCCCTGCGCAAAAGTTAAAATATCGCCAATCCTTACAGTGTCGCTTGATTTTTTTATTTTATTTCCGTTTATGCGGATACGACCTCCATTGGCGCGTTTTGTGGCGAGTGACCGAGTTTTGAAGAAGCGTGCAAACCAGAGATACTTATCCACTCTGAGACTATCTTGCTCCGTCATTTTGCTCACTTATTATTGTCCTTGAGACTTTGGAGAACGGCAAAAGGTGAATTGGGATCCATTTTCTTTTCATAGTTTTGTTTTGAGGTGGATTTGTTACGTCTTTTATCCTGTGTTTGTCCGCTTTTTTTAACTGCATTTTGATTTTTCGTGGTCTTCTTTTTAGATTTAGCTTTGCGTGTAGGCCGCTTTTTAGGAAACCAAAGCAAGGTGACTTTTTGTTCGTTGTCTTCTTTTGGTTTTTCTTCACCTGCATCATTTTCAACTAAGCCACCATTTGGGGTTTGATTGTCGGCATCTTCATTAACTGATTTGGTTTCCTTTTGAGGTTTTGGCTTGGAACCATAGCCAAGTCCTTTGAGAATTTCCGCCATTTCATCGTGACTGCACCCCATGAGGGACACCATATCTGCTGTTATTTCGAATTCATTATTTTCGTTATTAGCTTCAATAGCCTTGCGAATAAGGTCTGCCAATCTTTCCAGCATATCCAGCCGGATGGCACGTTTGCCATAAATCCTGAAGCCCAGAGATCGATAAAACCCGTCGGGGAGCTCGCCCTGACGCACACAGGAGGTTAACCCCGGTGCAGGTGCAAGTGCCAGATCCTCCACAGCATTGCGGTTATTGAAATGGGACCAAAGCATAGCCAGTCCTCGGGCGGGACCCGGTTTTAAGAGCGCAGGCATAAAAACATCATAAGTGCCAAAACGCAGGCCGAGCTTTCTTAATCCTGCTCGTGCAGGCTGGTCTGTTTCTGATAATGTTTCTGCGATGTTGGCGCGGGGAATGTGCCCCCCATGTTCAACAATTTGGAACGCTAGCCCTCGGGCCAACCCGTTGAGACTTTCGTCATCTTTCATGGTGATAAGCGGCGCGAGTAATGTATCCAGATGGCGTCTTACAAAAGCTGCCAATCTTGCTTCAATTTGATTGCGCGGTGTACCGACAAGGCTTTCATCAGCGAGCAATTTGATTTCAGGCGACAGCAAGTTACGCCCAGCGACGAGTTTAGCAATACAGGATTGGTGCCAGAAGATTTCGCCTTGTTCATTGAGCTTTAATTCATCATCCGGACAGGCCGCAAGCTCGCTAGCGCGGTTACGGAGTTCTTGTCCGACGACTTTTTCGATAGCTGCTCTTACAGTTCGGGGCGGGGAGTTGGTCATACGATTGTCTTTCGTAAAGTGTAACCCTTCAATACGGCCTGCATATTCACCTTCAACATGCACATCACCCATAGCATCAATTTCAGCCTCGGCTTCATCGCGTCCCTGTAATCGTTTTAATAAAATGGATGACCTTGTGTCCACAAATTGTTTCATCAAGCCCTGGTGCAAGGCATCAGAGAGTTTGTCTTCTACCTGGCGTGCCTGTGCCTGCCAGTAACGCTGGTTTTCAACCCATCCATTTTTTTGGGTGACATAAGTCCAGGTTCGGATATGTGCAAGACGGGAACCAAGCGTATCAAGGTCGCCGTCAGTTCTGTCGCATCTGGCGATGCGTTCTTCTATCCATTTTGCAGGGAGTATGGCTTGATCACCAGATAAGAACAAAAATATATCGCCTAAAATGGAAGCGTGTTCCCCAATAATTGTTTTTCTAAAGTCAGGAATTTGAGCCACTTCCCAGAGTAACCGAATGCTGTTTTCGTCCACAGCACGGTCTTTGATAGAGGGGTCAGTCGTCATCATATTCAGAGCCTGCATATCAATCGTAATGGGGACACGTATAAGCCCTCTGGTGGGAGGTGATGCTTCAAGAGAAATTTTCAACGCTTCAACTGAGGAGAAATCCAGATTGGGGTTACGCCACATAAGCCGTCGTATTGGTTCAAATATGTTGTTTTCAATTTGCTCGACCAATGACTCCTCAAGCGCCGGCATTTCGCCCGTCACACCAAAAGTACCGTCAGAAGTATGGCGTCCGGCGCGTCCGGCAACTTGAGCGAGTTCTGAGGCTACCAATTCGCGGTGGTTTCTGCCGTCGAATTTTCGCGTCTGTGCAAATGCGACATGATCCACATCCATATTAAGCCCCATGCCAATCGCATCAGTGGCAACCATGAAGTCAACTTCCCCCGACTGATACATTTCGACTTGGGCATTTCGTGTCCGTGGGCTTAAAGCCCCCATAACAACTGCTGCGCCACCTTTTTGCTGGCGCACAACTTCGGCTATCGCGTAAACACTATCTACCGAGAAAGAGGTGATAGCGGTGCGTCGGGGGAGACGGGATAGTTTTTTCGAGCCGGCATAGCTGAGTGTGGACAGCCGGGGTCGGGAGATAATATGTGCCTTTGGGAGAAGTTGCTTAATCATAGGAACCATCGTCGCCGCACCGAGCAGCATGGTCTCTTGATTACCGCGCGCATGAAGTAAGCGGTCGGTAAAAATATGCCCCCTCTCGGCATCAGCCGCGAGTTGAATTTCATCAATTGCCATAAAATCAACCGACTTACTAATGGGCATGGCCTCTACGGTGCAGATATAATAGGCCGGATCTGGCGGTAATATCTTTTCTTCACCCGTAATCAATGCAACTTGACCAGCGCCTTTTAGCTTTACAATACGGTCATAAACTTCCCGCGCCAGTAGACGCAGGGGAAAACCAATCATGCCAGTTTCATAACCGAGCATACGCTCAATAGCTAAGTGGGTTTTGCCTGTATTAGTCGGACCCAATACAGCCGTTACAGGACTAGACACATGAGAAGAGTAGGAAGACATGAAAGACAATCTGGTCATAGGAGGGGGGAATTTGCAAGTGTGATGCGTGCAAAACCGAAAAAATAGGAGAAAAAGAACATAAATCGAACATAAAGTGTCCGAATCACTTACATAGTAGCACTTCCCCATTCGTTCACGACTAAATGTGGTGTGTTTACGCTAGTTTAGCGTTATTGAAGCTTTTAATTTATGTATTGATTCTCGCATTTTTGAAATCAAACAGGGGATGAATAGCCCTCACATTTATGTGAACAGACGTGTTTGGCAGTTGAGGTATTTTTCTGGGATAGTCTACTTAAACAGATTGCTGTTTTAACCGTCGGTAGCAACACCATAAAACTTCTCCCTCCCCCTCTTAAGTTAGTTGCTCCCGGCGGTTTTTTTTATTCTCATGTTTCATTATTTTCACTCCGGTGCAGGTTTTTTCTATATAGGCCACAGAGGGGCTTGACGGAGAGGGATCTCCCCCATATAAAACCGACCTTGAAACCAATGCGTTTGAAAATAACGTGTTAACCCTTTTTTGGAGAAGATGATGTCTCGTGTTTGTGAATTAACCGGCAAAGCAGTAATGTCAGGTAACAATGTGAGTCATGCCGTTAACAAAACACGGCGGAAGTTTCTTCCCAATTTACAGCAGGTCAGCTTGCCAAGTGAAAAGCTTGGTAAAGCGCTCAAGTTCCGGATTAGCGCACATGCGCTTCGGACTGTTGAGCATGTTGGTGGTATTGATGCTTTCCTTTTGAAGGCCAAAGATGCTCAGCTTTCTCCGCGCGCTCTAAAACTTAAAAAGCAAATCGCTCTGCGTCTCGCTACATCATAGAACTCTGCGGCTTGCCGCATTTTAAAAAATAGAAAAAATTATGCGGTGAACCGCTTATAAAACATGTCGCTTCCCATTCAGTTGAAATAATTACTGATTATCTTACTGGCGTCTTATCCATTTTGGTGCTTAAGCCCGACGTGGTTTGTAACATGCTATGGGTCTTTGGCATGGCCGGTAAGCGCTTTTCGGGTTTATTGGCAGGCAGTGTGTCATCAAAAAGTTCTGCTAGTTTTTCAGTCATCACACCACCCAATTGTTCGGCATCGACAATCGTCACTGCCCGACGGTAGTAGCGTGTCACATCGTGACCAATGCCGATGGCAATGAGTTCCACCGGAGAACGACTTTCGATTTCTTCAATTACCTGCCGCAGATGTTTTTCCAAATAATTGCCTGCATTGACGCTTAATGTGCTGTCATCGACCGGCGCGCCGTCCGATATAACCATCAATATCCGGCGCTGTTCCGGACGTGCTAAAAGACGTTGATAAGCCCAGACGAGAGCCTCACCGTCAATATTTTCTTTCAGCAGACCTTCGCGCATCATAAGGCCTAAATTACGTCGTGCTCGACGCCATGGTATATCAGCTTGTTTGTAAACAATATGGCGTAAATCATTCAGTCTGCCGGGATGTGCGGGTTTGCCATCTGCCATCCATGACTCTCTGGCCTGCCCACCTTTCCAAGCGCGCGTTGTAAACCCAAGAATTTCAGTTTTCACGCCGCATCTTTCCAATGTTCTGGCAAGAATGTCGGCACTCATGGCAGCAACGGTTATCGGACGCCCCCGCATTGAGCCAGAGTTGTCAATCAATAGAGTAACGACAGTGTCCCTAAAATCCATGTCACGTTCCATTTTGAACGATAGGGGATTGCTGGGGTCAACAACCACACGCGATAGACGTGCGGCATCTAGATAACCTTCCTCAAGATCGAAATCCCAAGATCTGTTTTGCTTGGCTTGCAGGCGGCGTTGTAGTCTGTTTGCAAGTCTGGAAACAGCTCCCTGTAAATGACTAAGTTGTTGGTCTAGATAGGTACGTAGGCGATTAAGTTCTTCACCATCGCACAAATCCTCTGCCTCAACAGTTTCATCAAAACGTGTTGTGAAAACTTGATAGTTGGATTTCGTCGAATCCGGCGAACTGTCAGGGCGTTGAGACCTGACAGCCTCGCCAGCTTCCTCACCCTCGGCATCCATATCAATTTCTTCGCTATCCATCTGGACGGTTTGTTCTTCGCCCTCCGGCATTTCACTGCCGGTTTCCATATCTTCCGATCCGCTACCTTCTTCTTGATCAGCAGTACCGTCTTCGCCATCATTCTCATCATTTTCATTATTATTGTCTTCGCCTTCATCCTCACCTTCTTCTGAGGCGTCTGTGCCTTCGGAGTCAACAAGTTCGAGGTCGGCTAAAAGCTGTCGGGTTTTCGCGGCAAATGCCTCTTGGTCATTCATAATTTCAACAAGGTCATCCAGGCCGTCGCCAATGCGTTCTTCAATCCATTCCTTCCATGCTGCAACAGTAGGTGCGGCAGCTGCTGGGGGGTGTTGACCGGAGAGTCGTTCACGTACGAGATAGGCCAGTGCGACATCCATTGGCGCATCTTCGCGCTCGGTTAAATTCGCCAAGCCCTCTTTCTCGCAAATGGTTTGATGCATAAGTTGTAAATTTTCTGCGACACCGGGCATTTGGTTAGCACCAATCGACTCATAGCGAACATTCTCCAACCGATCGAAAATTGCACGCGCATCTAGTTCGACAGGTCTGTTTTTGGCACTGAGAGGCTTGTCATGATGCGCCAGTTGCAAAGCTATGCTGTCAGCTTGACCACGAAGAAGTGTGCGATCTTTTTTAGGTAAATCCCGAGGCGGAAGCGGCAGGCGCACGCGATTACCAACGACTGACGGCGTTTCAGTTCCGAAAGTGACATCCAATTCGTCATTCTCAGCCAGTGACCGCATGGTCTGGCTGATAGCTCTTTTGAACCTGTCAATCGTTTCTTCTGTCATTAGGAAGCTAAAATGTTAACGGCCTTTTCAGGAAGGTCTTCACCAAAGCATCTTTGGTAAAACTCGGCTACGGTCGGGCGCTCAAGCTCGTCGCATTTATTCAGGAAAGTCAGTTGGAAAGCGAGGCCAATATCATCAAAAATACGTGAATTTTCAGCCCATGTTAGGACAGTCCGTGGTGACATGACGGTTGAAATATCACCATTAATAAATGCAGCACGGGTGAGGTCGGCAACTTGCACCATAGAAGCAACCGTTTTTTGGCCTTCCTCGTTATTGAAATCTTTTTCCTTGGAAAGAATAATCTTAACCTCCTCCTCATGCGGGAGGTAATTCAGGCTGGTGACAATATTCCATCTGTCCATCTGGCCTTGGTTAATCTGCTGGGTACCATGATACAGACCTGAGGTATCGCCGAGACCAATTGTGTTGGTTGTTGCAAAAAGTCTGAACCATGGATGTGGGCGGATGACTTTATTTTGGTCGAGTAAAGTTAGTTTGCCTGAGACTTCCAGAATACGCTGGATAACGAACATAACATCAGGGCGACCAGCATCATATTCATCAAAAACCAAAGCCACAGGTCTTTGCAGTGCCCATGGCAGGATACCTTCCTTAAACTCGGTAACTTGTTTGCCATCGCGCAAAACAATGGCTTCTTTACCAATCAAATCAATTCGGCTGACATGACTATCCAAATTGATGCGGATACATGGCCAATTCAACCGCGCGGCGATTTGTTCAATATGAGTGGATTTTCCGGTTCCGTGATAACCCTGAACCATGACGCGTCGGTTATTTGCAAAACCGGCAAGTAATGCACGGGTTGTCTGAGGGTCTAACAGGTAATCCTCGTCTAGTTCAGGAACATATTCGCATGATTGAGAGAATGCTGGCACTTTAAGCGAGCTTTCAAACCCGAAAGTTTCTCCGACATTTACTTCAATGTCGGGTTCGTTGGGCATGTCGGAATTACTTTCGGCAGTCATTTAGATTTCCTTATCTTTAACGCGAGAAATTACTAATTTATGATTTAGGTCACTAGGAGCTTAACAAAAGCCCGAAGCCTTTAAATAGTTATACGCTTGAATGACCTTATTAAGTTTTTCTTCATAGCTACGATCGCCATTATTGGCATCAGGGTGAAACTTTTTTATTCGGGCTTTATAGCGCGTTTTTACTTCTTCTGCTGTTGCGTTCTCATCTAATTCTAAAACTTCGAGCGCGCGTATTTGACCGGATGAGGCGCGCTTAACGGGTGCACGCGCTTTTCCGTCAGAGACTTCCGAAACAAGGTCCAGTGGGTCTTGCCATTGCCAGTTCCCGCTTTGACCGGGAGTGTTCCGGTTTGCGCCCATCGTCCAAGTGGGACGGTGGCCCGTCCGTGCACTTCTTTGAAACGCCGCAATATCAGCCTCGCTCATGCCTTCAAAAAAGTTGAAGCTCTGATTATAGGTTCTTATATGCTCGAGACAGAAATAACGCTTCTCCGAACTCCCCTCGGCGGCGGGTGCCGGATAGGAACCCACCTCACTGCAATCGGGCCAGTCACAGGTAACCTGTGCTTCAACTTCGTTGCTGCCGGTTTTGCTAATGCGTATTGAGTCAAAATATTTTGATTTCAGGTTCATTACACTGATAATCTAGTTTGCAGTAGATAAAAAAAACAGTCTTTTGTCTCAACAATTTGGATTGTTTCTGAGATAAAGACGATGAAGGAAGCTTTATGGCAGTAGTTGATACGATTATCAAGAAACTTGAAGAGCGTTTTGCACCCGAACGGCTAGATGTATTAGATGAGTCACACCGCCATAAGGGCCATGCAGGCGCTCGGCCGGGTGGGGAGACTCATTTCTTGGTGAAAATTACCTCAGCGGAATTTGACGGGTTAACCCGTATTGAAAGGCACAGACTGATTAATGACTGTCTGGCAGAGGAATTAGCTGGCCCTATTCATGCGCTTAACTTGAGAGCCAGAACCCCGTTTGAGGATAAAGACAACTCTTAAACCTAGGTTTCATCAGAGAGCGTTTTGTCTGATTTTATTTCCAGTTGCGTAATCTGATTGCGATGACGCGAGATAATACGAATTCTAAACCCGTAATACACAAAAACTTGCCCCGGTTTGGGGATGGCTCGGGCTTCATGAATGACCAGCCCGGCAATTGTAATGGCTTCATTTTCCGGTAAATCCCACCCCGTTTCACGGTTTAAATCCCTTACTGTCATGCTACCGTCAATAAGCAGACTGCCGTCTGCCGCAGGAATGAGAATTTTTTCTTTATTGTCATGCTCGTCATCAATCTGCCCGACAATTTCCTCAAGTATATCCTCAAGTGTCACAAGACCCATTAAGCCGCCATATTCATCCACGACGAGCGCGAAATGTGCCTTTCGTGCTCGAAATGCGTTTAGCTGTTCAGCGAGGGAGGTTGTTTCGGGGACAAACCAGGGGGGTGAGATGAGTGAACGTATCTCTAGACCCCGGGCACCTTCTGGGGAGGCGGCGAGTGCGCGCAATAAGTCTTTGGCATGTAGAATGCCGATAATATTTTCAATCTCATTTTCCCAAAATGGGATACGAGTATGCGGACTATCCAGAACCTGCCGAACAATTTCTTCGGTTTTGAGGCTGATATTAATCATCATCATGCCTTTGCGGTGAACCATGACATCTTCTAAAGTGAGGTCTTTCAAATCCAGAATACCGCCTAACATGTCGCGGTCGCCTTTCGTCACGGCATCCGTGCTGTGATGCATGTCTATCGCGCCTCTAATTTCTTCATGAGCAGGCAAAATGTTGCCGGCATCATCGGCATTGAAACCGAGAAGCCGCATGATCCCTCGCGCAATGAAATTTAGACCAAGAGTGAAAGGTGCAAAAACCCAGACAACAAAACGCATGACCCCAGCGACACGCAAGGACGTATTATCAGGATTTAGAATGGCGTAGGTCTTGGGAAGTACTTCTGCGAATATAACAACAATACAGGTCATAACAAGCGTGGCATAGAGGACACCTGTATCCCCGAAAAGTTTCAAGAACAAAGATGTCGCCAGCGCAGAGGCCATAATATTGACGAGATTGTTTCCGAGCAAAATCGCACTCAGCAATCTTTCATGTTGCTCTAACAGACTATTAACCCATTTGGCCCGTTTATCATTTTCTTTTGCCAACTGATACATACGCGCGCGCGATGTGGCGGTCAGTGCGGTTTCTGATCCTGAAAAAAAGCCAGACAACAAAATGAGAACCAGAATCACCAGTCCAAGAATAAGAAAAGAAGAGACCATGATTATCCCTGATTTTGTAAAAACGTTGTTATCTGTTTGGCTGATACATCATTGGTAATAAATGCCTTGCCAATCGCTTTCATAAGAATAAACGTCATTACCCCCTGACTGACTTTCTTGTCCTGAGCCATGGCATTAACGAGGTTAGTTGCTTCAAAAGGGCCACCCTTTACATCTGTTTGTGAGATAGGGAGGCCTGCTGAGGCGAGATGATTTACCAATGCTTGTGCGTCCGTTTCAGGACATAGACCCAAATCTACAGATAGGCGTGCCGCTTGAGCCATGCCGAGGCCGACAGCTTCGCCATGCAATAAATTGTCTGAATAGCCTGTCAGATTTTCATAAGCATGTGCGAATGTGTGTCCCAGATTGAGTAAAGCACGCGCGCCATGTTCTTTTTCATCCTGAGCAACAATATCAGCTTTGGTTTGACAGCTTTTTGCAATGGCGTAACTCAAAGCTTGGCTGTCTCGGCTTTTGAGCGCGTCGAGATTACTTTCAAGCCAATCGAAGAAAGGCCGGTCACAAATGGCAGCGTATTTAACAATCTCTGCATAGCCTGCTCTGAATTCCCTATCCGGCAATGTTTGGAGAACATCAAGGTCAGCTATGACCAGTGACGGTTGGTGAAAAGCACCAACCAGATTTTTCCCCTGGGGCACATTAATTCCGGTTTTGCCACCTACTGAACTGTCAACTTGTGCAAGTAATGTCGTGGGAATTTGAGTAAACCGTACGCCGCGACGCAAAGTTGACGCGGCAAAGCCAGTTAAATCACCAATCACACCGCCACCAAGAGCAATCACCATATCCTGTCGCTCGACTTTATTGTCCAGCAACCAGTCGAAAAGTGTTTCCAGCCCTGTAAAGCTTTTGCTGGCCTCACCGGGTGGCATAATTTTTGTGACATGCGAAATGCCTGCGCTGTCCAGCGTTTGAGTCAAACTTTCAAGATGTGCCTGAGCAACGTTTTCGTCAGTTACAATGGCGACGAAAGGGCGTTTCAATAATGGCGACAGGAATGGTGCACAAGACCGCAATAATCCCGCACCGATATGGATATCGTAACTTATGTTGGGGCTTCCTGAACCAGGAAGGTTCACATTCACTTTTTTAAAACCGGTTTCACTCATTTATGTTTCATCCGACCTGTTAAGAATACCCTGATTTGCGAGTATTTCAGATATGACTTTGACCGTCTGTGGACGCTCTCCATCATCACTCTCAACCATTATATCTGCTTCGGCATAAACCGGGTAACGCTCTTCCATTAATCGGTAGATGGTTTGTTCGATATTGCCTTTTGCCAATAGGGGGCGTTTTTCAGGTCTTTTGCTGACCCGTCTGATAAGCGTTTCGCGGTTGACCTTGAGCCAGATTGAGAAGCCGGACTCCAAAATAATCTCGCGAGTTGGGGTATATGCAAAAGCGCCCCCTCCTGCGGCGATGATAGCGGGTTGTCCCTCAAGCAATCGTTTAATAACCCGCTTTTCCCCGTCTCGGAAATATGCTTCGCCATGTAGTTTAAAGATTTCCGGAATGGTCATTTTGGCAGCTTTTTCAATCTCGGTATCCGAGTCGATAAAACGCGCGCCAATATGTGCGGCAAGCATTTTTCCAATGCTGGATTTGCCAGCACCCATCATACCGATGAGAATAACTGGTTTTTCAAGTTTTCCGTCGGGTTTGGGTATTTTGTCCTCTTTCTTTCGGGTCATATAACCTTATCTAGCTTTGCTGAATTTTCCCGTCCACTTAAATATTATCATAAAAGCTGCTCTATTCTTATGTGCCATGCTCATGCCTTAATTGGCGGGCATCATTGCGCTGATTGTGGTGATATGAAAATTGAATTAGTCTGAAACCATATATTCGGTTTTTTAAAGGAAAATAAAATGCGCATTGCTATTGGTGCTGTTGTTCTGCTTGTTACTCTGATCGGTATTACTGTTTATATGGCACAGGCCATTCAGCCGGAAATTGAAACAACGGTTGAAATCATTCCTTCTGAAAAATTAAACAAGTAATCCCCTTGGTGTTAATGGATATAAAATGATGCCTTTAAGGTCAGCTTTTGTTTTTTCATCTGTGTTTACGCTGGTCGTTGTTATTTTGACAACTCTCAGTATTACAACTGTCGATGCGAAGGAAATCGCGCGGCGTGCACCGTTGAATATTATTCCTAAACCGATCGAGGTTGTTGCGGCGACTGATCGCAAGGCGCGCATGAACAATATATCTGAAACTGTACTCCCAAAGCTGGCCCCCGGGGGACTAAGTATTAAGCGTCCGATAAGAAATGTGGCAGCTTTGCCAGGTGGCAAGGGATTGGTGCAAGTTGGCACACTTAGCGTGCTTGAGGAAACAGATATTGGCTTGCGCTCGGCAATGGCCTCTGATTTATGGCTCCCCAGTCGAATGTCAGAAGTTTCACGCCACTTTAGCAGAATGCCAGTGCAACTCGGGTTACCATCCGCGTATATCTTGGCGCAGGATTTGCTCCTCAATCGCGCTTCTCCACCTCCGGGCGTGAGCGATGGTGCAAGTTTTTTTGCCATGCGCCTCAATAATCTATTGCGCTTTGGCGACGCAGAGTCAGTTCTTGAACTAGTTGCTCTAACCGGCGCGGATAACCGTGATGCAGATGTGATTATTTCTGCAACGGAAGCGCGGCTGGCGCAAAATAATATACCTGCGGCATGTGACGGTTTAAAAAGTTTTAACAGGTTGAGCCTCAATGCAGAGCAAGCGCGTTATGCGTTAAAATTGCGAGGCTATTGTCAACTTATCGATAATAATTTACCAGCAGCGTCCTTAACGCTTGACCTTGCCTATGAAACAGGCGTGAAAGACACAATCTTCTCTGACATCATGTTTGCGGCGACGGCTTCAATTGATTATGAACGCCAAGGAGTGGCTTTGAGTAACCCAGTTTCTTCCCTGAGCGGTGCCTTAATGCTTCATGCTAGGGCCGAGATTTATAACGATGATATTCCCTTTTTGCCCTTAGCGATGACAGAACAATTTTTGAAAGCGGATTATCTGACACCGGATTTAAAATTACGCATGGCTGAGTTCAAGTTGAACCGCGTTTTCGCAAATGAAGATGTTTACAGAAGCCTTGTGAATAGTATCACCGACAATAACGCATCTCAGCTTTTGGACGGGCCTTCTTATGATGTGTCTGAGCGTGATACCTCTGAAGATAACGAAACAGTTGTGCAGGATTATTTGACACGTGCCCAGACGCTTAAAAACTTAAATCAGCTATCTCCAGAAAATGACCCATATGAAACTCTTTACACGCTTTTGGATATGAGCGCTAATATGACCGTTTGGCCCGGTATTGTGAAGTCGGTTTCCCCTGCACTGACAGCAAGTCGTCCAGATGTAAATAACATTATTTATGCTGACAAAATTATTCCGGCTTTACTGTGGTTAGATGAAATTGCTGCTGCTCAGGTTTGGCAAACCGCGCTGGTTGAACGCCATAGCGGTTTTCCGACGGCCTTAACAAGGCGCATGCAGGGGCTTATCCGTGTTGCACGGAGCTATGATGCACGAGAGGATAATCTTGAGAAACCGCAAACCGCTTCATTAATTTCCGATACGTCAGTTACCGATGCGTCAGAAATTGATGACATTTCGGCTGAAAGATCCGCAATACGCGATTTGCCGCCAACAGAAACAATGCTTCTTGGGGCTGTGCTTGAAACCGGTACAGATGCTGAAAAAGCCTATGCGCTCAGTGAAATCGCTCTTTTACCTGTTTTAAGTTACGACGTGCCGCTATTTTTGACGGAGTCACTCCCGTCCATTGATGATGTAAGGCTTCGGCAAATGCTCGACCTGATGCAGGAAGCCCTAGAAAATGACCGCCAAGGCGAGGTAATTTTGCACGGTCTTGCTGCAATCAGCCATCAGTCGCAAACAGAATTTAATATGCTGGCAATGCAACAAATTTTGCTGGGGTTAAACGAGATTGGTTTGCATGACCATGCGCGCAGAATTGCGCTCGAAGTTTTAATCTTGCAGGCTGTCACGCTACCGCAAAGCTAAGATGACATCAGAAAAACCCAAACCTAAAGATATGCCCTATCTGGATTTGTTTCTGGAAATGCAAAGCGCCGAACTTGGTGCGTCGAAAAACACGCTCTCAGCTTATCGACGAGACATATTGGATTTTCAAACCTATCTAATTGGTATTGGATCCTCTGCAGAAACCGCCGATGAGAACGCTTTGAGTGCGTATCTGACCTATTTAAGAACTGCCGAAAAACCCACAGGTGAGCCGATGTGGAAAGACGCATCCCGCGCACGTAAATTCTCGTCACTTGTGGGGTATTATCGTTTTTTGGTTTCTGAAAATTTGCGCCCGGATAATCCGATGCAATCGCTGAAACGACCTAAGACAATTCGTCCTATGCCAAAAATATTGTCTGAGGAAGATACAGGACATTTGCTTGAGGCCACTCAGCGTCTGCCAGAAAAAACCCCCTCTGATATTTATGCAAAA
Source organism: Candidatus Micropelagos thuwalensis (assembly GCF_000469155.1). NCBI lineage: Bacteria > Pseudomonadati > Pseudomonadota > Alphaproteobacteria > Candidatus Micropelagius > Candidatus Micropelagius thuwalensis. The sequence continues at coordinate 47,149 of NZ_AWXE01000005.1, read as the reverse complement.
TGTCGAACAATCTGCTTACTTGAAATTCTTTATGCGACTGGCATGCGTGTAAGTGAGATGATTTCGTTAAAGCGTTCGCAAGTTCGGGAGATGCAACGCTTTATTGCTATTTCGGGCAAGGGCGGCAAAGAGCGTTTGGTGCCGTTGAATGACCCTGCTATAGAAGCTTTAACGCAATGGATGCGGCAACGCGATGCGGACGTTACAGACCGTCATTCTCCTTTTTTATTCCCTTCTAGAGGCAAGGTGGGGCATTTAACGCGCCAACGGTTTGCCCAAATTCTGGACGATCTTGCTGAGAAGGCTGGACTGGATAAAGCTAAAATCTCGCCTCATGTGTTGCGCCACGCCTTTGCGACACATTTATTGTCTCATGGCGCTGATTTACGCGCTGTTCAAAAAATGCTCGGTCATTCTGATATTTCGACGACCCAGATTTATACGCATGTCTTACAAGAGCGTGCTCAGCGGCTTGTGCGCGAGAAGCACCCACTGGTAAATAAAAAAATTGATTGAGGTTTTTAGTTCAGCTGAGCAGAGTTCTTAGAAGCACGACGTGATGAGGGTAAAAAATATTCCGCAAGCGTCGAATTTGATATATTAATTTGTGTCACGATTTGTCATAAGACGATTATCCGGAGATAAAAATGCAAGTTTACCTGGAATTTGAAAAGCCAATCGCTGAAATGGAAGGCAAGATTGCTGAATTGCGCGCCATTTCCAAAGATGATCCGGAGGTCAATATTCTTAATGAGGTGACCCGGCTTGAGGAGAAAGTGGCTTCCCAGTTGGAGAAAACATATAAGAGCCTCGACCCATGGCAGAAGACGCTTGTTGCCCGTCATCCGGCGCGTCCGCATTTTGTAGATTATATCGACCATCTTGTTGAAGATTTCACCCCTTTATCCGGTGATCGCCTTTATTCTGATGATCAGGCGATTATTGCCGGGCTTGGGCGTTGGCAGGGCCGACGCGTAGCAATTATGGGGCATGAAAAAGGGGCAAATACTCAGGCAAGATTAAAGCATAATTTCGGTATGGCACGACCTGAAGGCTATCGTAAAGCCATCAGGGTTATGGAATTGGCAGAACGTTTTAACATTCCAGTCGTAACCCTTGTTGATACATCCGGTGCTTATCCGGGAATTGGTGCTGAAGAACGCGGTCAGTCCGAAGCCATTGCTCGATGTACTGAAAAATGCCTCCAAATCGGGGTACCTTTTGTTTCTGTTATTGTTGGTGAAGGCGGGTCGGGCGGTGCACTCGCGCTGGCAACAGCTAACCGTATTTTAATGCTGGAACATTCGATTTATTCCGTTGCATCGCCTGAGGCTTGTGCTTCTATTTTGTGGCGGTCCCGTGAAAAAGCCAAGGAAGCTGCTGAAGCACTGAAAGTCACAGCTGATAGCCTCAATGATTTAGGCGTTATTGACCGTATTCTGAAAGAGCCGGTTGGTGGGGCGCATCGTGAGCGCGATCTTATTATTAATCAGGTCGGCGATGCCGTGATTGAGGAACTTGATGACTTGTCACAGTTATCTTCAGACGAGTTACGTCGCGATAGACGTCAGAAATTCCTGGATATGGGACGCCAAGGTTTAGCCTAAAAGCCGCACCATCGTATCATCATTTAATCTAGTAGGCGCGCCCATGGCAGTGTTTATACTTCTTGCCTGATCCACATGGGCAAGGAGCGTTTCTGGGTATTTTGCCTCCGAAGGCTTGTGTCTCGGTAGAATTTTCAGATTGCTTCTGTTCTTGGCTTTGTTTTGGCCCGCCACTGCTTTCGAAGGTTTCTTTTGGGGGGTCAACGGGTTCAGGCATAACATCTACCGTCATTACAAGACGGGTGACATCCTGCCTGAGGTTATCCAGCATGTTAGAAAATAATGTGAACCCTTCCAGCTTATATTCGGAAAGCGGGTCTCTTTGTCCGTATCCGCGCAATCCGACAACCTGACGAAGATGCTCCAAAGTTAAAAGGTGGTCGCGCCAATGCTGGTCGAGAATTTGCAACATCAGGCTTTTTTCAACCTGCCGCATAATCTCCGGTCCGATATTAGCGGCGCGTGCCGCAGACATTTTATCTGTCTCCTCAATCAGTCTTGAGTGGATTTCTTCCTCAGCAATGCCCTCTTCATTCGCCCATTCCTGAACGGGAAGATCTTTATTGAAGGTTAGATTGATTTGATTGGACAGTCCTTCAATATCCCACTGTTCGGGATAGGCGCGTGGAGGGATATGTGCCGCAATCATGTCATCAATGACGCTGTGTCGCATTTCCTCAATCGTGTCGCTTAAATTCTCACTATTCATAAATTCGAGTCTTTGTTCAAAAACGACCTTTCTCTGGTCATTCATGACATCGTCAAATTTGAGAATATTTTTTCGAATATCGAAATTACGGGCTTCAACTTTTTTCTGTGCGCGTTCGAGTGCTTTGTTGATCCAAGGATGAACTATTGCTTCACCTTCTTGCAGGCCGAGGCGTTGTAACATGCCGTCCATTCTGTCGGTTCCGAAAATCCTCATCAAATCATCTTCGAGACTTAGGAAGAAATGTGACCGCCCTGGATCTCCCTGACGCCCTGACCGTCCTCTGAGCTGATTATCAATGCGTCGGCTTTCATGTCTCTCCGTGCCAACCACGCACAAACCACCTGCCGCAAGGGCTTCTTGTTTGGCTGTTTCGACTTCTTGAGTGATTTTGGCGGTTAATGCCTGCGCTTTATCTTCGGCAAGGTCAGTGTCTATTTCGGTCGCGAGCCGCATATCTAAATTACCGCCGAGTTGAATATCTGTTCCGCGACCAGCCATATTGGTGGCAATGGTCACTGCGCCCGGAACTCCCGCTTGAGCGATAATCTGAGCTTCTTGTTCGTGATAACGGGCATTGAGAACATTATGCGGAATTTTCTTTTTCTTCAGCATATCTGCGAGTGCCTCAGATTTCTCAATGCTGGTAGTGCCGACGAGAACGGGTTGTTTCCGTCCACGGCAATCTTCGATTAAATCAATCACAGCATTCATTTTTTCTTCAAGGGTACGATAGATTTCATCGTCATGGTCTTCACGCGCAACTGGCGTGTTTGTTGGTATTTCGAGCACATCCAGCCCGTAAATATCCATAAATTCATCAGCTTCGGTTGAGGCCGTGCCTGTCATGCCGGAAAGTTTGTCATAAAGCCGGAAATAATTTTGAAAAGTAATAGAAGCGAGCGTTTGGTTTTCTGGCTGAATAAAGGTGTTTTCTTTTGCTTCAAGCGCCTGATGCAAGCCATCAGAAAAGCGGCGTCCTTCCATCATTCTGCCAGTAAATTCGTCAATTAGAATGACCTGATTGTTTCTAACAATATATTCAGTGTCCCGGGCGAATAATTTATGAGCACGAAGAGCATTGGTGACATGATGAACAAGGGTAACATTGCCAATATCGTAGATTGAAGATTGTTCATCCATCAGACCTTTTTCATGGAGCCAGACTTCAACCTTGTCATTGCCTTCATCAGTAAGAGAAATCGTGCGGGTTTTTTCGTCAATTTCGTAATCCTCGTCACGAAGATCCGGGATGAGTTTGTCAACTGCCGTGTAAAGCTCGGTCTTATCCTCTACGGGGCCGGATATAATCAGCGGCGTCCTTGCTTCGTCAATCAGAATAGAGTCAACCTCATCGACAATCGCATAGGCATGATCACGCTGCACCATCTGGCTGGGAGACAGCTTCATATTATCTCTTAGATAATCAAAACCGAATTCATTATTGGTGCCATATGTTATGTCGGCTTGATAGGCGGCAAGGCGCGCGTCATCGTCAATATCATTAATAATACAACCGACGGTTAATCCTAACGCAGCGTGTACCTGACCCATCCATTTTGAGTCTCTGAGGGCAAGATAATCGTTAACAGTGACAACATGCACGCCCCGACCGGTAATGGCATTGAGATAACAGGGTAAGGTTGCGACAAGGGTCTTACCTTCACCGGTTTTCATTTCTGCTATTTTGCCGTCATGGAGAGCCATGCCACCAATGAGTTGGACATCAAAATGCCGCTGCCCAAGTGTCCGACGTGCCGCCTCGCGAACGGTGGCAAATGCAGGTTCAAGAAGATCATCAAGGTTTTGACCTTCTGCATATTGCTGTTTGAAAAAATCTGTTTTCGCTCTTAACTGCTCATCCGTGAGTTGTTCAAACTCCGGTTCTAGCGCGTTAATGCGTTCTAACCGCTTCGCATAGGGTTTTAATTTGCGTTCATTCAAATTCCCGAAGAAATTTCTGGTAATGAAATCCAGTCCGAGCATGTTTCCTCCGCGGGTCGGTCAAAAGAGAAAAACTCAGTCTGTTACTAGTTCTTCACTTGATTACTGCTACTGCACGAGCACTGCACATCTGTCATGTAAGCATCGCGCTCGTCAGTGTCAATTGTAGGTATTACCTGATTGACGTTTTTATTCAATAATCGTGATTTCCTCACATCAAACGATATTTCCCTCTTGAAGCTTTCTGCCATAACATGCACAAAACAATTATGGTCAAGCTGGAGGATTTGTTTTGCGACTTTTTATTTTGATATTTACGGGTTTTATAGCGCCTATTTTGCTTGTCGCATTGCTTGTAACTAGTCCTCTGGATTTTGGCGGGGGGAAGAGGTTTTCTCCGAGCCAAAATGACAGTAATGTCGAGATTGTTGCCAGTATTGACGGTATCAATATCACGCGTGATGAGATTGACCGCGCTGCCGAGGATAATTTTGAAACCTTGATACAAGTTCCAGAAGCTCAGCAGGCGTTTTTTCTCTCAAGCCTGGTTGCAATTCAGAAAATTGCCGCACGAAATGCCATATCAGAAGGCTTAGCAAATAGTGATGTGGTTCAGCAAAGGTTGGCCTACCAAAAAGAGAAAATTCTTCAAGATATCTGGGTCGCAGAGCAGATTCATGCGCGTGTAACTGAAAACGATATTCGCGCTTACTTCGATACCTATGTAGCGCCTGAACTTGCAAAACAAAACGAAAATGTAGAAGAAGTTCAGGCACGCCATATTTTAGTTGCGACAGAAGGTGAAGCTGAAACCGTGATTAAGCGACTTGAAAAGGGCGAGGGTTTTGCCGCGCTGGCAGGTGAGTTGTCTTTAGGCCCTAGCGCCAGTCGGGGGGGGGATTTGGGTTATTTTCTTGCAGAAGAAATGGTGCAAGCTTTCAGTGATGCCGCCTTTGCTTTACAGCCCGGGGAACTTTCTGCCCCCGTAGAAACCGAATTCGGATGGCATGTTATTCGTCTAGAAGACAGACGGGTTGTACCGCCGCCAAGTTTTGAAGATTTGAGTGAACAAATTCGTGCGTTTCTGGAACAGCAAGAACGCAATCTGTTTTTTGATGAATTGCTTACATCATATGATTTTCAAGTCTATGGTGAGGAAACTTCTATGTTGCCAGAATTTGATGATGATGTGCCGTTAAAAGATTAATATGCCCAAACAGACACCCAAAACCTCAAAAAAACCAATGCCAAAAAAATCACCTTTGGCACCTAAGTCATTTCCAAAAATGCCTCCTATTGACGGGCTGTGGCTTGGTGCTGGCGAAAGCGGGACAAAATATAAAGATCGTCCCGATGTGATGCTGGTTGCGGTGGAGAAGAAATCTGTTATTGCCGGTGCGCTTACAAAATCATCCATGCCGTCTGCGGCGGTAGAATGGTGTCGAACTCTTTTACCGAAAGGCGTGGTTCGGGGGGTGGTAGTAAATGCCGGTAATGCAAATGCTTTTACCGGAAAGACAGGCGATAAGGCTAATTACCAATTGGCTGCAGGCGCTGCAAAAGCGCTGAATGTTTTACCTGAGGAGGTGTTTGTTGCTTCGACGGGTGTGATTGGTGAGGATTTGAAAACCCCAGCTTTGCTCAAAACCATTGCAAATCTTGCAGATGGTGGTCTTTCCCCAACAGCATGGCAAAATTGTGCCCGGGCTATAATGACAACGGATACATTCCCGAAAGGCGTGACCCGCACTACCAAAATAGGTTCTGTTGAGGTCAATCTTAATGGCATCGCCAAAGGGTCAGGCATGATTGCGCCAGATATGGCAACGATGTTGGCGTTCTTTTTCACGGATGCGGATTTGCCACCATCCGTCTTAAGGCAACTTGTAAACGATAATCTCCCGTCAAGCTTTAATGCCATCACGGTGGATAGTGACACCTCAACCTCCGACACGGTCTTGCTGATTGCGACTGGTGCGCGCAAGCTTTCCGGTAAGCCGATAAGGTCCATCAAAGACCCGCGTCTCAAAGGGTTTAATCAATCGCTTAAAGAAGCGATGCAGGAATTGGCTCAGCAGATTGTGCGTGATGGTGAGGGCGCGACTAAATTCATCACAGTCAATGTCAGCGGAGCCGCAGATGATGCTTCAGCCAGACTCATCGCGTTGGCTATTGCCAACTCGCCGCTGGTTAAAACCGCAATAGCTGGCGAAGACCCGAATTGGGGGCGTGTTGTTATGGCTGTCGGCAAGTCTGGTGAACCAGCGAACCGGGACAGATTAAAAGTTAAAATCGGTGATTTTAATATTGCTAAAAACGGGCGCGTGATAGCCAATTATGATGAACGTCCTGTTGCTAAATATATGAAAGGGCGTGAAATTGTTATTTCTGTCGATGTAGGCATTGGTAAGGGGAGTTCCAGAGTTTGGACATCAGATTTGACTCATGAATACATTTCTATCAATGCCGATTACCGAAGCTGATATAAAACTTGTTGTGGCCTGCGCGCTGGTCGATATTGACGGACGGGTGCTGGTCGTAAAACGCCCACCCGGTAAGCCTATGGCTGGGTTGTGGGAGTTTCCCGGCGGCAAAGTTGAAAAGGGAGAGCGCCCGGAGCAAGCACTCATCAGGGAACTCAAAGAAGAAATCTCGATTGATGTTACCGCTAATTGCCTCGCGCCTCTGACCTTTGCCAGCCATTCTTATGACGATTTTCATTTGCTCATGCCGCTTTATGTTTGCCGAAAATGGGACGGGCAAATTGTGCTTAATGAGGCAACCGACTCGAAATGGTTAAAGCCATACGAGATGAGAAACCTCGATATGCCCGAAGCAGATGTGCCGCTTATCGCTATGCTACGCGATATGGTTTAGAGTTTTTTCTCATCCGTGTTTAAGGCATCTGCCAGCCGCGCCTTGGCACTGCCGGGTTTTAGGGGTTTTTGCTGGCTTTCATGCGGTGCCCACCCCGATAAGCTATGCAAATCAAAGCGGGCTGTTACTTTGCCATCAGCCTCCGCAAATAAATCGTGATAAATTTCCATGGCACGAAAAAAAGTTTCGCGTCGCATGAATTTTTTATGTCGAGCCTTTAGTGTGTTGGTTTCGCCCATAAGCCGGAGGTCATGAAGCAGTTTCAACGGATTTTGATATCTGATTTTAAGTCTTTCTGTATCCGCAACAGGGAGCGCGAAACCCGCACGCTGGAGTAATCCTGCAAGGTCGGAGAGTTCAGCGAAGGGGTGGATATGCGGCTTGATACCATTTTCACATTCTGCTTCGGCTTGCGAAAAAGATTGGCGTAATTCCTTGAGGCTTTCACCGCCCACCATTACAGTCAAAAAAAGCCCATTTGGCTTTAGGGCGCGCCGATAATTAGCCAGACTGCCAGGGAGGTCATTCACGACATGAAGGCCGCCAATGGAAATAATCAGGTCAAAAGATTCCGGTTCAATCGCCATGTTTTCTTCATCAAGAAATATATCGAAAGAGTTTTGGGTCGGCCCGCCAATGACACGGTTTTGGGTTTTCTTCATAAGTGTCGGCATGTGTTCGGCAATGGCGGGATCAGGGAGTGTCAGCAGGCACTTATCAAAATTATAGGCCACATCCTGCAAAGAGGTATCGATGGACTCAGCCATATGGCGCCAAAGAAAATCTTCCCTTTTTGGGTTTTGCAGAAGCCTTTCGCGTCTGTTGAGATAGAGCTGTCGGTCAAAAATTTCTGGAACTGAGTTTTTCATTGCGGCACACTCATCATGCAGTCAGTATGACAAATGCATGTTTGAACTGTAAATCTTTTAAAAGAATAAAAATAAAATGATAGTCACTTCCAAAGTTATGCCTTTTGCACGAAATTTTAACCATTCAGCTTTGTCTCACTGTGAGCATGTGGTGGACTTTCTGTTACCACACCGATGTTCGGTCTTTATGGCTGAACTCGCAACAGCTCAGGCTTTATGCCCGACATGTTGGAAGGATTTGCATTTTTTCAAAAGCCCGATATGCGCCCGAACAGGTGTCCCGCTCCCCTTTGACTTGGGGCCTCAAAGCGTATCGCTTTCTGCGATGAGATTTCCACCCGCTTATGACCGTGCGCGCAGTGCGCTCATTTATAATGGCACAGCGCGTCAGCTTATCCATGGGTTCAAATTCCATAATCGACCTGAAATTGCTGCGCTCCTCGCTCCGTGGCTGCAGGCTTCTGGGCAAGATCTACTGCATGATGCTGATTATCTCATCCCTGTGCCCTTACATTTGTTTCGTCTTGTTAGTCGTCGTTATAATCAATCGGCTGAACTGGCGCGCAGGCTCTCACAGTTAAGTGGTGTGCCGATGAAAGTCGAATGGCTAAGACGGGTCAAAAAGACCTCGCAACAGGTGGGCATGACCCGCGATATGCGGCAAAAGAATCTCAAGGGTGCTTTTGAAGTGATACCCAATAAGGTCGCTGCACTGGAGGGTAAAAAAGTTGTTCTTATCGATGATGTCATTACCACCGGATCGACGATGACGGCCTGTGCTAAAACGCTGCGAAAGGTCGGGGTTGCACGTATTGATGTGCTGAGCGTGGCGCGGGTTGTCATGCATGAGTCTGTCGCGGTATAATCACAACTTAGTTTCAGGAAACCAAAATGAGTGAATTTCGTGTAGCGTGTATTCAGACATGCACGGGGACGACCCCCGAAGATAATCTTATCGGGTTGACATCGCTCATCTCGGAAGCGGCTCGAGAGGGTGCTGAGTTTATTCTTACGCCGGAAACTTGCAATTTCATGCCGCAAAATAAACAGGCGCGTTGTGCCACCATGTTACCCGAGAGTGAGGATAAGGTGGTTAAATCTCTTGCCGCACTGGCGGCAGAACTGAAGATTACCTTGCTTGCAGGGTCGGTAATTTTGGCTGGAGATGGCGATAAAGCAGTAAATCGGTCGATTTGTTTCAATTCTCTTGGAGAGGTGGTGGCACGTTATGACAAAATTCATCTTTTTGATGTTTCACTGGATAATGGTGAACGCCACAGCGAGTCGGCGCATTATGAAGCAGGTCAGCAGGCCATAATTGCCGATTTGACTTTTGGCAAACTGGGAATGACGGTTTGCTATGATGTAAGATTTCCGGCTCTCTATCATGTGCTGGCATCGCATGGCGCAGATTTTATTTCTGTGCCCGCGGCTTTTACCAAAATGACAGGTGAAGCGCATTGGCATGTTTTACTGCGCGCACGTGCGATAGAAACTGGCTGTTTTATTTTTGCACCTGCCCAAGTGGGCATCCACGAAAATGGCCGAAAAACCTATGGTCATAGTGTGATTGTTAGCCCTTGGGGGCGCATTCTCGCAGATGCAGGACTTGAAACACAAACCATTTATGCTGATATTAATACCGAGCAGGTACAAATGGCGCGGCGTCAAATACCTGCACTTGAACATGGTCGGCATTTTGAGCCACCAGCTTAACCATGACAGGGCAATGATTAAATACGCTTTAATATGTGACAATGACCATGAATTTGAGTCATGGTTCAAAAACAGTCAGGCTTTTGATGACCAATTGGCTTCAGGTGATTTGTCGTGCCCTCATTGTGCATCTACTCAAGTTTCAAAATCCATCATGGCGCCTAATCTGGGTAAAAAGTCCAACACACCTAACGCGCTTACTGAGACTGGTAAATCTGCAGAAATCATGCAGATGATGAGCCAGATGCGTGAACATGTTGAAAATAATTTTGACTATGTGGGTGATAAATTTGCCAGCGAAGCCCGTGCCATGCATTATGGTGACTCAGAAGAAAGAGATATTTACGGCGAGTCAACTTTGCAGGATGTGAAAGAGCTTGTCGAAGAGGGTATACCCGTTGCGCCTATTCCAGGGGTTCCGGATAAGTTAAAAAACTAATCGTTGCGTTTGTTCCGTTTCGTTTTCATCGCGTTTTGAAAATAAAGGAACCACATCATGGACTTGATGATTTCAGCCGCACTTATCGAGCTGGCAACAAAAGGCAATCCCGTTAATTTACAAAACAAGATTGGTGGAGAAATTGTTTACAACCTTGAAACTGATCGTGGTGTTTTAATAGAAGATGAGCACTATGCGCCGCCCGCATTGGAAATAAATGGCACGATTTATAGAATGATTGCGCCAGGTTTAACGACGGATAATTTTATTATCCAGACCAGTGATTTGATTGTCCGAATGGATGCGGGTGTCAGTGAGGGGGATAATGTTCTGCGAGTTGTTGCTGCAACACCTTTAACAGGGGTGTCTGTTTATGATAGCGATGGGGAGGGCCTTTGGCGGACTATGAAAAATCACTTCGGTATTGGCAACCGGAATTAATCATATTGTTTTTGTGCAAGGCCGATATAATTGACCCCGAGATCTTTTGATAAATGCCATTTACCTGTCAGCGGCATGAAGCTCATACCGGCTGTATCGAGATTATGCATGCCATTCAGGGTCAGATAATCCGTCAATTCTTGTGGCGTAAGGAATTTATGCCAGTCATGAGTCCCGGTAGGGAGCCAACGTAATATATATTCCGCCCCTAAAATCGCCAATAAATATGACTTCGCTGTGCGGTTAAGGGTTGCGTAGAACATCAATCCTCCGGGTTTGACGAGTTGACCGCACGATTTCATGAAAAGATCGACATCGCCAACATGCTCCACTACTTCCATGTTCAGCACCACATCAAAAGTTATTTTCTTTTTGACAAGCTCCTCGGAGGAGATAATTTTGTAATCAATGTCAAGACCTTCTTGTTCGGCATGAAGGCGGGCAACTTTGATATTAGCCTCAGTGACGTCAATGCCGGTGACTGTTGCCCCCAGACGCGTGAGGGGTTCGCAGAGCAAGCCTCCACCACAGCCAATATCAAGAATGTTCACACCCTTTAGGCTGTCTGGTGCGCTTCTTAGCCGGTTAAACTGCGTGCAAATATGTGTGATGATATAGTCGAGACGCGTCGGGTTAAACTTGTGAAGAGGCTTGAACTTCCCGTCAGGATTCCACCACTCCGCAGCCATGGCTTCAAACTTGGCGACTTCCTCGGGATTTATCGTTGACGCATTCATGACTTATTAAACCTCAAAACTTACATAACGACAATCTTACAGTTAGTAGGTACTTGCACCAATAGGCTTTTTTCGTGTAAGCATGCCGCACCTGCGACATTTTAAACACTTCATGGGCAGATGAAGACTTAATATCGCTCAAGCGATGATGTTGTAGCTTAAAATCGAGGATAAGGATTATGGCGCGTATCGTCATGAAATTTGGTGGCACGTCTGTTGGTGACATTGAGCGCATCAACAATGTTGCAGCCCATGTTAAAGAGGAATATGACGCCGGCAATGAGGTTGCGGTGGTTGTTTCGGCTATGTCGGGTGAAACCAATCGACTGGTTTCATTGTGCCGAGATATTTCCGCTTTCCATGACGCCCGTGAATATGATGTGGTTGTTTCTGCTGGTGAACAGGTGAGTGTCGGACTGTTGGCGATGGCTTTGAACAAAATTGATGTACCTGCGCGTTCTTGGCTTGGTTGGCAATTCCCGATTCTGACATCCTCGGTTCACGGGTCTGCGCGGATACAGGATATTGTTACCGACGCTCTTGAGGCGCAATTCGCGGATGGACGCGTTGCCGTAATTGCTGGATTTCAGGGGCTATCGCAAGAAAACAGAATCACGACTTTAGGTCGGGGCGGGTCTGATACCTCTGCCGTTGCAGTGGCAGCAGCGCTCAATGCCGATAGATGTGATATCTATACTGATGTTGAAGGGGTTTACACGACAGATCCACGCCTTGTGCCGGATGCACGTAGATTAAAAAAAATAAGCTACGAAGAGATGCTGGAAATGGCATCTTTGGGATCAAAAGTGCTTCAGACAAGATCTGTTGAACTAGCCATGGCGCATAAAGTCAAATTGCAGGTGCGATCAAGTTTTGATGACCCGGCCAAGAAGAAAGATGTTTCTGAGGACGGTATTGCAGGTACAATGGTCTGCAGTGAGGAAGAGATTATGGAACAGGAAATTGTAAGCGGCATTGCCTATTCTAAAGATGAGGCGAAAATCACCTTACGACGGGTGGCTGACCACCCAGGAACAGCGGCAGCGATTTTTGGTCCGCTGGCAGATGCAGCGATTAATGTGGATATGATTGTTCAGAATATTTCCGCAGATGGTGGCTATACAGATATGACTTTTACTGTCCCAAATGATGATTTAGCGCGCGCTCACCAGTTGATTGAGTCCATGCGTGAAAATATCGGTTTTTCGGAAGTTGAAAGTACGAGTGGGCTCGCCAAAATTTCTATTGTGGGTGTTGGGATGCGAAGTCATGCCGGTGTTGCCCAGAAAATGTTTACGGAATTGGCCGATAAGAGCATTAATATTCAGGTGATTTCTACATCTGAAATCAAAATCAGTGTTCTGGTGGATGCTGATTATACCGAACTTGGTGTGCGTGCGTTGCATGCCGCCTTTAATCTGGATGGTGGTAATGAGGGTGCAGGATAATGCCTTTAACCCGTCGGGAGGGTTAGCATGCCTCTAACGATGGAGGGGCCAAGGGTATTATTGCGCCGCTTGCGGCAGGTCATGGCTGACCGAGCTGATCGACAAACGCGACTTGATAAAATCGTTGAGTTGATTGCCACCAGCATGAACACGGCTGTGTGTTCGGTTTATCTAAAAAGTAACGAAGATACGCTTGAGCTTTGTGCAACCGAAGGGTTGAATCCTTCATCCGTTCATAAAACCACTTTGAAAATCGGTCAGGGTCTTGTCGGTGATGTTGCTTTACATGCGCGTCCGTTAAATTTAGCTGAGGCAAAATCTCACCCGCGCTTTGTCTATCTTCCTGAAACTGGGGAGGAAGCGTTCCAGTCTTTTGTAGGTGTGCCCATTCTCAGCGGCGGGACGGTCATTGGTGTTTTGGTTGTTCAAAATACAAGTCATCGCTCGTTCGTTGATGAAGAAATTGAAGCCTTGCAAACCGTCGCCATGGTGCTGTCGGAAATGCTGGCTGCTGAAGGACAGTTTCGTGCCGTTGACGAAAACCCGCAAGGCCCAGCTCGTCTTGTCGGATACCCGCTGACAGAGGGGCTTGCAATTGGGCAGGTGGTGATGCATGAGCCGCGCGTTGCGGTGGAGAGCCTGATTGCTGAAGATATGGATGTTGAGTTTTCCCGTCTTGAGGCGGGAATTTATGAGTTGCGCCGTGCTGTCGATGAAATGCTGCGCACGGAAGATGTCTCCCATGCGGGTGATCATCTTGATGTGCTGGAAACCTATCGGATGTTTGCCAATGATGAAGGGTGGTTTTCCAGAATGCGAGAAGCGGTGCGGACCGGTCTTACTGCAGAGGCCGCAGTGGAACGTGTTCAGAACGATATTCGTGCCCGTCTTACCGGACAGCGTGATGTGTACTTACAGGAACGCCTTCACGATTTTGAGGATCTTTCAAATCGTTTGTTGCGGGTGCTTGTCGGCAAAACCCTAACGGCGAGTGCTGAGAAGCTTCCAAAAAACGCTATCCTTGTTGCACGGAATATGGGCCCTGCAGAGCTTTTGGATTATGAGCGGCAAAACCTGCGCGGGCTGGTGATTGAAGAGGGTACTGCCAGCGCGCATGTGTCGATTGTCGCGCGTGCCTTGGGTATTCCGACGATTGGACGGATTGTTAATATTGTGAATCTTGTAACGGATGGTCAGTCAATTGTGGTCGATGCTGATTTGGGTGTCTGTTTTCTCAATCCGTCATCTGAAGTGCTGGACTCTTATAATGAGCGCATCAAGCTTATGGCGCGTCGGCAAAAGCAATATGCGCGGCTTAGAAAGCAACCGGCTGTAACGCGAGATCACAAAAAAATTAACCTTGCGGTCAATGCAGGACTTATGGTCGATGTCAGCAATATGAAGGACAGCGGTGCGGAGGGTATTGGTCTTTTCAGAACGGAATTACAATTTATGATTTCGGCCAAACTTCCCAAAGCAAAAGAGCAAACGGCTTTTTATAGTCGCGTTATGGATATGGTTGGCGATCAACCGATTATCTTCAGAACCGTTGATATTGGTGGTGATAAAATGCTGCCTTATATGCGTCAGATGCAAGAAGAAAACCCTGCCATGGGATGGCGCGCGATTCGTATTGCGCTGGATCGCCCCGGTCTTTTGCGGATACAAATACGCGCCCTACTTAATGCGGCGCAAGGCAGGGATTTGCAAATTATGTTTCCAATGATTGCTGTCGTTGATGAGTTTCTGGCGGCGCGGGACATTCTTGATAAAGAGTTGGCGCGGCTTAATAAATCCGGTCAGACAGCACCAAAGTCGTTGAAAGTGGGGGCCATGCTGGAAGTACCCTCGCTTATTTGGCAATTAGATGATTTATTGCCACATTTGGATTTTGTCAGTGTCGGCACGAATGATTTGTTCCAGTTTTTCTTTGCCAGTGATCGTGGGAATCCGAGGGTCGGGGAGAGGTATGATTTATTCTCTTCAGCCCCACTAGCTATGATGAAGCATATTGCAGATACATGTAAGCGTCATCACAAGCCGGCAACAATTTGTGGTGAATATGGCGGACGTCCGTTGGAAGCGATGGCTTTGCTCGGGCTGGGGTTTTCAAAACTATCAGTCCCGCCGACATCTGTCGGCCCCGTAAAAAGAATGATAAGGTCTTTGAATCTTGAAAAACTACAAGGTTTGATGAAAAACCCGCCACCACATATTACTCTCAACTCCCGTAAGGGGTTTGAAAACCTTGCAGAGTTTTTAAGAGTTAAGCTTTAAGCGTTTGCATTTACCACGCAGCAAGATTTATAATAATAAGCAAGGTAGGGCTTTGTGCCATGTCAGATGATTTAAAAAATAAATCGGTAGGTTCGCTTTTGCGTCAGGCAAGGCTTGCGCAAAAAGGAAAGCTACCTGAGATATCGGAAAACCTTCGTATCAACCACGAGCATCTCAAAGCGCTTGAGGAAGACAATGCAAATGGTCTTCCCGGACTGGCCTATGCTGTGGGTTTCATCAGAAGTTATGCCGACCATCTTGGGTTAGATGCCGAAAGCCTCATCGCGCAATATAAAAGCCAGACTTCAGGTATCAGTAATGGTCTTGATTTTCCTGTCACCGAAGATGATTACGAATTGCCAAGTTTTATTCTTGTTTCTGGCCTGCTGGTTGTCTCAACCATTACGTATCTCTTTTGGGCTTTCTTGATTGATGCAGAGGAAATTGTGATGGATAAGACAAACTCCATCAGCGCCTATGAAGAGACAAGTGAAGACGATGAAGCGTCAGTAATATTTCAAGATAGAGCTTTGGACAGGCCCCTCATGAACGATGAAGCTCTGTCGGACGAAACAACAGCTATCATGTCACAGAAATCAGTACAAAAAGATACCGTGATAGAAGGAACAGCTGACACTGCGGGAGAAAAAGAGGTCATTTCGGACACAGTCGTAGATACGAAGCCCTTGCCGGAAATTGCCGGTTCGCCTCTTTATCTTCGCGGTCTTGGGCAGACATGGCTAAGAATTTCCGATGGAACCGGTAAAGTTTTGTATTCAAGTATCATTCTACAAGGTGAGACTTATCAACTTCCGCTCGACGGTGTTATCAAAATTGATACATTTGATGCTGGCAAACTTGAATATTTTTACGAGGATAAAGTAGGGCCTCGGCTCGGGAAAGACGGCGAAAATTTGCGCGGTAAGACAATTTCCGTTAAGAGCATTTTAGACAGCATTCAATAGGCGATTTTCATGAGTTTACGTCCGTGGCGAGATATAGATAGACGCGTGTCACGTCAGATACATGTTGGCTCAGTTCCCGTGGGTGGTGATGCACCTATATCCGTTCAATCCATGACGAATACCGTTACGAGTGACGTGCAAGCTACGATTAGCCAAATTAAAGAGCTTGAAGAAGCTGGCGCGGATATTGTCCGTGTCTCCTGCCCCGATGAAGAAACGACTACGGCGTTAAAAGATATTGTGAAAGCTGCAGCGGTGCCGATAGTCGCAGATATTCATTTTCACCACGCCCGTGCTATTGAGGCTGCCGAGGCAGGGGCGGCATGTCTGCGGATTAACCCCGGGAATATCGGTAATGCCGAGAGGGTGCGCGATGTAATTCAAGCCGCGAAAGACCACGGTTGCTCAATGCGTATAGGTGTCAATGCCGGATCGCTAGAGAAGCATTTGCTTGAAAAATATGGTGAGCCATGTCCTGAAGCAATGGTGGAAAGCGCATTGGATCATGTGCGAATTCTCCAAGACCATGACTATCACGAATATAAAATCAGTGTTAAAGCCTCTGATGTATTTTTGTCGGTTGCGGCCTATCAACAACTTGCAGAAGCAGTGGATTGCCCGTTGCATATTGGTATTACGGAAGCGGGCGGGTACACCTCCGGCACGGTGAAGTCATCCATTGGTATTGGATCTTTATTATGGGCGGGGATAGGGGACACGCTCAGAGTGTCGCTTTCTTCTGACCCTGTGGATGAGGTGCGGGTTGGGTTTGAGATGCTCAAATCCTTAGGCCTGCGCCATCGTGGTGTAACGATAATTTCATGCCCGTCTTGTGCTCGGCAAGGTTTCGATGTGATAAAAACTGTCCAGACGCTTGAAGAGAGATTGGCCCACGTGTCGGAACCGATAACGCTGTCGATTATTGGCTGTGTGGTGAACGGGCCGGGTGAAGCGCGCGAAACTGATCTCGGCTTTACCGGCGGGGGTGCCGGCTCGGGTATGGTTTATGTCTCTGGTCGTCCTGATCATAAAATGTCGAATGAAGAAATGGTTGACCATCTGGTCGGTCTCGTTGAAAACCAAGCTCAGATGATGCGTGACAATCAACCGGACAACCCAGTTGCCAGCGAAAATGAGATTTAATCATGTTACCTGAGGACCGTCTGGATGCTATTTTAGCGCGCGCTGAAATTTTGCAGGAAAAAATGAACGGTGAATTGCCACCGCAGGAATTCGTTTCCTTGTCAAAGGAATATTCGCGTCTTGAACCTGTTGTCGCAGCCATCACGAGATATCAAAAATTAATTGCAGAAATTGATGATTTGAAATCTATCATTGGTGGTAGCGATGAGGAGATGAAGGAGCTTGCCGAAGCCGAGCTTACTGAATTGGAAGAAAAACTACCTGACGTGCAAAAAGAATTGGAAATCATGCTTCTACCCAAAGATGAAGCGGATGATATGAACGTCATTCTTGAAGTTCGCGCGGGAACTGGTGGCGATGAGGCGGCTTTATTCGCTGGTGATTTGTTTCGCATGTATTGTCGTCATGCCGAAATTAATGGCTATAAAGTGGAAATTCTTAGTACGTCGGATGGCGATATTGGCGGTTATAAAGAAGTTGTCGCGGCCATTAGAGGCGACTCAGTTTTTGCCCGCCTTAAATTTGAAAGTGGTGTTCACAGGGTTCAGCGCGTACCTGAAACGGAAAGTAGTGGGCGCATTCATACCTCTGCTGCGACGGTTGCTGTTTTGCCTGAGCCTGAAGAAGTTGATGTGCAAATTGATGACAAAGATTTGCGGGTGGATGTGTTCAGGGCGTCAGGCCCCGGCGGACAATCAGTCAACACGACTGATAGCGCGGTGCGGATTACGCATTTACCGACAGGTATTGTTGTCAGTCAGCAGGATGAAAAATCGCAACATAAAAATCGTGCAAAGGCCATGCAGGTTCTTCGTGCGCGCCTTTTTGAAGCGGAAAGAGAGCGTTTGGAAAGCGAACGCTCAGCAGATCGGCGGTCTCAAGTTGGATCGGGTGATCGCTCGGAGCGCATTAGGACTTATAATTACCCCCAGGGGCGCGTGACAGACCACCGTATAAATTTGACATTACATAAGTTGGAAAAAATTGTTGCCGGAGATAGTCTTGATGATGTGATTGATGCCCTTCTGGCCGAAGATCAGTCCAGACAACTTGCAGCAACGACAGATTAAAACAGGAAGCTGGTTATGACTCAGAACGCGCAACATCATGCGTATCATACCGTGGAGCAAGCGCAAATAAACCTTAGAGGCAGATTTAAAGAAGCCGACATCTCCACTTATGAGCTGGATGCCAGAGTTTTAACCGGCTTTGCACTTAGTTTGGATGATATTGGTCTCATCAAGCACGCGTCACGTAGTGTTACGGAACAGGAAAATAAGATTCTTGAAAAAGTTTGTCTGGCAAGGTTGGAAGGCAAGCCAGTCTCTCGAATTATTGGCGTTAAGGAATTTTACAGCTTGCCATTTCATATATCACCGGCAACCTT
Organism: Candidatus Micropelagos thuwalensis; assembly: GCF_000469155.1. Lineage (NCBI taxonomy): Bacteria > Pseudomonadati > Pseudomonadota > Alphaproteobacteria > Candidatus Micropelagius > Candidatus Micropelagius thuwalensis. Next base: position 28,590 of record NZ_AWXE01000005.1, on the reverse strand, counting down.
AGATCCGCGACCGGATAGTGAATGTCTTGTCGACTCGGCCTTAAATGCTGCCGAAAAGCTTGCAAAATCAAAATCGAAACCGTTAAAAGTGCTTGATTTGGGCACGGGGTCTGGGTGTTTGCTGATTGCGTTTGCCCATGCTTGCAAGCAAAGAGCTATTCAGGTCAAAGGACTTGGTGTAGATATTTCTGCAAATGCCTTGCGACAAGCGCGCATTAATGCTGCCATTAATGGTGTTTCGGATTCCGTAAATTTTAGACAAAGCGACTGGTTTGAAAATGTTTCCAGTAGATTTGATATTATTATCTCCAATCCGCCTTATATTTCGTCGGGTGAGATTGAAGCATTGGCTCCCGAAGTCAGTAAGTATGACTCGAAAACTGCTTTAGACGGTGGGACGGACGGTCTAGACGCTTATCGGAACATTATTTCGAATATAATGAGCTTTATTCAGCCGGGGGGATGTGTCCTTTTCGAAATAGGTTCGGAACAGGCGGCTTTGGTGACTAATCTTGTGCGGCAGGTCATCGTTACACCTCCACAAGTCACAATCAGTCATGTTTCAGACCTTTCTGGATTAAATCGGGTTGTGCAGGTGGAATTTGATATAAACAGCTGAGATGTTTCTTGGAGGAGTGAGATTTTATCTCATAATAAATTTTTTTTAAAATTTTTGAAGTTTAGGCTTGGCATTAGGCCTGGGATTGAGTAGCTTGCCCCTCATCGGAGAGAAAAACTCAATAAGGGTTTTCCGCCAACCCCCAAATTAAAAGTTTTGTCTTTATCATTCATCGCTTTGATGTGGGGTATACCAGCCAAAAGATGCGTTGTTCATCAAGACCAACACATTTGGAGTTTCCAAAGGTTGTGTATGTAGCTTTCTGAAAGAACGGACAAGATAGAAGTTCTATTTAAAAATATTTAAATATCGCTAACAGGAATGAAAATATGAAACGCTCACGCGGTCGTGGAAGACGTCAAGGTAACTCGTCTAACAGGAATTACGAAAGTAACGGACCTGATTTGAAAGTCCGGGGCAACGCACAGTCGATTTACGAGAAATACCAATCTCTTGCGCATGATGCCTTATCATCTGGTGAGTTAATAACTGCTGAAAATTATCTGCAGCATGCTGAGCATTATTTCCGCATCGTTCAGGCAAACCAGCCCGTTCGTCAGGAAGAAGAGACATCTGTTGAAAATGGGCAACCACCCGTATTGCATGATAATGATGCGGTAGAGCCGCTTGTCCTTAGAGGTGATGAAGAAAGCGCGGATACTGAAGCCTCTGCAAAAACTAACGGTGCTGAGAACGGTGATGCCCGCGAAGAAAAAAATTCTCGCCGTCGAGGTCCTTTACGTCGTCGGCGTCGGGATGACAATGGTAATCGGGGTGATAATGGTAATATTGGCAGTTCGGAAAATGCCGGTAATGGTGAGGTAACAGCTTCTGCTGATCAAAGTTCTGAAATGGAAGCTATCGCTACCCCCACAACAGCGCCTACAAACGATGCTTCAGATGATGAAGCCGCTTCCGCATAATAATTTGCCTTATAATTGATGGCCTAGCTAAACCCATCCATCCCTAAAAAACTTAATAATTGCTCGATACGTCTATGTGATTTTGACAAGTCCCCATGCAGGGTCTTGCAGTTGGCATTTGGTCTACCCATATAAAATCTGTGGCCGCTATCTATTGCGGCAGGAATTATGGAGCAAATAATGTTGCCGGAGAATTTAACAGACAAGTTAAAAGGGTTTGTCGGTTCGGCACAGGGCCTAGCCCTCAGGGAAGGTCATCAGCGTTTTGAGCCGATACATATTTTAAAAGTTTTTATGGATGACCCTGACGGTCTCGCCTCGGGGCTTATTCAGGTGACGGGTGCGAGTCCTGAGAAAATACGCGGTGGTGTTAATGCTCATTTAGGAAAAATGCCTAAAGTCAGTGGCGGTGGGTCTCAACTCATGATGTCCCCTGAAACAGTGAAGGTTTTTTCTACGGCTGAAGAATTAGCTCAAAAACGTGGTGATAGTTTCATTTCGGTGGAGTTGATGCTTCTCGCCATGCTTAAGACCGACGACACGGAAGTATCTAAATTTTTAAAAGAGGCGGGGCTTGCTGCAGATGATTTGGAAAAAGCCATTGCTGCGCTCAGAAAAGGGCGGCAGGCGGATAGGGCGTCTGCCGAGCAAAGCTATGAGTCGTTGGAGCGCTACACCCGTGATCTGACCGATGATGCGCGCAATGGCAAGCTCGACCCCGTGATTGGACGCGATGAGGAAATTCGCAGGTCCATTCAAGTGCTGTCCCGCCGCACGAAAAACAATCCGGTGCTTATTGGTGAGCCGGGTGTCGGTAAAACCGCGATTGCTGAAGGTCTGGCGTTACGCATTATTGATGGTGATGTGCCTGAAAGTCTCAAGGGTAAGAAACTACTTTCTCTGGATATGGGGGCGTTGATTGCCGGTGCGAAATATCGCGGCGAATTTGAGGAGCGTCTGAAATCTGTCTTGCAGGATGTTACGGAGTCTGAAGGTTGCATTGTTTTGTTTATTGATGAAATGCACACGCTTGTGGGCGCTGGTGCAGGGGAGGGCGCTATGGATGCGTCGAATCTTCTTAAGCCTGCTTTGGCACGCGGCGAGTTACATTGCATCGGTGCGACGACACTTGATGAATATCGCAAGCATGTTGAAAAAGATGCTGCGCTGGCGCGACGCTTCCAGCCTGTTTATGTTGATGAACCGCATGTGGATGACACGATTTCTATTCTGCGCGGACTGAAAGAAAAATACGAACTGCACCATGGTGTGCGGATTACAGATGCGGCTCTGGTGGCGGCAACCACCCTGTCTAATCGTTATATTAATGATCGGTTTTTGCCTGATAAAGCGATTGATCTGATGGATGAAGCGGCCAGCCGCTTGCGGATGCAGGTAGACAGCAAGCCTGAGGAACTTGATGAGTTGGACCGGCGCATGATTCAGTTGAAAATCGAGCGCGAGGCATTGAAAAAAGAAACCGATAAAAATTCTGCCGATCGTCTTGCCAAGCTTGAGGTTGAGTTATCGGACTTGGAAGAAAAAGTTTCGGTTTTGTCTGCCCGTTGGGAGCATGAAAAAACACGACTGTCGGATATGCAGAAATTGAAAGAACAACTGGACGCGGCGCGAATTGAGTTGGAACAGGCGCAACGTCAAGGTGCGTTGGAGCGCGCGAGTGAATTGTCCTATGGCATTATTCCCGAATTGGAAAAACAACTAGAGGTTGATGTCGCCGATGATGAGGCCACTCAAAACACGTCATTAATGCTCGAAGAAGCCGTTACGGAAGAGCATGTCGCGCAAATTGTCTCGCGCTGGACGGGTGTGCCCGTCGATAAATTAATGTCAGGCGAAAAGGAAAGATTACTGACCATGGAAGACGCATTGCATAAGCGTGTCATCGGTCAGGATGAGGCGATTGCGTCTGTTTCGAGAGCTGTTCGCCGGGCGCGGGCAGGCCTGCAAGATCCGGCACGGCCGATTGGTTCTTTTTTGTTTCTTGGGCCCACGGGCGTTGGCAAGACCGAGCTTTCCAAAGCGCTGGCAGAGTTTTTGTTTGATAATGAAAATGCCATCTGCCGGATAGATATGTCCGAATATATGGAGAAACATTCGGTGGCACGGCTCATCGGCGCGCCACCAGGTTATGTGGGCTATGGAGAAGGCGGCGCGATGAGCGAATCAATCCGACAGCGACCTTTTCAAATTGTTCTGTTTGATGAGATAGAAAAAGCGCATCCAGATATTTTCAATGTGCTGTTGCAGGTGCTTGATGACGGGCGACTGACAGACGGGCAGGGGCGCACGGTTGATTTCAGCAATACGCTCATCATTATGACATCTAATCTCGGTGCATCGCATCTGGCGGCGCTGGATGATAGTGAGACTGTCGATAAGGTGCGTCAGGAGGTTCAAGACGAGGTACATGGCTTCTTCCGCCCGGAATTTATCAACCGCCTTGATGAAATGATTTTGTTCGAACGTCTGAAAGAAGACCAGATGGGCGATATTGTCGAAGTGCAACTGGCGCGGCTGGAAGCGATACTGCAAAGCCGGGACATTCATTTGGAATTATCGAATGATGCGCGGGCATGGTTGGCCAGTACCGGATATGATCCTGTGTTTGGTGCGCGCCCTTTAAAGCGTGTCATTCAAAAAGAAGTGCAAGACCCGCTTGCGGAAAAAATTCTCGCCGGTGAGGTGATGGATAACAGTGTTGTTTATTTGGGTGTTGCTAAGGCCGAAAACAAAGCTGATAGCGATACGCTCAGCTTCTCCACCACCCCGCCATCGGCTAATTAAGTGACGCAAATTTAGTCCGACAGATTAAAGATGTGAGGTTAACGAGTTAATTACTCGTTTGTCTCACTCAGATATTGGGCACATATTCTCTCCATGCCCCACCAACAGAGAAGTGGAAAAAATATGCATATGATAAAAAATAAAATATTGTTGCTATTGATTAGAGAGCTATCAATTTTTCCTTCAGTTTGTTAATTGCGAAAGCCTAGTCAACCGCTGAGGGGTCGAGGCCTGCAGCGAGGTCTTGAGCGAGGCGGGTCAGGTTCTGTCGAACTCGGTCAAATTCGACTTTTTCTTCTTCATCCAGCTTGGTCAAAACTGGCATCTCGATTGTCAGCGGATTTACGGATCTGTCGTCATAGGTGATTTCATAATGCAGGTGAGGGCCGGTTGCTAGCCCCGTTGCGCCGACATAGCCAATTACCTGACCCTGTTTAACAGGCGAACCGGTTTTGAGACCGCGGGCATAACCGTTGAGATGCGCGTAAAGCGTTTTGTAATTATTCTCGTGATTAATTCTGATGCGCTTGCCGTGATTGCCTTCCACGCCAAGGGCGGAAATCACGCCATCACCCGCAGCAAAGACAGGCGTGCCGCGTCGGGCGGCAAAATCCACCCCACGATGCAGGCGCGTGAAGCCAAGTATAGGGTGTTTGCGAAGGCCATAGCGCGAGGAAAGTCGTGCGCCGTCGAGTGGGGTCTTCATCAATAGTCGCGAAATACTGTTGCCGCTTTCATCGAGATAATATGTTTTGTCATCATCGCGGGTTTTATAATGCCAATAGGCTTGCCGTTTGCCTTTAATGGTCAGACCGGTATAGAGAATTTTTCCTGTGTCGGCCTGTTTACCGTCCGGGTCAAACAGGCGGGTATAAAGCACTTCAAGCCGGTCGCCTTCACGAATTTCACGCTGGAAATCAACTGTGAACGAGTACATGCGGATAAGCTCAATCACCTGCGACGGAGCCATGCCCGCATTTCTTGCGGATTGATAGAGGCTTGAGGTGATTTCTGTGTCGATGAGAAAGTGCTTTTCCGTCAAAGGACGATTTGCGGATACCGCTTTGAAACTGCCGTCTTGCAACTTGCGGACGATGATACGTTTGGTTGGTGCGGGTATCAAATCAAACCCAGCAAATGAGGCGGTCTTTTTAGAGGCGTCGGCATCCCATTCATAAAAAAGCCTGAGTTCCTGACCCTCTCTCAAGGTTCTTGGGTTCAGAATCGTTTTCAAGGCGTCAAGCGCGCTGTCTGCGGTAACAATATCAATCCCTTTATTTGTCAGTAATTCAGCGAGTGTACCCCCTTTAACGAGAGACGCCGTCTCTGAGGTGCGCATCATGGGTTTTTTGTCTAGCCAGATGGGGTCGATAAAAGGTGCTGCGGGCACTGGGCGTGCGGAAATACGTGTCTGATTGGCATCCGCCTCCACATAGTTTCTGAAGGCCCAGAAACTGAAAAATAAAGAAACGATTACCGTCAGATAAAACAAGTTACGGCTCGGGCGCGTTTTTATGCGAACTTCTTCAGAATCTAGCATTTTTCCACAAAAAATTTATGTGACAGAATCATATCTTATTGGGTCACCAATGACCATAGTCGGAATGTATCAGGCATGGTTTTGGTTTGAAACCGGCTTAATGTGTTACTATCACCCCCTGATTGCGCCCTTAAAAACCCTCAAATAAAGCGAATAATTACTGATTTTGCATGATTTCTGTATGTAGTGTGCAAATAAAAGAA
>NZ_AWXE01000005.1:0-17500 GCF_000469155.1 Candidatus Micropelagos thuwalensis | reverse complement strand
GCGAGTCTGACAAGACGAGCAGAGACGAAAGTCGGTCATAGTGATCCGGTGGTCCCGCGTGGAAGGGCCATCGCTCAACGGATAAAAGGTACGCCGGGGATAACAGGCTGATGACGCCCAAGAGTCCATATCGACGGCGTTGTTTGGCACCTCGATGTCGGCTCATCGCATCCTGGGGCTGGAGCAGGTCCCAAGGGTTTGGCTGTTCGCCAATTAAAGCGGTACGTGAGCTGGGTTTAGAACGTCGTGAGACAGTTTGGTCCCTATCTGCCGTGGGTGTAGGAAACTTGAGAGGAGCTGTCCCTAGTACGAGAGGACCGGGATGGACATACCTCTGGTCGAGCTGTTGTCGCGCCTGCGGCATTGCAGCGTAGCTAAGTATGGACGGGATAACCGCTGAAAGCATCTAAGCGGGAAGCCCCCCTCGAAACAAGGTTTCCCTTGAGAACCGTGGAAGACGACCACGTTGATAGGCCGGATGTGGAAGCGCAGCAATGCGTGAAGCTGACCGGTACTAATTGTTCGATAGGCTTGATTGTTCTCATTTTCTCCATCTGTGAGTCAATGAGCACCCGATATTTAACTTATTTGTCTTTTGCCGGCTTGGTGACTATGGCGAAGTGCCTAAACCCGATCCCATCCCGAACTCGGTCGTTAAACACTTCAGCGCTGATGGTACTGCATCTTAAGGTGTGGGAGAGTAAGTCGTTGCCAGGCCTGCTAAAGACAAATAATCAACACTCAAATATTTTGCCCCTCTTCTTTTCAATCGTCTCCCTTTGCGACATCTTTCAATCATGCTTAGGGAATCAATTCCTGGCTTTTAAGTCCAGGTGAGTATATTGGCGCGGGGTGGAGCAGCCCGGTAGCTCGTCAGGCTCATAACCTGAAGGTCGTAGGTTCAAATCCTACCCCCGCAACCAAAAATATATCAATTAAATCAGTATCTTATAAAGCCCCCAGTCTTTTGGCTGGGGGTTTTTTGTGGGTTTTTTTACCCTGACATACCCTGACATATTCCTGAACGACCTAGGTTTATTCTAGCATGGAATATAAAATCACATTTTAATCATCACAAGAATTGAAAATATTCTACCCTGACAAAACCCTTACAAGTTTGATTTACCTCGTGCTTCAACATATGCGAGATTTAGCGTGCTGACAGATACGTTAGTTTCTTCAGCACACGTTCGAAAGGGCCAAGCTTAAAATATTTTCGCCAAAGACTTGCCAGACTGAGGGTCATCAAGCTTACAAACAAGGCGATGAGGGTGCACTCAAATGCTCCAAATTTTGCGAAGTATCCAAGTCCGTAACCATTGAAAATTAACGACAAGAATAAGCCCTGTAATAAATAAGCCGTTAATGTTGTTGTTCCTCCTCTAGCCATAAACACTTTAAAATTTGTTATTGGTCCTGACGTCCATTTCGCAATCAGACCCAAATACCCTGCGCTAGAAAAAAGAGCAAAAATAGCAATCAATGTCATACCCAGCATATTCAAGGGGCTAAGGAGATTATCGCCGAGAGATTGTATATATGCACCTACAAAGCTTCCGATTATGCCGATTGGTAGGAAGACAATGCGAAAACGTCTCCAAATCAAAGCTTGAGGGTCGGCAATGATATCTGATTTAACCGCTGCAAATCCAAATAGGAAAAATGCCATAGCGCCTAAACCATCCATAAAAATACCAATCTGTATAATTTCACTCCATTCCTGAAGGCGAAGTATCACGCTATCGGTAAAATGCTCTGAGGCATAAACCGTATGCGAGCGGATAACTGTTTCAGAAATACTCGCCAATTCAGCATTCATATCGTCAGGTGTAAATTTTTGTCCTAGATAAAGCCCTGTTGTGAAAATTAAAAATATAAATATTTGTAGAATATAAAAGCTAATACCCCATTTAAGCAGTGTCTGAGTGCTTGAATTGCGAAAAAAGAAAAGCAAACTTCCGAGCATTGCGTACATCATGAGGACGTCACCTTGAAACAGGAGTGCGATATTGAGAAATCCAAATACAGCCAGACCTATTATGCGGCGAAGATATTGCCATCCGAAACTGACACCAGCCCTGTCAGCGAACTTCATTTGATAGGCAAATCCAACTCCAAACATAAATGAAAAGAGGGGGTAAAACTTCATTGTACACAATCCCATAACGAGGAAAAATGCCATAGAGTCTAAAGTTGTATGGAGTCCGCCGTGAATGTAGCCACCCGCCAATGGATAAGAGATAACGGAAACATTGACGAGAGCAATGCCTATGAGCGCAACGGCTCGCACAAGATCTGGCATTAGATAACGTTCTGCATTGAAGTTATTATATGGACTCATAATAGCCAAAATAATAACTTTAAATATTATTTGAATCTAATTTTAAAGAAATTGACCATTTCTGCATCTATAGATACATCACCCTTACATTCCCGTCAGGCAAGCTGCTTACTCTGACAAGGTAGATTATGGTGATAATTTTAAAAGACAATAGTAAGAATTCCTAGAAGGAAATAATTCGGCCCACTAGAAATAGTGAGGCTTTTTTATGAGAAAATACTTAATTTGCCAACACACTAGTATGTCCCTTTAGTCAATGACTTCTGAAGGTTTTTTTTATTGGAGAAAAACAATTATTTCACCCATTCCTTCCGGTACAGTTTTTTTATTGAGAAACTTACTTGGTAAAATCAGCGAGTTAATTAGAATATTACTAATCAAATAATATTGAGGTAAAATATGATTGGATATGTTTTGTTTGGAACCAATAATCTGGAAGAATCATTATCTTTCTATGACCAACTACTGGAACCGTTAAATTTAAAACGAGGCCCCAATACTGAAAGAGTTCATCTTTATACTGACGGAAATGGGCCAATGTTTGGGGTATGTATGCCTGCAGATGGTGGATATGCATCAAATGGAAATGGAACAATGGTAGCAATTAATGTTTCATCATCAGAGAGGGTTGATTTTATGAAAGACCATGCAACCAATTTAAATGCTTCTTATGTTAGTGAAATAAATATCGAGGAGTCAGTAGGATTTTATGGTGTTTATGTTAGAGATTTGGATAATAACAAACTTTGCTTTTATAAGATGGATGTTTAGAACTATTCAAGAAAATGTAGTTATCGAAATTTAGGAAATTACATGAAATTATTTTATAAAATTTAAATAACTAAAAAAATTAAACTTGAATAACATTATCAATATATCGCCTAGTGATTGATTTGAAGAATTATATGACGTCTCAAAGGATTGACGAATTTGCGCTCCCAGTTGGACGCATATTGTTGGGCTTTTATTTTGTGCTACCTGGCTTCGCCAAATTTGCGAATTGGCAAATGCATATTGAGTTGATGCTTCATCATAATGTGCCGTTCACCGCTCCGCTTTTATTGCTGGCAGGTATAGCGAATCTCTTACTAGGCTGCATGTTGCTGATCAATCGGAATGTACGATTGGCTGCTTATGGATGCGCGGTTTATATTATAGTTATTAATATCAACCTTCATGACTTTTGGAACTTTTCGGGCATAGAGGGCGCGCATGAAACACAGAACTTTGTGAAAAATCTCGGTATTTTGGCCGGCTGTTTGATGCTTGCGGGATTTACCTCTAATCAAGAAAATACTTAATTAAGTATCTTAAGATAAAGCAACCTGAATTTTCTTATGGGTAGTTACACCCTTAGTCCCTCACTTCTTCAATATCCAGACTTATGAAACGTCTCACAAAAATGCTATTTAAATAAATAGGGTCATTTTTTAGTTTGAATTGATCAAAACTTTCTAAAAGTCTCTCGATAAAGATTTTGACTTCTAACCTTGCCAATGTTGCGCCAATACAAAAATGAGCGCCTCTTCCAAATCCCATATGATTTTTGGGCTTATTTCTTCGAAGTGAAAATTCATCAGGGTTGTCAATTAATTTTTCATCTCTATTCGCCGAGTCCCAGCTAAGCAAGAGCTTATCACCTGACGATATTTTATAGCCGCCTAGAAAGCAGTCTGATTTCACATAACGGTAGTGAAACTTGAAAGGTGGCGACATTCTGATCACCTCTTCAATAAAAGGAATAATTAATTTATTATCTATTCGTAATTCATTTTGTAAGTCTGGATTGCTAGCTAAATGGTAAATTGTTGATCCCATAAGCGCAGAAGTGGACTCACCTCCAGCCCCAAAAAGTATGATAGCAATTCCGATGGCCTCTTCTTGCGTAATATTTCCATTTTCAAAAGCGCATCGCAAAACAGAGAGTAATGATTGATCTCTAAGGTTAGAATTTTGCAACAAATCAAACTTATCAAATAAATATCTACTCATTTTTTCTGTTTCTACTGCAAGATAATGCAAACCTTCTGCAGAGGTTTCACCCGCCAAAATAGAGCCGCCTATCATAATCCATCGCATAAAATCATCATACTCAGTATCAGGAAGACCTATTAGTTTGGCGATAACAAGGGCAGGTATTTTTTCAATTGTAGCAACACAGCTGCCCTTGCCAATGTCTTTTATTTTTTCAATCTCTTGATTGGCAATTTGACGAATGTAGTTCTCGTATTGCATGACAGACTTTGTTGTAAAGGCATCAGCGAGAACTTTTTTATGCCGAGCATGATCGGCACCATCTGCTGTAGCAATAACATCAAGCGCACCTGTCTCAGAAAGATCAAAGCAGTCAGGGTTTCCTTCATCTGACCGGTACAAGACACCCTTTAAATTAGCTGAAAATTCTGCCTCCCTCTCAAGAACTTCTTGTATAAGTTCAAAAGAACTAATGAGGTGAAATCCAGAATTCCCAATGGAAGATATCGGTGAATTCTTTCTCAATGAGGCAAGTATCGGGAACGGGTTATAAATAAATTCAGATTTGAAAATCGACTGAGGGTCTAATGAATACTGTGGTACTTGCATTTAAATTTATCCACTTACACGAGGGTTAGAATATTTTAAAATTATTCAAATATCCCTCAGCCGACTATGCTTATATTTTGAACTGAACAGTTAGTTTAAAAGATATGAGTGTAAATCATGAATGGCAATTATGGTAACGATAGTTATGACTATATAGTTATTGGTGGTGGCTCCTCAGGATGCATTATTGCTGGTCGGCTTGCAGAGGAGGGCGGATATTCGGTTTTAGTGATAGAAGCCGGGCAGCCCGCTGAAGATAATCCAGAAACATTCACAGACAACGGATTTCAAATTTCTTTTGCGAATGATGCGCTTTTACATGATCGATTGACAAAAAAGCAGGCAACCTGTGGCAATAAGGAAATATATGTTGGGTCTGGTCGCGGCATGGGGGGAAGCGGGTCCATCAACGGGATGGTCTATACACGAGGCGATAAGCATGATTACGCGCAGTGGCCGCAGGGCTGGCAATGGGAAGATAATTTGCCGTTTTTTAAAAAACTTGAAAACAGATTAGGGATTCAGAGCAAAGCCCCTACAGTCTTAACTGAGAAAATACTGGAGGCGGCTGAAATGACAGGCTTCACGCGGAAAAATGACTTAAATGATGGGGAATTATGCGGCTATTTTGGCTATAACACCCTGAATAATGTGAGTGGTCGTCGAAGTTCTTATGTAGCGTTTTTAAAAGAAAGCAATTCCCAGAATATTAGGGTTGAAACGGAAGCGATGCTTGAAAAAGTTCATTTTGAGGGGAAGCGCGCGGTTGGTATCAGCTTTCGTCAAAATGGGGGTAGTCACGCGGCGCGGTGTGATAAAGAGGTCATTTTCTGTGCCGGAACATTGGAGACGCCTAAGCTTCTTATGCTTTCAGGCCTCGGTCCGAAGGATGAACTGGCTAAGTTTGGCATACCTATTATCGAAAATATCCCTTCTATTGGTCGCAATCTGCAAGATCATACTTGTGTTAATATTCTTTTTAAGGGAAAGCAAAAAGCGGATTTTTTTCATCCTCAAATTTATGGTTTTGAACGCATGAATCACGAGACAGATTTGCCCGAAGGTCAGGCAGATGTGTGTTTCACCTCTGTCGCTTCAAAAACCACAATGCAAGCAGCGGCTCTTAGACTTGCGCCTTTTGAACTATTGAAAGGCAAGGCTCGATTTGGCGGTTTGGCAAGAAGCTTGCTTCGAGGTGTGATTAAATTCGTATTTAAATTGCCTCTTATCAGCGCCCCTCTAGATAAGGCTTACGGGCTTGTGGTCATTTTCGGAAAACCTTTTTCGCGGGGAATCGTGTCACTGGCGTCAAGCAACCCTGAGGATCCAGCTCTTATTGATCCGGCTTATTACCAGGACTCTAGAGATCTTCTGAGCATGACAAATGGTGTGTTGCGTATGATGGAAATCAGCAAACAACCCCAATTAACTGATTGGGGCAACACTGTCATGTCATCAGGTGCGGATGCTGAGACTCTAGAAAAACTTCATGAGTATATTTTTAAGAACACAATGACTTGCTACCACTATGTGGGCACCTGCAGCATGGGTGATGGTGACGCCTATCCTGTAGATACACAATTACGACTCAAAGGGATTGAAAATATCAGGGTTGCGGACGCCTCGGCGATACCCGTGGTGACAGTTTCAGCGACGAATGCGCCAACCATGATGCTGGCTTACCGTGCTGCAGACTTAATTATGAAAAATTAAAGCTGTTTTAACGGCGCTGTTTCTTCCGTTTCATAGGTGCCGAATATCCAGTCATAAAGCAAGGTAATGGAGGAATAATTGCCTTTATTAAAGTTCACATGATGTCTGTGATGATCAGCAGATATTTTGTGCAGTGTTTTAAAAGGGAAAGTATCTGTTTCAAAGATAGCGTGGTTATGGAGATTGATTTCCTGATAAAGCCACATTGTGATGACAATTGAAACGAGATCAAACTTGCCAAAAATCAAACTTAAGCCTCCAACCGTAAAGCCAAATAACAAAACACCCATCGTCCCTTCAAGCCAGTGAAGATAGGATGAGTCACCACGGCTTGGGTTTTTCATTTGATGATGAACGGCATGAACCGTTTTAAAAAAATGATTATCGCCATGAAAAAGGAAGCGATGCATCAAATAGTAAAAAAAGTCATAGACCATCAAAATTATAAAAATGGAAAATAAAACATTCCAAACGGATGTAAATTCAAAGGTAATGGTCAATGGTAAAATTATAAAATAATTTACCAGATAGCCTAAACCAGAACCAAGCATTCCATTCCTTACAGTTGGTGAATAGAAACTTTTTTCCCTCATTTTTTTGTTAGCATTTAGATTGGCAATATTTGCTTCTTTAAATGTAGGTATTAGTTGCATTGAGTAAAATACAACTAGACTGAGAGCAACTAGGCCGGCCAGACTGCCAATAGACACAAAAATATTATATTCGCTAAAAAAAGCAGGCATAATTCTTCTCCATGAACACACTTAAATATTTAACGTTCATGAACTAAAAATCAATATCTTGAGACTTTATTTGTTCTCAGGGAATTCATCCATGAGTTCTTTTAAAATTGCGTTAAAAGCGGCAACTTTAGGGTAACCACAATATTGCGTACCTGTAATAATAATTTGTTCAAGCTCTTTTAAACTCAATTCTTTATTCATCAGCGCTGCACGCGCCTGAATAGAGAATAAATCATTTGAGCCAACAGACATGATTACGCCTAATATAACTAGTCTCCGGTCGCGAATGGAGAGACTTTCCTCATCAGCCCATAGAGTGCCGAAAAGGGTTTCCAACATATAATCAAAAAAAGCAAATTTACCTCTTTCAGGCATTTCCGGCAGAGTATCGGCATAAACTTTTTTATAATATTCGCGCCCTAAATCATGTTTTTCCTGGCTCATGTCATTTCCCCTCTTATCGTCCGATAGCTATCGTTTTTGTTTCAAGATATTCTTCAAATCCCTCTAAGCCCATTTCTCTACCAATGCCGCTTTGTTTATAACCACCAAACGGGGCATCTGCGGCATAAAAGTTACCGCCATTGACATTAACTGTTCCGGCACGAATCTGACGGGCCACCTTTATTGCGCGTTCCTCATCACCAGACCATACGCCGCCTGACAAGCCAAATATTGACTCATTGGCAATCTGGATTGCGTCACTTTCGGTGTCATAAGCTATGACACATAAAACCGGCCCAAAAATTTCCTCCTGAGCAATGGTCATATCATTTGTCACGTCAACGAAAACTGTGGGTTCAACATAAAAACCCTTATCTAAATGACTGGGTGTGCCACCACCTAGAAGCAAACGCGCCCCTTCAGCTTTGCCTTTTTCAATATAGTCTAAAACTTTTTTTCTTTGCGCCGAACTAATCAAAGGGCCCATAATGTGGGTGTCTGTATTGTCGCCGCCATAGTCTATCATATTGAAGTAATTCATCAGTATTTCTTCCACCTCATTTTGGCGGTTGCGCGGAATGAGAAGCCGTGTCTGAATTGCACATCCTTGTCCGGCATGGAAACAAACGGCAAGAGCTGATAATAATGCTTGGCTGAAATCCGCATCATCAAGAATAATATTTGCGGATTTACCACCGAGTTCGAGAAAAACTTTTTTCACGGTGGCGGCGGCATCAGACATGATTGCCCGTCCGGTGCTCGTTGAACCTGTGAAGGAAATCATATCCACCCGCGGGTCATTAACAAGTTGCACCCCAATTGTTTGCGGGTCGGAAGAGGGGACAATATTGATGATACCTGCCGGTATGTCTGTATGATGTGCTGCGTTACCAATCAAGGTCGCCGCCCATGGTGTATCAGGAGCAGGTTTCAAGACAACGGAACACCCCGCCGACAAAGCAGGGATAATTTTTGCCAAATTAATTTGTAATGGTACATTCCAGGGGGTGATGCAGCCCACAACACCGATGGCTTCTTTTTCAATAAGACGTTCGGACTCCACCTCACCGAAACGCGCCAAACCCTGATTTATGCTCCATTTATAATTTTTGATCAGCGCCAAGCTTGTATCTATAAAACCAATTGGTACATCACATTGAGGGCCTTGTTGCCCGCAAATGCCAGCAGGTGATCCTGTTTCCGCTTGGACTTGGCTACGGATATTTTCAATATCATTAACCAGAACGTCGCGAAGCTGTGTCAGACAATGAAGGCGAAACGCATGATTGACAGCCCAGTCAGTTTTATCAAAAGCCTGTCGTGCTGCAGTTATTGCCATATCCATATCTTCGGTTGAGCAGTCCGTGGTTTGACCAATAACATCCTCTGAAACGGGTGATATATTATCAAACATTTTGTCAGATTTTGCGTTTGTTAGCTTACCATTTATAAATGCTCGGCTCTCAGGTGTCATTTGAAGACTCACCATTATAATTTATGGTTTTTAAAAATACGCCTTTTATAAGTTCTTGGCTGAGGCGCGTTAGGGGTAGTTCAATTCCGGCGGCGTGCGCACTCTCGATGGCACATTTTAAATCTTTCTCACCAAGTCCAGCATTTCCTGCCATAAATTCTTTGACCAAATCAGCACCGCCTGACGCGAATAAATCATTGCGTGCGGAAATAAACATTTGGGTATTATGATTTATCACCCCGTTAATCTTACTCATTTCAAAAAGTAATTTGGGATCCACCGCATGGGCTTCGGCAAGTGCAAATGCTTCCGAGACTGCAATAAGTTGAGCGTATGTCATAAGATTATTGGCAAGCTTTAAGGTCGTGCCGCTACCGAGCTTACCCGTATGAATGACTAGCTCAGCTGAGGTTTCAAATACAGGCTTGGCTCTCTCAAAGTCATCTTTTGAACACCCAACCATATAGACAAGATTACCGGCGGCCGCGCCATGCGCACCGCCTGAAATTGGGGCATCGACCAGAGACATGCCGGCCGCTATAACATCAGCTTCCCATTGCGCCAGACTTGCATGGGAAATTGTAGAGCTAATGGCGATTAGGGTTCCCTGATTAGCATTCTCCAATATGCCTTCAGTGCCATACAAAATGTTATTAATGTCTTTGTCATCGCGCACACAAAGACCGATATGCTCACACGTCGACGCAAGCTCTCCAATCGTCCCACAGGCGTAAGCCCCCTCATCTGTTAGGGTTTTGACAGCATCTTCGTTTAAATCGTAAACATAGAGATTAAATTCATCATTTATGATGTGCTTTGCCGTTGGCCCCCCTATATTGCCGAGGCCGATATAACCTATGTTTTTCTTTAGCGTCATTTCCTGCTCCCCTGCAATCTTTCGACACCCTATCCGGACAAGCTGTCAATAATGCTCTTTGTGCCATTCTATAGTATCTTTGAAGGAACTAAGTACAGGCCGGATTGTTACTGGAATTTCTTGAGCCTGCCGCATTGATTGACACGTCATCCACATCGTCATTAAGTCCATTGCTTCTCTTGAAATTCTAGTATTCAGAGGAATGAATTTTTTAATTAAATCGGTCGCTGAGCCGATAAATCTCATTAAGGCCGGGGATAATTTTTGCGCTTTGATTGTCTCCCCGGAGGCTTGTTCAATCATGCTGTGAATTTCTTGCCAGCTATTCAGTTTACCAGCAAAAATATAGCGCGCTGCCTCTGGTTCACTATGCGGGTTTTCTAGCATATGGAGATGCGCATCAGCCAAGTCGCGGGCGTCTATATACTGCAGGCCTGATGTTGTTATGGGAACCACTTCTTTAAAACCTATCAAGGCAAAATTAGAGGCGCTTAGTGATGGGTCATCAGGGCCGATAACACCAACTGGATAGGAGATTTGAAGAGGGGCGCCGAGCTGTTGCTTTTCGCGCGCCCATTTTTCACAGAGTAATTTTGATTTGGTATAGGGGTCTTTTGAGGTTCTGAGTGGGGTGTTTTCATCTATAAAGCCCCGCTTGTCGTGGTCAAAAACCGTTGTGCTGGAAACCCAGACGATATTTTTTATACCGGCATTGATGGCGCTTCCTACAACAGACTCCATACTCTCTAAATTTGATTTAACCGTTGAATCAATTTGTCTAATGTCCAGATTAACGTTAGCTGCCGCATGAAAAACAGCATCGCATCCGCTCAAAGCCAGACGGATTTTATCCGTTTCATTCATATTTCCAATAACGATATCGTCAAGCTCATGGCCATGAGATCTAAAATATGTCTGCGCTTTTTCACGGCTCCTGACAAGTAATCTGACTTGGTGTCCTTTGGATAGAAGCGCTAAAACCAAATGGGCACCCACTAACCCCGTCGCACCTGTAACAAAGACTCTCATGTCTACTCCTTAGAATTCAAAGATAACCATAAGAAAATAATTGATTAAGATGTATCTTTTTTTGAGTGTTAATAAAAAGTTTCTACTGGAAATTGTATAAGAAATGAACATAAGGTGAGATTGGCTAGGGAAGCTTTATAATATTCTATTTGAGTTCTTGACCCTCAATTCATTTAAATACCAAAAGGTAAGTAAATTTATGGAATGGTTTTACACTTTAAAAGTGCTTGATTTGGATAGCTATAACACCTTTCTCATCTATTGGTTTGGCGCCTGCGTTCTCAACGCTTTTTACCTCTATAAAAGTAAAGAACTCCCTTTGAGTAATCGTATCGAAAGTCAGGGTATGGGTGCGTTAGGTAGTATTGATAAGAAAACCGGATGGGTGCTTATGGAAATTCCTATTCTCCTAGTTGTGTGGTATTTCTTTTCACAAAGTCAAACCGGTCTAAATGTTTCATCATTCTTAAGCGTGTCCGGCATAATGGTCGGCTTTTTTATGATGCACTATTTCAACCGCGCCGTTATTTATCCGCAAAGGATTAAAGTGGCTGGCAAAACCATGCCCGTTTACACAATGCTTACATCGATGGTGTTCTATACTGTTAATGGCTATCTGATTGGTCATTACTTTGGTCAACTGAGAGACTATCCCATTGAGTGGTTATACGATCCACGTTTTCTCATCGGGGTGGCCCTGTTTTTATTTGGATTTTTTGTGAATATTCATTCGGATAATATTTTGATAAATCTTCGTGACGATGGTGAGAGTGGTTATAAAATTCCGCATGGTGGTTTCTTTAAATATGTCTCATGTCCCAATTATTTTGGGGAGTGTTTAGAATGGATTGGCTTTGCAATTATGACATGGAGCAACATAGGTTTCGTATATGCGGCATGGGTTGTGCTACCGCTAATCATTCAGGCACGGGTTGCACACCAATGGTATTTAGATCAATTCGGTACCGCTTACCCTAAACAGCGCCACGCCATTATCCCCTATTTGCTGTAAATTAAAGATTTAAGTTTTTATTCGGAATACCCAAATCCATCTCCGGTAACAACCGGCGCGACGGTCCAGTTATTGCTTGGTGTTCTGTACCACCCGGCAGCGGCAAGCGCGCCGCCATCAAGGTTGATGGTTGCACCATTCACCCAAGCTGACATATCCGAGGCCAGAAAAAGCGCGCACCCGGCGGCATCTGATGGCTTGCCGAAACGCCCGGATGGATTCCAGCGCGGAATATAATCCTTGTATTTTTCAGGCGTCATATCTACGGGAGATACTTGCTCTGTTTCAGTTGTTTCTGGTGCAATGGCATTAACACGGATTCCTGAAGGCCCGAGGTCAAGTGACAGGCTACGGGTGAAGCCAGTAATTCCGTGCTTAAATGCTGAATAAACAACTGCTGTTGGAATGCCGCGAAAGGCCTCGATGGAAGATATGTTGATAATGCTCCCACCTGCGCCACCTTTTTCAATCAGGGGGATAGCGCTTCGCGTGACCTTGAACATGGAATTCAGATTTGCGTTGAACAGCGCATCTATTTCGTCATCGGTAAAATCTTTAAACGGTTTTATGAGCTCCAGAAAATCACCAACATTATTTACAAGAATATTCAGCTTGCCGAACTGTTCTTCGACAGTTGTCATCATTGTTTGCACCTGCGCTGTATCGGTGACATCCGTGTGGGTTACAAGCACATCATAGCTCTTTTTTTCAAATGCACTTTGAACGGCTTCACAGCGTGCTTTGTCTTTATCGGCAATGATAATCTTGGCACCGTGAGCAGCGAAAGCTTCGGCGATAGCGCGCCCAATGCCTGCAGCGCCTCCGGTAATGAGTGCAATTTTCCCTGTTAGATTAGCGGCATCCATAGCATTCCCTTCCTCACTTATGATACTGATACATTACCCAAATATTACCATAGGCTATATGTAGCTACTATAAAGACTGTACATTAGGGTCGGGAGCGATATTTATGAGGCTCATTTAGCGTGTGGGATTAATCTGACATGTCTCTAATGGGGTTGCGACCATCCCAGTTCTTGGCTTTACCTGATAAGAAAGTATAAAACTGCCGGATGTCGTCTGTGTCTTCGTAGATTTCATAAAAATGGTTCATGCCATTTTGTGGATCAAACCACGCTAATTTCATGCCGGTATCACTGCCATTTTGTGCCCATAAAACTTGCTCGCAATCTTGGTTCTCTAACTCTTTGCACTCAGCCTCAAAATCCGGTGCAATCCATGCAACGTGATGAATACCGCCAAAAGGCTTGTCAGGTGATATTGCAATAGGGGATAATTTCTGCGCGTGATCGCAAATCAGTTCAATCATTAAGTTTTCTTGCCACCCATAGGCCGATGAATGGTCAAAAGGCTCCGCCACGCCGCGCACATAGCTATTGGCTAGCGGGATATTTTCATTCACATAAAAAGGCCCGATATTAAATTTGTTTGACCATATTTGTGCAGCCTGACGCACATCCTTAACGGTATAGGCAATTTGAATAATGGGTTTTTCAGATTGAAAAATCATGTTTTGCCGCTTTTTTCTCAGTGACGTGTGATGTAATTTAGTTTAATCGTTTTTGTGAATTCCGGTGAGAAAAATCCAGGCTTTTTTACAGACAAGTTATGCGTGATATCTGGTTTACATTTTTAACTCATCACAGCGTTCAATTTTTAATGCTGTCGACGGTGCTTTGCTTCGCAGCTGTATCCTTGTTGGATGTCTGGTCTTATTGGCCTTTTGCCTTGCTGGTGGTTGTGATTGCGCCTTTTTATGAATGGGTGGCGCATAAATACACATTACACCTACCACTTAAACAGGAAGCTGGCTTTATTAGACGTTATCAGATACGACTTCATCATGGTCACCATGCCGAACCGGAACGGCGAGATTTGCAATTTGCGCCTGCCAGCGCGATATTTTTGATGTTTGTGCAGTTTTATTTATCCTATGCGTTGGTCGCATGGCTGTTTGGTGTTAATGGCTGGGAAGCTGCATTCGTTCCCTGCCTTGCATCTCTGGTTTATTATCTTGCCTATGAGTGGATTCATTTGGCGCATCATACATCAAGTTATAATCCGCTCACCTCTTGGGGACGCAATATGCGTGAAGCGCATATGCGGCATCATTTTCATAATGAAAATTTTAACTGGGGTATTACGAATGGTCTTGGCGATAAAGTTCTTGGCACATGGAAAGATATTGACGACGTACCACGCTCGCCCACTGCAAAGTCAATCGCCGGATATCAACATTAATTTCTAAAATTTCACTGGTCATCTCTCGCGGAAATTTCTTATTGTGAAAAGATATATTGAGGGGGGTCGTCTCATGAAAATATTAAAAAAAATTCTATTGGTGGCGCTTGTTCTGGTCGCGATTGTCGGGGCGTATTTCATGGGTTGGATACGGTCGCATACAACAATCAGTACCCCGCCGGAAGCATGGTCTGAAAATGACGATATCGCAAAAGCGTGGCATGAATTGTCGGTGAGTATGGAAGCCGCAGGTGCTGAACTCATGGCGATTGCGCGGGACGCGCATGACAAAGAAGAGGGTTTTCAGGCTCTCAGCAGTTTGCTTTCGGTTGCTCTTGAGATGAAGTTGACAAAAGGCGACCCGTTGCGCCCGGCTTTTACGGATTGGATGTCAAATCACCGAAAGTTTTTGGGCGACTCACCAGATGCGATTTATTTAACGGCAGAAATCTCTGGCAATCTTGATTATGAAATCACTGGCAATAAAGCCGATGTGCATTATTTGGGTATCATGCTGTATGGCCGCTTACCCAATGGCTGGAATCGTCCGGCGGGGAACATATCAAGCAATGACATTCGTTTTGATGATCAAGGTAATTTTCGACTTATCTTAAGCCGCAATGAGCCATCTGACCCTGATGTGGACTGGCTGAAGCTCAGTCGTGATGTTCACATGGTAATGGTGCGGCAATATTTTCATGACAGGGCTAAAAGCCAGAAAGCATCTTTTCAAATTCGCAATTTAAACGCGGCGGCCTCCGATAAAGATAATTTTTTAAAAACCGCAGATGGGTTGCGTGCGGCGACAAAGTTTTTCAATGAAGCATTTCGCGGGACTCTAGCTTTAGATCGGATGCAAGAAAAAACACTGAATAGCATTGACCAACCGGAATCTGTGGACCCTGATTTTGTAGGCATCTTTTATCCAACTGATGACAATGCATATTTCGGCACAAATTTCTTAATCGAGGCGGATGAGGCATTGGTGTTGGAAGGTGATGCGCCAAATGTTGATTATTGGTCTGTTGCCCTGATGAACAGATGGATGCGAACCTTTGATTATGAAACTTATCAGGTGGATTTGAATAATAACCGTATCAAGGTTAAGGATGGGCGTTTTAAGATTATAATCGCGCATAAAGAACCACCTGCTGAAGCCGGTATTGAAAATTGGCTGGAGACAGGTGGGTTGAAACATGGTCTGGTGACCTTTAGATATCAACTCTATGAGGGTGATGAAACGCCGTCAGCAACGCTGGTAAAGCTAAAAGACCTCAAGTGAGAAAGATATAAGTAAAGTCTTTATGGAAAAAGAAATCGTGTCAGAAATCATTGAAATGGCTTGGGATGATCAAACATCTTTTAACCAGATTGAGAAATTACACGGAATATCTGAAAAAAATGTGATAAAATTGATGCGTCGTGAGCTTAAGCCCTCAAGCTTTAAGATCTGGCGAAAACGGGTGAGTGGGCGTGTTTCGAAGCACGAAAATTTAAAAAATGATAATGGTTAGAGAACTCATATTGATTTCTTATATTGATAAATAGTTGTAATTTCGTTGACTATTTAAAATCCCAGTGGATTATTGTTAAATTGAAATCCAATGTTGAATGAAAGTAAAAATTAATGAGGGTTTATTAAATGAAAAATATTTTTTTCTCGTTACTATTATTATTTATTATTTCTTCGTCTGAGAGCTCGGCAATAGAAAATAGCTTGCCCAAGGGAGCAGCAATTATGCTTCATGTTAAAGCTAAAGATTTGGATAGATATATCACCGAAATAACTAAAAATAGTGAGGCTCTCTCTGCTGCCGGTGCAGTGGCTGGAGGTTATTGTATCGTTAAGTCAGGCAATAATTATCCTGGTGAAGTAAGTGTATGGCAATACTTTCTATCGATGGGGGATTTAATGTCCTCAATAGATAAGACTGACCACATGAACGAGCCACAAGCTAATATTTCTAAAATGCGAGATCTTCAATATATTTCTATTTGGAAAGATATGAAAGAGGTCAATATTAAGCCTGGTTTTGAAATGGTGGAAAAATGGCGGGTTCCTGCAAATAATCAAGAAGATTTTGTAGCTGCAGTTACAGCGTTGGAGACAAATTTGAAAGAAATTTCAGGAATTGATTTTGAAATGGGGGTAGCGTTTAACCTTGGGTCAGGGATAAAAGAAACAGACTTAATTATGACACGTTGGATTACTTCCGACGGAGAAACAATGGGTAAGCTTCTTGATACTGTATATAATAGCGTTGGATTTTTACCTTCTTATAACAAAGCTTTAAAACTTGCACAAAAGGTCAACTCGCAAATTGAGGAATGTAAGGCAATTTATGTTCAGTAGATAAGTGATTGCCACAAATGATTTTTACAAAGCTTTTTGAATAATGAAAGACGAGAGTTTAGACTTTTTCTTCTATAACTTCTTCTTAGACAAATGGTTTATGTCTTTGCAAAAAATATATGACATCTACACTCATGAGGTTGTAGGTGGTGAATTGCTACTGAGAGTATTTGATGAAGAAATACTTGATAATGGAATTTATTTTCCAGAGGCATTTTCTGATAATCGCTTTAATAATCTCACACTGGATATATTATTTAAGTTAAAGAAATATTTGGTTACATCTCCAGAAATTTTTCCAAATCATGTTTCTTTTAATTTTGTACCAATAAATATCGAGTCAATAGAGATTCATAAAAGCCTTGTTGAAATTACAGAAATGTTTAACAGACTTAATAAAAATTTAGTTTTAGAAATTTCTGAAATATTTACGCAAAGTGATTATATAAAATTTTTACCTATTGCAGAGAATCTTAAAGATGCTGGTGCTCAGATAGGTCTAGATGACTATGGTGCAACAGATATAGAAATTGATGCACTAGATTTTTTTCCGCTTGATTTTGTTAAACTAGATAGAAGCATATCTATCAGTGAAGAAGCATTGAAAAGTTCTTTTCATCGGAAAATGATTTCCATAGCTAACAAAAGAAGTTTGACTTTAATTGCTGA
>NZ_AWXE01000004.1:600000-881923 GCF_000469155.1 Candidatus Micropelagos thuwalensis | reverse complement strand
TTACCCAAGGTAAGACCCGTTACACTCACAGGGTTGAGGTATTGGTTGTCAAAAGAACTAGCAAAGGAGTTTTCATCCGCATCTGGCTCAATCGTCAAAACACCTGTCGTAGTAATTGTTCTGTCAGCACCGCCAAACGCATAATTAGCAGCACGCATCAACACCGTACCGCTACCACCATCAATCCCACCACTCGATAGCAACGCAATCGTGCCCGTATTATCGTTCAAAGACTCTAAAGTAACACCTGTACCCGCCGTAATGGACGTACTACCGGACAAACTAATCGCATAAGTAGCGCCCGTATTGTGCTGGCCACTCATACTGACAGTTCCTGACGCAGCAATAACGTCATTGTTTAAGTCAACCCCACGACCCGAACCAGAAGCCGCATAGGAATAACCTTGCAGGGTTAGATTGCCAGCAGATCGTAGCGTCGTCGTATTCGCAGATGAAGCATCAATACCGTCAAAACCAGAGCCCGTGTCCCCAGAACGGCCAATAAGTGTCAAATTACCTGATGTAACTGTCTCAATCGTGATTACATCATCAAGCAAAATACCCGTAGATGACTGGTTCAGAGTGCTTCCAGTGTCAGCGTCTAGCAAAATATTGCCGCTATTTGCCGTAATATTCGCATTAACGTCAATGCTCCCGCCATAAATCGACACAGGACCAGATAAAGATATTGGTGAATTGATTTCTAGTTTTGTTGATGAAGTTGATTTATTTAGTGTTAGGCCGCCCATATGACTGAAGTTATTTATTTTTAGACCTACAAAATCACCACTTCCATTATTTGTCCACTGATTACCGCTTAAGTTTCCTGACCATGTTAATATATTAGCTACATCACCTTCATATCCATTTATCATAGAAGATGAAAAAGTATTACTATATGATTCAAATGTAAGTAATCCACCAACTGAAATTGTTGTTTGCGCTGGCTTGTCAGATGCGTAATCCCCATCAAAAGATATATGATCACTTCTTAGTAATAAATCGCCTGTATTTAACGTAATATCAATATTGTTATTTTCAGATA
Organism: Candidatus Micropelagos thuwalensis; assembly: GCF_000469155.1. Taxonomy (NCBI): domain Bacteria; kingdom Pseudomonadati; phylum Pseudomonadota; class Alphaproteobacteria; genus Candidatus Micropelagius; species Candidatus Micropelagius thuwalensis. The sequence continues at coordinate 880,878 of NZ_AWXE01000004.1, read as the reverse complement.
ATAAGATACCATTTGGTGAAATGAGAGTTAAATCTCCACCACCATTTCCGCTTAAGTTTGCATTAATTATAATTTCATCACCCGCCTCTAGTGTCAGATTATTAGAGGAAGTCCAGCTTATCGGGTCATTAATATTAATGTTATAATTTCCAGAACCCGTTTTTATAGAAATATTATTTAAATCTAAAGCGTTTGATATTGTAGTTGGTGATATTGTTGTATCACCCCCAGGTCCACTATTTCCAGGAAGTGAGTCAATCCCAGAATTAGAAATGTTTATATTGCCAGGGTCAAGTAACCAGTTTCCATCATAACCATAATAAGCTTTTGTTGATATATGATAGTCATTTAATTCTAATAAATACCCAGATGTTTCTATATTGCCGCCGTTTCCATCTAATGCTCCTCCTTTCGCTGTAATTACACCTGCAACTGATGTTTTGCTTGTTTGATTGTCAATATCTGACCAAACTACAATATTTCCTCCATCGCCTTGTTTTAAAGCATCAGATTTAATTATAGAGCCATTATTAAGTATTACTTTATTGGACGAATAAACCTTTTCTTCGGAAATTTTCTTAGTTTTGTGCTTTCCTCCCTGCCAATCACCCCCAATTAAAATATCACCACCGCCCAAATCACCTGAGGTGTCAATTAATGAAGTACTAGCTAATTCAATCTCCTCGCCAACTAAAATAATTCTACCTCCAACCTGAACTGCTGAGGTTGCACTTAATTGTCCTGAATTTCTAATAAGCCCTCCCTTTAACTCGTTATATCCAGAAGCTGACAAAATAACTTGCCCCTCACTGACCTCTATAACTTTTTTATTCTCTATGAGGGTTTGCCAATCACCTGGTTCAACATGAATGCCATTTAACTTTTCGTTACCATCGAATTTAAGTTCTACTGACTTACCTCCAGCTAGAAAAACGTTACCTTTTTTGGCAACTATGTAGCCTTCATTTACAATTTCAGGAGAAATTAGAACCACATGACCATGATCATCAGTTAAAATATGGCCAAAATTTTGAATTTTAGATTTTCTACTTTTCTGTTCAAAAACAAATTCACTATCTAAAAAATTTTGATTGCTCAAATTAGCTGATGTTGCGATTAAACTTCCAACATCAATGATGGCGTCTTTACCAAAAACAACACCATTTTCATTGGTAATAATTACCTGACCATTAGATGTGATTTTTCCATTAATATAAGATGTCCCATCACCAATTACTCTATTTAATATAGACGAGGATTTATCTAACTGTTTGAAATTTAATGACTTATCTTCATCTAAGTCAAAATTTTCCCATTCAATTATTGCCTTTTGAGAACTTTGATTAATCTCCATTTGATTATTATTTTTTTTGATAATTACATTGCCGTAATCTACCTTGCCGCCATCGGGGAGGCCATCAAAGTTTCCTGCAAAAGATCCATTTGGAAATAAAACAGCTGAGACAAAAAAAACCGAAGGCAGCAAATATTTTCTTGAACTTAATAAGCCCCAAATTGCTTCTGATATATCTAAATTTTTAGCCAAACCAGTCATAACAACAGGAACTTTTAAAAAGTTTTCCTTAGTGAAAACCAAAATCTATTTTTAACGAGTTTACCTTCTTGGTCATTTCCGTTTATTAATCTATTAGGATTGTCACCAAACCTTCTTGCGTAAGTAATATTGAAAATACTCTTATAGGGACCAAAAAAGCTAACTGCTAAACCAGCGCCACTTAGGTCATATTTGCTGTTTAATTGTGATTTATTTTCAACCTGTCCATAATCTATAAATGGGGAGAGGATCAGACTTTGTCTTATTAAATAGTTAAGTTGAAGTGACGACACAAAGCCTTTTGAACCACTTCCCTCACCCCTCGGATATGCCCTTACAGCATCAACACCGCCCATTGAGATAAAATCTGAAACATCTAAAGCTTCTGAGCCAGAATATTGACCGCTAACATTAGCTATAACACTGATTTTATTGTTGAAATCTTGGATACGTCCAAAATTAAAATCAATTTTAGAATATGATTTTTCTCTTGCTAAGGGAGTGAGTTTGTCTCGTTTATCGCCATTTAAATACGATAAACTAAAATAACTTTCCCCTCCATAGATAAAATCATCATACCTATTCCCATAAAAACTTAAAACATTTGTATTTATTTTATATTTATTGGTGTTTTGACCAGACACAAAACCGTCAAATTTTCTTATTTCATGGGAAATTTTAACGTTCACGTTAAATTCGTTTTTCCTAATGATAGGATATTTGAAATTTATTTCATAAAAACTGCTTTCGCCTTTAATACCCCTATCGATACCATTAGTGTCATTAGTAACAACCTCATAATCTAAGTTAGAAGCGCTAATACCCAATGAAAGGCCATCCCTAAACAATGGAAATGATAACTCGGCTCCAAAATAATCGAGACCTTCAGTCTTGAGTAAACTGAGGTCGGAAGTTTCTTTTTTATTTAATACATTACCTAACTTAATCTGATATATTAGTCTTTCTGAGCCTATTGATCTCGAACCAGTGTTATCAATTGATAAAGTTTGCTTAATTTTTTTTCTATTATTTACCTTAAGCATTAATCCTAATTCACCAGGTCTATGACCTTTCCGCATGGACGCGCTAGCGTCTATGCCTGGCAAATCATTAACAAGCAACAGGCCTCGGTTGATCGCATCTAAATTAGAACCACGCTTTCTAGTTTGATTAAAGACATAATCTATAACTACTTGATAATCCTTAATATTTTTTGACTTTGGATCCAATAGTAATTCGGCAACTCTTCCCTCAAGAATTACTAATTTCACAATACCATTAGTTATATCTTGAGGAGGGAGGCTAATTTTTACAAGCCAACCAGCTTGATCATACTTTTGTTCAATTAAATCAATTATTGATTTTAATTCTTGAAAACTGACATTTTTATTTAAAAATTTTTGTGTAACTCTAAGTAATTGATTGTCGTCAATCACCTTATTACCAATAAAATCAAAGCCTGATAGTTTAAATCTTAGAGTGTTATTTTTAACCTCTTCATCTTTTTTAGTAAAAACACTCTCTTTCTTTTTGCTTTGACGCAAATCAGGTATTTTGGGGGTTAATTCCCTGTAAACCTCACCAGGAGTTTCTATTTGCTGCGAATCAGCGTATTTATTCGGGAATAATATAGCTGATACCAATAAGATCAAATGTACCTTTATACTTTTGTGCATTTGCTTGTCTTGAATTAAGTTAAAAATTTTTGTTAGGCTATAGAAAAAATACCTAGTATTCAATACCTTATAGGAATTGAATTATCTATTAATTTACTCTTAAAAAATTAATATCTACAGAATTTATTTCTTAATAATCTAATTAAAATTTACATTTTTAAAATAGATGTTGTTGCCTGTGAATTAAGTTTAAGTATGTTTAAATGTGACTACCGTCATGGGCACTTTGATCAGCCTCGGCTAAAACACTGGGGTTCATATAGGTTTTAGGGTCGAGTTGTGACACAGCGCCATAATGATGAAGAAAAACCTGTCCACTCAAATGCTCAAGAAATTTAGCCTTTAACAGGCGGTCTTCCACGGGGCCTTTAAGCTCTGAGAAATGCAACCCGATAGAACGTGACATCAAAAACTTGTTCAGGTTTTCAAGCACTTCTAGTGCTGATGCATCTATCAAGCTTATAGAAGTGCAGTTCAAAACCACGTGACGTATATCCGGTGATTTCTCTAGCCGTTCTTTAATCATCTTGTCGATTAACTCAGCATTGGCAAAATATAAATTCTCGTCAACCCGAAGTGAGAGAATAAGCGGACTGGTAATCACATTATGGCGTAAAATATTTCTGAAATGCTGTGTTTCCGGCACAAGCCCAATTTCCGCAATATGCGGCTGGCTTGTTTGATAAAGATAAAGAGCAATCGAAGCCGTGACACCAAAAATCACCCCGAACTCGACGCCCATAAAAAGCGTGACAATAATTGTGCCAAAAATGGCAAAAAAATCTGACTTTGAATAAAACCAGCTGTTTTTAAGAACTGATAAGTCAATCAAAGATAATACCGCTATAATAATGGTTGCGGCCAGAACCGCCTTAGGCAAGAAATACAAATAAGGGGTAAAAGCCAATGTCGCGATACCAATGCCGACAGCCGTGAACCCACCTGCTGCAGGGGTTGCCGCCCCAGCATCAAAATTGACCACCGACCGCGCAAATCCTCCGGTCACAGGATACCCGCCGGAGACTGAAGCAGCGATATTTGCTGCGCCCAACCCGATTAATTCCTGATTACTGTCAATGCGTTCATTTTTGCGTGCGGCGAGTGTTTGCCCTACTGAAACAGATTCGACAAAACCGATAATGCTGATGAAAAATGCGGGTAACCACAATGCCTCAATCATATCTAACGATAAGTCTGGCAGAGCGAACGATGGCAGGCCTTGGGGGATCGACCCCACAACCGCCACTTTATCCCCCAGAGAAAAAAACTGCACAGCCGAGATGGACATAAAAACAGCCAATAAAGGCCCCGCACGGCTGATATTAGCAGCAAGTCCAGAAGATAAACCACACGCCTCCAGTAATGGCTTCAGGCCAATTCTGACATAAACCAGAAATATCAGGGATGTGATACCAATAATTAACGCCACGCTGTTGACGTCATTTATGCCACCGAACAATGACATCAAAAGAATAGGAAGCGTCTGACCAGATGCCGCGATACCCAAAATATGACCAAATTGGCTGGTAGCAATCAACAAGCCGGCGGCAATAATAAAACCTGAAATCACCGGATGACTGAGAAAATTGGCAAGAAAGCCTAGTCGAAAAATGCCGAGAAGAAGAAGCATGATGCCGGAGAGTAGAGCAAGCATCACCGCCGCAGATAGATAATCAACCTCACCTGTAAGTGTCAGCTTACCAATCGCAGAAGCTGTCATGAGCGATATGACGGCGACAGGGCCAACAGCCAACGTATTGCTTGTGCCGAATATCATATATGCTACAAGCGGCATCATGGATGCATAGAGACCTATTTCTGGCGGCAGCCCAGCCAGTAAAGCATAGGCCAAGGATTGCGGTATCAGCATGATGGTCACAATCACGGCAGCCGACATATCCTGGTAGAAATGCGGCAGACTATAGGTTTTACCCCAGCCTAATATTGGCATGATGTTACGCAATCCTTTGCTCCATCCCCCCTAAATAAAACATTATTAATTTTTGATACCTGAGATCGGCACTTTCAAATAAATGCTTCCATTTGCTTCGGCCTCAGGAAAATGACCGGCACGCATATTTACCTGTATGGATGGTATGAGCAGATCGGGCATATCAAGCCCGGCATCCCGCTTTTGCCGCAGGTCAACAAATTCGTCTTCGGTTATGCCATCCCGGACATGAATATTAATCCGGCGTTGCTCTTGAACCGTTGTTTGCCAAATAAAATCGCGACCATTAGGGCCATAATCGTGACACATAAATAATCGCGTCTCATCAGGTAGTGAGAGAATGCGATGAATAGATCGATAAAGCGCGCGCGCATCTCCTCCAGGGAAATCCGCCCGCGCCGTGCCACCATCAGGCATAAACAAGGTGTCGCCAACAAAAGCCGCATCCCCAATAAGATGCGTCATACATGCTGGCGTGTGACCGGGTGTATGAATAGCAGTGACCTCTAATGAACCGATTTTATAGGTGTCACCGTCTTTGAACAAACAATCAAACTGACTCCCATCACGCTTAAAATCCGTGCCTTCATTAAAAATTTTTCCAAATACGGATTGAACAGTTTTAATTCCCTCACCAATACCAAGCTTGCCGCCGAGCTGAGATTGTATATAGGGTGCAGCAGATAAATGATCGGCATGAACATGGGTTTCAATCAGCCAGTCAAGTTGCCAACCTTTTTGGGTTATAAAACGAATTAGATGATCTGCATGCGTGTAAGAAATTTGTCCAGCCGCATAATCAATATCCATGACACTGTCGATAATGGCACAATGGAGACTTTCAGGATCATGCACGATGTAACTAATTGTGTTGGTTGTCGTGTCAAAAAAGGCATGTATTTCAGGGTTTGAAGTCATATCAAATACTGCAGGTTTAATTTAGCTTATTGTACATTTTTTTTATGTAATTTAGATACGATATGCAAGTCAAAATAAAAGAATCCAAACGGAAGATTAACTTTTAGAGGCAATAAATCTGGCGAGATATAAGCCAGCCAGCATGGGGATGAAAAACATAAGTGAATCGCCTGACAAATAAGCGAGACCGGCGATGGCTGGTCCAGGGCACAGGCCCCCCAAGGCCCAACCGATACCAAACAAAGCCGCGCCAATCAGCAAAGGACGATCAATGGCAACAGATTGTGGCAACGAAAATTCGTCAGCAAAATAAGGCTTTGTCCGTTTTTTTAGTAACCACATGGCCAAGAGGTTCACTGCTAGTCCACCCCCCATAACCAACGCCAGTGACGGGTCCCAAGCTCCTGCAATATCTAAAAAAGCCGAAACCTTGACGGGATTTAACATCCCCGAAACGGATAATCCTAGACCAAAAATAAGACCACTTACCAGACCAACAAGAAGTTGCATCACAGACCTACCAAATGATTAATAAAAAAAGTTGTGATGAAACCAGTCGCCATAAAGGTCAGCACAGCGGCGAGCGAGCGCTTACTAAAGCGTGCCAAACCGCAAATACCATGACCTGATGTGCATCCTGAGCCATAGCCCGTGCCAAGGCCAACAATCAGACCTGCAATAATTAACCTGCCGTCTTGTGCGATATAATCATTTTGCGGTAAGGCACCGGTCATCAAAATGTAAATTAAAGGACCGATTATAACACCAACGAGAAATGCCAAGCGCCAAGATAAGCCGTCGCGCGCCTTCGAATGGATAACCCCTTCCAAAGCAGACGCCGTAATACCGCTAGCACCCAGCACACGTCCATTAAAGGTATATAAAATAGCTGCTGCCAAACCAATCAAGCCACCACCCGCCAAAGCAGTTAGAGGGGTAAAATTATCTAAATCAATCATCACGCAACACCCTGACTGGATTGTTTTAAGCAGATATTGGCGGTTTGGCTGCTATCCAAGGCATATCACTTTCCAACTGGTAGGCGATATCAAGAAGCAAAGCTTCTTGTCCGGTATTGGCGGCAATCTGCACTCCGATAGGGATACCAGATCTGTTAAACCCACCTGGCACCGACATAGCAGGACGTCCAAGTGCGTTATTTATCGGCGTATAGGCTGTGAATTCAGCCAGTCGATCAAACAGCATTTGCATAATCGCCTTCTCCTCTACCCCCTTCTCAAGGCTCTCTTCCAGGCCTTCAGTAAAATACCCAAGGCGAGGTGACGGTATAGGTGAAATGGGTGAAATCCATCCGTCATAAGACTGATAAAAGGTTTGCATCTGGTTTTCTAGATCACCGAGAATTTCTTTAATACGCGCATCCGATATGATGGGTTTATCGACATAAAATTCTATCATCTTCAATGTCGAAAACTCTAACAGACCGCTTTGCGCGGCAGGTACACCCGTAACCCGTTCAGCAACGTCAAGAAGTCTATTTGCGCCTTGCGCCCAAAGACCTGCAAAAAGGTCCTGAAATAACGGGTCATCATGCAGTGTGGTGTCCACCTCCTCAACTTCATGCCCAAGCCCTTCCAATCGGCGTCCTATTTTTTGCACTGCGCGTCGAGTGTCGTAATCAGGTGAGACATTGCCCGCATTTAAGGAGAGCGCAAATTTTCTTTTCTTGTTGGTTGGGCCTTCAATATAACCTACAGGAGGTAATGTTGCCCCAGGCCCGTTTTCGGTAAGTGCCAGCATAAAAGCGCTATCACGCACTGTACGACTAATGGCATGCTTAACTGACAAGTTAACCACACGGTCATCATTACCCTGATCACCAAACCGACCCCGTGACGGTTTTAAACCAAATAAATTGCATGCCGCCGCTGGAAACCTTATAGAACCACCGCCATCACTCGCTTGTGTTGCAGCAACCATACGAGAAGCAACAGCAGCAGCCGCACCACCAGAAGATCCGCCACATGAGTAATCAAGATTATAGGGATTCCGTGTCGCCCCATTGGCGATAGGTTCCGTTGTGGGCATCAAGCCAAATTCGGGTGTATTGGTTTTGCCGAGGATAATCACACCCGTAGACAGAATATTTTCAGTATAAGGGGTTTGGCGCGATGATGTGTAACTACTGAAAAGCCTTGATCCACGTGTTGTCCGCACACCTGCGAGTGAATTTAGATCCTTGAGCATGTAGGGCACACCAGCAAGAGGGCCTGTCGGGTTCTGAGCTATTTGCCGGACACCATAATCATAGGTTTTAGTAACCAAAGCATTGATATGAGGATTGAGCGCATCAATTCTATCCATCGCCGCTTTAGTGACCTCAAACATTGAAACCCGACCAGATGAAATCTCGGCGGCGGTATCAATCATATCCAGATCCGCTAAATCTTTAGAAGCAGCTGCCCGCGCTGTAGTAAGTAGATTATAAAAAGTGCCTGCTAAGAGTGTTGTAAAAAAAATTCTTCTATCCACGTTTTTCTCCTTTTTATTGTTCATGGCTCTAATACTAAAGCGGCGCCAGTATTATTTTAACCAACTGCTAAGTTTTCATTTTTTTAAACTTTCTACAACCAAAAGATTAAGGCATCTCGTGCGATAATGCGCGGGATGCTTCCACAAGTCGCAAAACACGCAATAAATTTCCGCTCCACAACGCCGCGATATCCTCGTCAGACAGGCCAGCCTCACGCATCGCTTGGGTAATTTTGGGCAAACCTGTAATATCTTGCAAACCGTCAACGCCGCCGCCGCCATCCCAGTCAAGACCGATTCCGATATGCGCAGCACCCATAAGCGCATGCGCATGGTAAATATGCCTCATCACGTCATCAAAGGTGGCAAAATCAGGTGGGTATTTTTTGTCAATAGCGCGCCGAGCCTCCAGAAATGCCTCTGCCTCGGCTTCGGTCTTAAGGGGATTTTCTTGCAATTGCTTAAAAAGCGCCGATAAAGCAGGACGCCTTGCAGGATCTGTTTCTAAATCTTTAAGATAAGCTGAAAGCGAATTGATATGCATAACCCCCCCTGACGCAGCAAGGTCTAACAATAAGGCATCACCAACATTGCGCGGGTGCTCATATAAATGCCCTGCCCCTGAATGGGAGAGAATGATCGGCGTTGTCGACAAGTCAATAGCCTGAGCCAGCGCCAAATCATGCGCGTGAGACATATCAATAATCATACCCAGCGCATTGGCACGGCGGATGAGGTCTTTCCCCAATGGGGACAGGCCGTTCCATTTCAGTCCATCCGGATCGGTGGAACTGTCCGCAAACTGATTATTCGTCATATGTACCAGCCCGACCATGCGGACACCTGCTTCATAAAACGCATCTAATCGCATCACATCCAAGCCAAGCGGATAAGCATTTTCAATACTCTTATAAACAACATGCTTACCCTGCGCGACAATGGCGGCGGCGTCATCTGCTGTCGTCGCAGGCATAAAATTATCGGCATGGTCAATCAGCATTTTATCTATCACGCTGTTGCGGTGCCAGGCATGGGCAAGTGCATCTTCATAGCCTTGCGGTGTCAAATCGCCCTGAGGGGTATAAATCACCCAAAAGCCTCCATCCAGCCCCCCCTCACGCATGCGCGGCAAATCTATCTGAGCATAATCATGCATCGGGTCGTGACGAGAGGAAATGTCAAAACCCGGGCGGTCTAAAATGATAGGTGTATCAAGATGCGCGTCCAGAACAAGAAAGTCTTCATGTGATATTTGAAGTGATGCCTCTTGTTTATTTTCTTGAGAACAACCTTGTAAAATAAACAGTATAGCAAGGGATAGTGCCAAACTCTTGAACGGCAAAATTGAGCACCTACTTCGTTCTCTCTCAAACAAATACAACACTAATCTAAACATTTTATAATTGTGTGTCTTAAACCCCAGCCTGACAAGTCCTAAAGATGAATTTTATGTTTTCAAAGGAAAACAGTGAAATATGCGGCAAAAGTAACTAAACTTAGGTAATGTCCAAAGGCTGAGAGCATTTAGGCGAAAAGAGGAGATAAAAATGAAATTTTTTGTTGATACCGCTGATATCGGAGAAATTAACGAATTAAATACCGCTGGCCTGATTGATGGTGTCACAACCAATCCCTCACTGATTAAAAAAGCCGGACGAGATTTCAAAGAAATTATCGCCGATATCTGTAAGGTAACAGAGGGTGATGTTAGCGCTGAAGTCATCGCAATTGACCAGCAAGGCATGATCGAGCAAGGCAAAATCCTCGCCAAAATCGCCAGCAATGTTGTGGTGAAGCTACCACTTACCGGAGATGGCTTAAAAGCCTGCCGCGCACTTACAGCGGAGGGCATTAAGACAAATGTCACTTTATGTTTCTCGGCTAATCAGGGACTATTAGCTGCCAAGGCAGGCGCAACCTATATTTCACCTTTTATCGGGCGGATTGACGATATCCATACGGATGGCATGGAACTGATTCATCACTTGCGCGTCATTATTGATAATTACGATTTTAAAACGCAAATACTTGCGGCCTCCATCCGTACCCCACTTCATGTCAGGGACTCGGCGATTTTTGGTGCAGATGTCGCAACTGTGCCCCCAGCCGTATTATGGGGCCTCCTCAACCACCCGCTTACGACAAAAGGGCTGGATCAATTTGTCGAAGACGCCAAGGCCGCCGATATAAAAATATAAAAACGAGTTTCTGCTTCCCTCACAGGGCAAGAAGCGATAGAAGCCGAATATCTCAAATTATTGAGGTTTTCCTATGACCGCTACCCCGGCGCAAAATCTGCGTAATATTGCCATTATTGCCCATGTTGACCATGGCAAAACCACACTCATTGATGCGATTATGAAACAATCCGGCCTGTTCCGCGATAACCAAGCAGTCGATGAACGCGTTATGGATTCCGGGGATTTGGAAAAAGAGCGCGGCATTACCATTCTCGCTAAGCCAACCTCCATCACCTGGCAAGACACACGCATCAATATTATAGATACTCCGGGTCACGCGGATTTCGGAGGGGAAGTTGAGCGCGTTCTGGATATGGCAGATGGCGTGATACTGCTCACCGATGCAGCAGAAGGCCCGATGCCACAAACCAAATTCGTACTCGGCAAGGCACTCGCGCAGGGTCTTCGCCCCATCGTCGTCATTAATAAAGTTGACCGACCTGACGGACGACCTGATGAAGTTGTCGATGAAGTCTTTGATTTATTTGTCTCATTGGATGCCAGCCCTGAGCAGTTGGATTTCCCTATTCTCTATGCCTCTGGTCGCGATGGCTGGTGCGCCACGGAGCTGGATGATGCGCGTGACAACCTCCATCCGCTTCTGGATATAATCCTCGCCCATGTGCCGCCACCCATTGTCGAACCCGATAAACCCTTTGCCATGCTCGCGACACTGCTGGACAGCGACCCATATATTGGCCGTTGTCTAACAGGACGCGTCCTACAAGGTAAAGCAACACTTAATGCAGCAGTGAAGGCTATTAACCTCAATGGCGATCAGATTGAAACAGGCCGTTTAACAAAATTATTGCGCTTTGAAGGTACTAAGCGTGTGCCGGTTGATGAAGTCCAGGCCGGGGACTTGATATGTGTTGCAGGTCTCACAAAAGCTTCTGTGGCTGACACAATCGGCGATCCGAGTATTACCGATGCACTTGCCTCAACCCCGATTGACCCGCCTACAATGTCCGTCACCATCACGGTGAATGACAGCCCCTTTGCAGGACAAGAGGGGAAAAAAGTGACCTCTACAGTTATCCGCGAAAGATTGCTCGCAGAAGTTGAAACCAATGTCGCCATCACATTTGCCGAAAGCGACAATAAAGATGCGTTTGAAATTGGTGGGCGTGGCGAATTGCAACTGGGCGTTTTGATTGAAACTATGCGCCGCGAAGGGTTTGAGATGAATGTCTCACGCCCAAAAGTTCTGCTCCGCAATGAAAACGGTCAGAAACTTGAACCAGTAGAAGAAGTCACGATTGACGTTGATGAAGAGTTTTCATCCACCGTGGTCGACAGCATGAACCGCCGTAAGGCTAAAATGATGGATATGCGGTCAGCTGGCGCAGGAAAATCTCGAATTGTGTTTCATGCGCCGTCGCGAGGTCTGATTGGGTATCAAAGCCGTTTTCTGACCCAGACACGGGGCACGGGTGTTTTGAATCGTGTATTCCATGAATACGCGCCCTATAGCGGCGATATTCCCGGCCGTCGAAACGGCGCACTAATTGCTAGCGAAACCGGCACAGCAGTCGCCTATGCACTTTTCAATCTGCAGGACCGCGGTGTCATGTTTATTGACCCGCAAACCCCCGTTTATCACGGCATGATTGTCGGCGAACATAGCCGCGATAATGATTTGGAGATTAATGTGCTGAAGGGCAAGAAGCTGACCAATATCCGCGCCTCTGGTTCGGATGAAGCTGTTATTTTAACACCTCCGCGCCGCATGTCGTTGGAAGAAATGATGGCCTATGTCGAGTTTGATGAATTGTTGGAAGTCACGCCGACCAGCCTACGGCTTCGCAAGCGTTATCTGCTCGAACATGAACGCAAGAAATTCCGCCGCCAGATGGAAGAAGCCAAATAGAAGAAAAAAATACAGACAATTAAAGCCAGATAAAAATTGTCCTTAAACTTCCCTATAATCGGTTATTTCATCGTAATGGCAGTCTGGAAAGCCGGGCGCGCTTCGATGCGCTCGATGTATGCTTTGATATTCACCATATCATCAGTGACACAGCCAAATCGGTTACTCATATAAACAGAGTGACCTAACATAATATCTGCAGCCGAAAAGTCACCGATAAGGTAATCTTTTTCAGCCAAAGTTTCATTAACAGGAACAAGTGATTTGGTGAGAAGACGCTGCGCTTGCCCTAGAACTGTCGCATCTCTGCGCTCCTCAGGAAGAATAAGCGTATGCACGACAATCGTATTGATCGGGGGCATGGTCATGCCCTCACAATAATGAAACCATTGCAAATATGCCGGAAATTCAGGTGCCTCAACAGCTGGCTTCAAGCCACCATTTTTGTGGCGCTCAAGAATATACTCAACGATCGCACCGGACTCATAAATCGAGACATCCCCATCATCTAGCACTGGCACCCGCCCAAGTGGATGACGCTGACGGTGCTCATCAGATTTTAGCGCTTCTGGATGAAACGCCATCTTGTTAATCTCGTAGGGTAAACCAAGCTCTTCAAGCAGCCAGACAATCCGTCCGGCACGCGAGTTGGGTGCAAAATGTAATTTCAACATTTGTTAATCTCCTGTTTCACAAGCTTTGTTCTAATCAATATACATGCTGTGGTGAGTGCGCCATCCACTGACAAACTATACCATTTACAAAAGCACCAGCATAAGAAGCAAGCATTATAATCTGGGCGATAAGGTCTATGACATCTCTTTGGTTTAAAACTATAGCTTACAGTTAAATAGCCCAACAACAGACAAGACTGACTGACGGCCTGAATTTTCAGTGACATTTATAACTCCCGAAGGAATGACAATGCCTTTGAGAACGTTTCGTCCCTGATCAGGTTGCAAGTTAACTGAGATTTTAATGTCACCGACAATGAAACTTTGACGGGCAAAAAACCCCTCAACAATTTGTCTAGCGGCGGCGTTTCGGTGGATAATGATATTTTTTCCATTAACAGGAATAATCGCCCGCGCCTCAGCGGTGTTTTGGAAAAAATATAAAGGGCGGCCTTCCCCTGCGCCCCACAGAAACAACCCGCACTGGCCCTCTGGAAGCAGTTGCGGTGGCAAACTACCGAATACAAGCTGACCTTCAGGAATCGTTTTCACTACTTCACTATCCGATTGACCGGCGGAAGTATTTTTCTTCGCGGCATTTTCGGGTGATGGGAGAACCATGGGTGTGGTCGCAATGACAACGGGAACAAGCAAATTCGCACACCCACTCAAGAAACTCGCCAAACTAAGCGATACAAACATTGTTAAGGACTTTGATAGTCTGTTCATCTTAAATCCCTCCATCTAACTGTAACGCCCACCCATCCGGTCGCGCCTCAAAACCGGAGAAACGCAAAACATTCAAAATAGCGTCATCATTCTGGCTTGACATGGACAAGTTCACGATAATGTCTGCCTTTAAGCGCATCGCTTCTAGCCTGCCAGCTATACGGATATTGTCAATCTTTGTGGTCTGAGAAGTTTCAGCAGTCAGGTCAAAACGTATTACCCCATCCGTACACCTGGCTTTTCCGTTCCATAACAGACTGGCAGGCAGCAAACTGCCTACAACTGCATTGTCTGTAGATAGGGTAAGCATCGCCGACCCGTCGTAACATGTGCCGATTTTGTCCAAATCCAACTTACGTCCTTCAAAGGCCACATTGACTGGCACTTGAATGGTCGTGCCATTGATTTCAGTAGACTGAAAATATGAGCTGAATTTTCCATCCAGGCTGTGAAAAATTACCTTGTCCGACTCAGCATGTTTTATAGACCCTTTAAAAACACCGTCCGTCCCCGACAAAGAAAAATCGCCGCCAAAGCGCCCAATTAATAAAGGCAAAACAGCTATTTCGAAACGTCCGAACGACCATTGACGCCCCGCATAGACAAACTGTTTGAGCCGAATGTCCCAAAGACTGCCGGATATGCTCTGCGCATTTAGACCCTGTGGTTGGAGCATGCGCACCCCAAGTGACGCCGGTAATTGAATGACCAGGTTTATAATAAAAACAAGAGCAAACAGTTTACCCAGGCTGGCATGGCTTAAACGCGTTTCAGACAGGCCGCGTATAAGAGGTACAATATGACCGGTGACAGCAGAGAAATGCCTCAATAAAGCCGAAGCCAGCTTAATAATATCTTTCATTCAGCAGGCTCCTATAGTCTCATTCTCGGCCAAAAACAGCGCGTACATTCAGGCTTTTCTCATCCATATTTTTCTGTATCAAAACCTCGTCCGCCTGAAGATTATGCTCGGATTGAAGCGTCGAAAGCCAACGCATAAGGGCTGCACTGCTGGTCTTATTAATTCGCAACATCACACTACCACCCTCACCGGGCTGAATGATACTTAGTCCGATATTGATGCGTTTCGCTGTTTCCGTTAGCGTTGCCCTTAAAGGCTTATCGCTGATAGATGTTACATCTGGTTGATTACCGGCACGCGAAAGAAGCTCGGCAATACGTTCAAAACGTGCTTTTTCTATAGACAGAGAAGCGCGACTTTTTTCCAGTTTCATATCCAGTGGTCTTATCAAGCCAACATAAAGCAAGAGTAGAATGATGGCTGTACCAGCGATCAAAAAAGCGATTTGTTCTCGCAGTGTCACAGATCGCCAAAAACCCGCAAAAGTTGCCTTCGCACTCCTCAACATATTGTTCAGCGTATCCCTCATTGGCGAATTCCTGCTGTGCGGGACAAGGCGAAATCACCAGTCACGCCACTCACAGTTTGACTACTTTTTCCTTCGATAACGGCAAAACCGGCATCAACGAGCTTTTGTCTGGCAAGCTCCAGAGTCGAAAAATTCTGCGCACGTAGGGTGACCTGCAAAGGGCGTATATCCGTCCGGTCAAAATTCAGCCTGTCTATTCCGATATTTTCAACATCGTCAATTGCCTGAAAAAGCGTATCCGTCAGATATAAAAAGTTTCGTGCTGGCAAAGTATTGGACGACATCATTTTGTTCATAAGCTGAGCTTCGACATTAACAACACGGGTTACATCGGGGAAAGCCTGTTTGAACAACTGTATTGAGGCATCTTCATAATCCGCGCGCGTCGCCTGGTGTCGACCAATTTGTGCAAATGTACCAATGACCCAAATGCATAAGATTGATGCCGCCAAAATCGCCGGGCGTTTAAAAATAGGCAGGTAACTCATAAACGGAAATTGTGGGCCAAAAATACCGGTTGCCAAGCCCTGCCCTTCTTCTGGTAAGTTGCCGCGGTTACCATCTTTACGGGCATCCTTTGGCACATCACTTAAAGCCGCTTCTGCGATTTTTTTCGGCATACGAAAGCCTGTGCCGTCTGCACGGCGACATAAGATATCACCACCTTCATGCTCCAGGATAACACCCTCATCGGGTGGCGCAATCAACATATAGTCGGGCCATGCGGCCTTCAGGGTTAAATCCTCTGCCAGTGCCTTATCCTGCATCTCGCGCATAACAGTTTTGGCACAAGCCAATAAGAGGTAGTCATTTGGTGTTTCCGTCTCGACCAAACACAGATGCATATCCTCTATATCCGTCACCAGCAGATCCGAAACCAAAAATGGAAGCGTCTTTCTCAATTTTCTCGCAGACAGTGCTGGCAAGGTCACACGGAAACTGCTCACAGTGTCCCCGGCTATGACCGCTACCGCATTACTACCCAAATTAGCGGTTAGGTTTTCGGCTATTTTAATAAATTCAATTTGTGCACGCGCCATAAATTGCGTTCCTGAATTCCTATGCCCCAAAGTAGCGAGAGGTAATAATATATGACCCATCGGGGTTAAAGTGTAGCGCCGAGTTCAACCGTGTAAGCGCCGAGTTCAAATACACATCGACAGTCAGAAGAAAACGTCTCGGCGTGGTGATAAATTGCCCGCGCACTGTCTCCGGGATTGCCTTATCCTCAAACATCTTCATTTGCCAAAACCGACGATTATGGTCATAGCCTCCCCGCGGGCGGGCAGCTATCAATTGCGATGCCTGTTGCATGGTAATCACATCACCGAGCAATGCCTTAACCAGTAAGGAGTGATGCGGTTGCAGGGTATTAAGATTAAGCACGGTTTGCGTATCCAGCGGGTCAATGCAAACCAATGGGGTCAACGCTTCGACAAGATCAACCGAGAAGTCACGGATTAAATGCAAGTCCTTAATACTCACCAGTCGACTATCGGATGTCCGGTAAGGTGGATCAAGTTGATTATAGGTGGCACTCTCGGCCCCCATAGGCAGAGGCCTTGTGTCACTATCTTGCCAGTCCGTTAGAGCAGCCGTCAAAGATGTCGCTTCTGTTTTGCCAACACCCATGGCCTGTAACAGGTTAGAAAATTGCTGCATGGCCGTCACATTAGCCACAAATGATCCATCCGGCATTTTACGAACCAGTGTCGCGAGATTAAAGCAATTTGTACTTTCTTTTAACGCACCTTTAATGCGTCCACCATCAATCGGCATATCAACTTTCAGACGGTTCTCAGCGTCATTGACAGCATCGTTAATGCCAAATAACTCATTAGCTTTGATGAAAGTTCCGGCACGTTTAGCACCGAGCATTTCTCCGGCCAGCGCATATTCACGCGCTTGCGACAATATCTGACTGTTAGTGGTTTTGCGAACAAACATACTAAACATATCAAAGGCCACAACCGCCGTCACACTCATAACAGACACCAAACCCAACACAATAATCAGAGCTGCACCCGTTTGCCTACCCTGGCACCGAGATACCGAAGCGACAGAAAAAAGTTTATTTCTACCGACCATCATGCACCCCCGGGACTTCTTGCGGGACTCTGACCGGTACGGAAATAATGCACATAGTCCCGCGAGATGCCATCATCTGTTACCACCCAACTCACTTCTACAAGACTAGGCAAATCATCCGTGCTTATGCCGTTGACCCCTTCGGGGTTAAGTAGTCCAATATCTATTTGGCTATAAACATTTTGCGTTGTAATTCGCCACTCGCGCACCCAAGCATTATTTACAAGAAATCTAATTTCCACCGTCTCTAAATTGTCAATAAGACTGTAGTGCCGCTTAGGGGTATCGCGCACTGCATCAGGGCGGGTATAAGCTTGACGTATCAACCTCCCATTTTCCAAACAATAGCGAACAGACTCGATATCCGTCCCGCGCGGATCATAAATCGCTGTTGATCCCGCCCGACGCGTCAGACGTAAAAAACAAGTATCGCGTATATCACCATAAAATATAACCGGCATCTCAGCCTCACCAGAAGGGCGGATTACAGCATGGAGCAAATCATCTGCAAGTTGTTCACGCGCTGACATCATTTGTGAAAGGCGTGAACTTGCCGTTCCAATCGCCGCCGAACCACGAAAATAACCATTCAACATGACCAGAGCTGTCATCGACACAAGAGATAACAGAAACATAGCCAAAAGCGTCTCGACAAGACTGAAGCCTTTTTCCGACATTATCGTCCTGCCTCTCTAAAGCCCGTCAGATGCGCCAGCTTTGTCGTACTACCAGGACGGGACACCGATACTGACATCATGAGAGGGCCACCATCTGTTGTTCGAGAAATATCAGCCTGCCATAAAAATTCCGCGCCACCTTGCCGCTGTTCGCCCATCAAAATACCAGCACTGACGCCAGATTTAATCGAAAGCAATACGATGATGTTTTCAGCCACTGTATGTGCCAACACTTTTTCCTGCATATGTGACGCCATACGCACGCTTTGGCTTTGATTGACAAGTATCGGGATAGCAGCAAGAGCCAGAATGGATACGGCGACCAGCAATTCGAGCAGAGAAAAGCCCTGCGCGGATGTCGGAGTGCCAGCCATAATGATTACTCGTCCAGCCAGTTGCCAATATCTGCGTCCAATCCAGTGCCACCTAGTCGTCCGTCAGCACCAAAAGAGAAAACATCATAAGGTCCGAATTCTCCAGGAACAAGATATTGATAGGGATTATTCCAAGGATCTTTGGGGAGGGATTTGACAAACCCTTCCTGGCGAAATGTATCACCAGCAGGGGCACGAGTCAGAACATCCAAGCCATCTTCCATAGCTGGATATCGAAGGGTCTCCATACGATACATTTCTATCGCCTGCGATAGCAGAGCCACATCACTGCGGGCTTTTTCGACCATAGCGCGATTTTGGCTCGGCAGCACATTCAACACCACAACGGATGTCAAAAGCCCCATAATCACAACGGCAACCATAAGTTCGATAAAGGAAAATCCATTAGCCCTGGGTATTTTCAAATTTGGTTGAGAGTGGCAATGTATGGTCATTTCTTCTTTCCCTAAGATAAAACAAGACTGTTTAGACGCATAATCGGTAACATAATAGACATGACAATCACGCCAACCATAAGGCCCATAATCACAACAATAGCTGGTTCAAGAAGATTCATTAGGGTGCGCGTGACCCCGTCAAACTCACCTTCAAGATAGTCGGCTGTCTTTGTTAGCATATGAGGTAGTGAGCCACTTTTTTCGCCCATCGCCACCATATAAACCAGTAAAGGCGCAAAAATCCCACTTTTACGGAATGCATTAGCGAGAGCGCTACCTTCACGGACATCTTTATAAATACCATCAACAGCGTCGCGGACAACTTGGTTGGACTGGGTTTCACGAGCAGCCAATATAGCCTCAGGCACAGGACTACCGCCTTCAACCAGCGTCCCCAATGTACGGGCGAACCGTGCGCTCGCGACGACACGCAATAATCTGCCGATCAAAGGGAGTTGGAGCCAGAAGCCATGCACCTTCAGGCGTAAAGGCTTGCGTCTCATGGCGGCAGTATAACCAATACCAGCCGCAATGATAATCAGCAAAAAAGCAGGGCCAAGATGCGTCAGGATGTCTGACAAGCCAATAACAAAGCGAGTCAAAGCGGGCAATTCAGCATTAAAGGACTCAAATTGAACGGCAATTTTAGGCACTACAAATGTCATGAGAAGTACAAGAACACCGGTAGCGATTACACTCAAAACCGCTGGGTAAACCATGGCCGCTTGCACCTTGGTTCTTACATCTTCAGATTTGTCGCAATATTCAGAAATCCGCGCCAGAATGCCGTCCAAATCACCAGACGCTTCTCCGGCGGCAATCATCGCCCGGTATAAATCATCAAAAGATGTTGCTTCCACTTTCATCGCTTCAGAGAGTTTTTCCCCTTCGACAACACGACTCCGGATATTGGTCAATACATCGCGTATTAACGTTTTCTCACTTTGCGCTGCAATAGCTTGCAAAGTTTCATCCACTGGCAAGCCTGCTCCAACCATAGTCGCCATTTGACGCGTTACCATGGCAAGATCGCGTGACGATATTTTTGCGCTTCGTGTTGAATTTGAACTCAGAGAAGACAGAAGTGAAGATAGACGTGCGGTTAGTGACGTTGACGCCAACCTATCAGAAGATTCTGCGCGCCCGCCCTCAGTTAGACTGACCGGAAATAATGTTTTCGATTGCAGGCGTTTTCTTGCATCACGCAAACTATCAGCAGCGATCACACCTTTTTTCTTTTTCCCTTGCGCATCCAGCGCCTCATATTGATATGCAGGCATTACTCCGACCCCTTGAGCCGAGAGACCCGCAATACTTCCTCAAGCGTAGTTTCACCCGACAATACAAGCTCACGTCCGCTATCGGCAAGAACAGGCAAACCTTCGGCAATAGCCTGTGCCTCGATATCCAATTCACCGGCACCATTCTGAATCATGCGACGAATATCGTCGTTCACCATAATGAGCTCATATATTCCGACACGGCCGCGATAACCTGTATTTTGGCAGTCAAGACAGCCAGTCGGTCGATATAACTTAAGCTGACGGCTTTTCAGTCCAAGCTTTGCCGCAGTGTCTTTGGAAGCTTGATAAGGTTGCTTACATGATCCACACAATTGCCGCACCAGTCGCTGTGCAAGCACAGCTTTTACAGATGAGGCAAGTAAAAACGGCTCAACACCCATATCGACTAGCCGTGTAATGGCAGCCGCCGCACTATTGGTATGGACGGTGGACAAAACCAAATGCCCTGTCAAACTGGCTTGAACGGCAATCTCGGCTGTCTCGGCATCTCGTATCTCTCCCACCATCACCACATCCGGATCCTGACGGAGAATAGACCGCAAACCACTTGAAAATGTCATGCCGACTTTGTTATTCACCTGAGTCTGGCTGACCCCTTTCAAAGCATATTCAATAGGATCTTCAACAGTCATTATGTTGCGCGATTGGTCGTTCAAAAGTCCCAAGGCAGCATAGAGAGTTGTAGTTTTACCCGCCCCAGTCGGTCCGGTTACCAACAAAATTCCGTTTGGTTCTGATAAAGCGCCCTCAAAACGTTTACATATTTTATCCGCCATGCCGAGATCACTAAGACTCAAAAATGCCTGATCCTTATCGAGAAGACGCATTACCACGCGCTCACCATATCGGATTGGTAACGTAGAAACCCGCACATCATAGCTTTTGCCGCCAAGAGTCAAAGACAGGCGACCATCTTGCGGAAGCCGTTTTTCCGCAATATCTAACCGTGCCATCACTTTTACACGCGAAACAAGATAGGGAGCCAATTTGGCTGATAATGCTGCGATTTCTGTCAAAAGCCCGTCTATGCGCAATCGGACAGCAACTTTGTCCTCAAATGGTTCAAGATGAATATCCGACGCCCCGGCACGCACAGCTTCACTAAACAAGCTATTGAGAAGCCGGATAACTGGCGCATCATCATCCCCAGCAAGTAAGTCAGCAGATCGCTCAACACCCTGCAAGACACTATCCAGGTCGTCCCCGTTTGCCTCAGACAAGCTATCAACCTCGGCGTCAATACCGCGGCTCGCATACATTGTAGAAAGTAGGCTTTCAAAATCTTCATCGGAAAGTGTCTTAACTATATTGACGTCACGATAAGCCCGAAACACTTCGGCAATCATTCCCCGGTCAACGGTTTGTGACAGGTTCAGGCAAAAACCTTTTTTTTCAGATGATAGAGCCAACCCATAATCCCTGGCGAAAGCATAAGGTAATATCTCAGAAAAACGTTCTGCCTCTGCATTGGAGATAATCTGTGACGATCTTACCATGTGGAGGGTTACTCCTGTTCCGAGGTGACGCCCACGACATCTTGCATCATGTCATCCAGGGAGAGTTTTGTTTTAGCTTTTTTCTGGCTGTCCGAAATATAACCATATTTAAGTTCCGTCACTGCACGAGCATCTTCTGATGTTCTTACGATTGTTGGGCGCAGGAAAACCATAAGGTTAGTGTTAGATTTTGATTTTTGCTCTGAACTGAAAGCTTTACCAAGTACAGGAATACTTCCGAGCAGAGGTATTTTGTCGACTGATATGGTCTCGTCCTGCTGGATAAGACCACCAAGCACAATTATTTCTCCATCGCCAACCCTGACGGTGGTTTCCATTTCTCGTTTATTTGTTATCAACTCAGTCGAGGTCGTTGCTATAGGACCGGAGACAGAGGAAACCTCCTGCCTAATCTTAAGGCGGATTTCATCGCCTTCATTAATTTGAGGAACAACCTCCAACTGTACCCCGACATTTTTACGGTCTATCGTACGGAATGGATTAGCATTGGAAGACCCAAGCGCCTCACCCGTCGTGATGGGAATTTCCTGACCAACAATGAATTTAGCAGGCTCATTATCCAAAGTCATAATCGACGGTGTGGAGAGGATATTACTTTTCACGTCTCCGGATAATGCATTCAGAATAACCCCGAAAATGCCGCCATCACTTCGCGTCCCCGCGGCACCAACCGCCAGCCCGTTAATGCCAAGCATGCTATCAATAGCGGCAGAACGCAGAACGCCCGACAGATTTTCCACCGTAGCAGAGCTGCTACTGTCTGACGAATCATCCAGCACCAACGCTCCAGTCGCAGCGAGAATATTAGGTGATGTATTGCTGTAATTAGAAACTGTAAAAGGTACTTTACTGTCTTCGCCCCCGGCGAGAACATATTGCACGCCAAGTGACTTGGCCGCATTATTGGAAACTTCGACAATGATTGCTTCGACAAGCACCTGCGCGCGCGGTGTATCGAGAGAGTAAATTAAATCAATAATTTTCTTTTGGGCATCAGCACTTGCCTTAATGATAATTGCATTAGCCTCTACGTAATTTGAGATTATAATTTTTTCTGCAGAAAATTTATTAACCCCTACATCAGGTGCGGCAATGCTGTCTGAAAGCGCCTGTAAAGTCGGCAACAAGGTTTCAGAATTTGCATATTTCAGTTTCACAACTTTTAGCGAACCGTTTGATGCATTTTCAAGATCGAGCTTTTCTATGATAGGAAAATATCTCTCCACTGTCTGTGATTGACCCTTCAATATTAAAGAGTTACTTGCAATTATAGGTATGGCTTTGACTGATTGATAACTTGATTGATTATTAGAATTCTCGCTGGCTATCTGACGGGCTACATCCGCCATTTCACGGGCAGATGTGTTTTTCAACTTAACGATTTTAACAACCGAATTATCGACATCAATTTCGGCGATTATTGACTGAATGCGTGTAAGATTATGCGCATAATCCGATACGACAATGGCTTGCAATCCCTCACGCGCAAAACTTAATCCCTTAGGATTAACATATTGTTGCACAACCCCCAGAACTTTTACCGGATCGGCATAACGAAGAAAAAAGACTTTGGTGGCAATACGATCACCCTTCGCGTCCTCCTCAACGCTATCTTTAAAAGCAATATTTACAGGAATTATTTTATAACCACCATCAACCGTGGATGTAGCCGCATACCCATTGACTTTCAGCACTGAAAGAAAAATTTCAAACAGTAATTCGGCGTCAACATTTTTACTAGAAACAAGATTAACCTTGCCGGCGACACCTGGGTCGATAATGAATGTTTTACGTGTGGCGAGGGCGACATCTTCGATGAATTCTCGCAAATCCGCGTCCTTGTAATTCAGCCCCCCTGAAATTTGTGCGTTTGCGGTAAACGATATAAGTGTAAACAACAAAACGAATAAAATTTTCATGAGTACCAAATCCTTTTACTTATTGTAATTTCTAGAAACAACCTGGTGACACATGGCCACTATTAATTATTAAGATCTGAATTCGATAAAAGATCTGACGATGGAGAGTAAAATACTTGTTCATGACAGTTTTGTGACAATCATGTGACAGATTAACATTTATTGTGAATGGTGGAAATTAACGTACCAATATGATTTTAACGGTTTGCAGTGCTTGGTGCCGGGACCATAAATGACATGCTTTGTTTGTTCCCGCGCCGCTCAATCGTCATATTAACTTTCTGCCCGAAACGGATACCTTCAAGAGCTTCGGACAAATTTTCATAATTGTGGACACGTTCACCATTTATTTCCATAATGACATCATCAAGCATAAAAGCCGTGCCGGACAGCATAGCTGCATATTCAGGTTGAAGGATAAAACCCGCCGTCACGCCATTCTCATTTTTTACAGGTTTAAAATAGCTGGTCGTTAAAAAAGGCGGTTGTGCCTGGTCTGTTTTAACATTTTCGTTTTGTTCGGGCGGCGGCGTCGGCTCCAGCAAACCACGCAAACGTGAGTTGACCTTGCCGAATGTTACAGTTTCAAAACGCCCATTATTATTGATTTCTATACGGTCATTAAAAACGGCAAGTAATTTAATCTTATCGGCCATTTGTTCACCGACACGAACGTTTTGCTGTTCTTGAGCACCTATTTTGTAAATAACGCTTCCCATGCCGTTACCGTCTGCGCGAAGACCAAATAATCTAATATCCAATGAAGACTCTGCGGCACGCACCTTCACAATTTTATCTTCACCCGCAGTCAATTCGGGGAAGAACATATTTTTAAAGTCATAGGATTGCGAAAATTGCTGCATATCCTTAGCGACGGGTGTTTGATAAGCAGAAATCTTAAGGCGGCTCTTGTCGTCCAGAAATGTCGCGACATAA
The DNA here is from genome assembly GCF_000469155.1 of Candidatus Micropelagos thuwalensis. Classification (NCBI taxonomy): domain Bacteria; kingdom Pseudomonadati; phylum Pseudomonadota; class Alphaproteobacteria; genus Candidatus Micropelagius; species Candidatus Micropelagius thuwalensis. Next base: position 856,108 of record NZ_AWXE01000004.1, on the reverse strand, counting down.
TGAGCCAAAAGAAACGCCGCCGAAACAACAAGGACAATTTCTAGCGCATTAACGATAAACTTTGTCGACGGTGATTCAGCGGCGGTCATATTATCCAAAAGATTTCCATAAAAACTATCAGAATGAGTAATTCAGACCGATAGAAAGTGTTGTGCCAATATCATAGGATTCAGCTATCTCTGAACCTTGAAGCCTCTCAGCCCCTTCGTCCAGAAGATTCTTGACCTTTACAGACAAACCAACAGGGCGGTCATAAGCTGTATAAATATCACGGCTGTAAACCAGATTCAGCTCGAAAGGCGGTTTTTCAATTAGGTCAGGTCGCGAGTTTGTACCCAAGCGATAAACCCGTTCATCGACATAGTTAAGCACGACGTTAAAGAATTCGTTATGCTCAATATTCTCAAAGCCAAACTGAATATTGGCAAGTATCTCAGACTGGCCCTGCATAGGACCCACGAGATTTGTTACCTCACCAAAATTGGCAGCGCTACGCATCACTTCTGAGTCAATATATGTCGTATTGGCTTTTAAGAATAAATCGCGATTCATATATTTACCAAGTTGCTTTTCTATCTCGACTTCAATACCTGAAAGCTCAGCTTCATCGGCATTTGCCACTGTATCAAGCTGACCCTCACCGCCGATGGAAGCAATGGAGTACTCGATTGGATTTGTGATGTCCTTGTAGAACACTCCAACAGTTACAGAGTCACTATCACCAAAGTACCACTCATAACGAATATCGTAGTTCTTGATTTCAGCAAATTGTAAATTTGGATTACCTTCTTCCGTCCGGCCATCTTCACGAATGAAACGGGCAGGAGATAACTCACGGCTATCAGGACGGTTAATGGTTTCCGAATAACCAAAGCGCAATTGCATATTATCTGCAAATTCCCAAGTAAGAGTTGCTGACGGGAGGAAAGACTCTATCTGCTGTGTAACGAGAATAGGTGTAAGCGTAGACCGATCAGTCGCACGCACCAATTGCTCGCTGTCTTCGTAACGATAACCGGATGATATGCGGATAGTATCTGTCAAACGCGTGTCGATTTGCCAATAGGCTTGGTCATTCTTAAAATCAGCAGAGAAACTGTCGGCAGCACGTGTTAAAGACTGTAAATAAATCCCATTTGGGTCGATATTGACTGAACCAAAAATTACTTCAGGAACACGGAACAGTAAATCACGGTTCGTAACCTGGCCCATATTATAGTGGTAAGTCAGGTAGTAACTAGAACGCTCTTTTTCGTTATAAGCCGCACCGGCTTTAATGTCCGTTTCAAAACCAAACAGATTCGTAGCCTGCGTGAGATTAACAACAAAGTCGCGGGACTCATCTTCCATATAACCATATTCGGTTAGATTACCATCTGTCCGAGTACTGATACGAAAAGCACCAGGACCGTCATCGTAGAAATATTTATAACGACGACGTAACGGAACATCCCGAGAAGCGTTGGTTATATTGAGCGACCAATCAAGCATTGTCTCGCCAGCATCAATTAGATCAAACGTATGTTCACCCGATACCGCATTAGAAATAACTTCTCGCTCTTTCCAATCCAGACGTGTCGTATTTTCAAGATCATTGGAGTCGGTAGACCCGCCTTTTATCTGTACCTGCTTCTGGCTCGAACGAAGCAAAACACCTGTATATTTAATCTCACTATTCGCGTCGATTTCCCAGCCAACAGACAACAGTCCGTTCAAATTTGTGTTCCATGAGGTTGTATTAAAACCACAATATTCGGTACTCACACCCTGGCCTACACAAACACTATCTGAAAAGTTTTGTTGAATAACCAGACCGGCATCAGTTGCGGAATAAGAAAATTGCTCACCAAAATGGTTACGATATTCACTGGTATAATCGAGGGCAAAAATTACCCCAATTCTTCCATTATCGGTATCACGGTTAGTACCACCAGAAATTTTGGCCGAAACATCAGGAAGATTTTCATCAAAATCGATAGACCAAATATTCGGGATTGCTTCACCATATTGCTCTAAAGACGCAGGTGTCTGACTGGTAAGCTGATAATCATTTCTGAATATGCTTGGAAGTTCTCTATGACCATCATCAAAAGTCAGCCAGTCACGATCACTGCCATAATAGGAAAGTCCGTCTTCTAAAGTCGATTCTGAATTATAACCCGTTGATAAGCTTATGTTTAAAAACGGTTCATCTGGAACACTTTTTGTCCTAAGGTCAATAACACCGCCACCAAAAGCGCCAGGATATTCAGCAGAATATGTTTTCTGGACAAGAACATTTCCGATAATACTTGTCGGAAAAATATCAAGCGGAACAGCTGTTTTCAAAGGGTCAGGTGATGGCAATTGTGTGCCATTCAGAAGGGTGGATGTATATCTTTCTACCAAACCTCTGACGACGACATATTTACCCGTCGTATCAGGAGAAAGACCCGGAAGGCGCGTCAAGGCGACAGCTATATCGCTATCTCCAGCGAGTGAAAAGTCCTCAGCTTCCAGAACATTGGAAATCTCGGAGGTATTACGTTTTTCATCGGGAATAAAAACCCCTATGACCTGAATTTCATCAATATCCTGAGCATTAGTAAGAGCCGGAAAAGATACCAGCAAAGCAAAAGCGGCTAAGCTGGAATTTATTTGTTTAAAATTTGTCATTTTGGCAACCTGATTTTGAAGGCATAAACCGAAGAGTGAGTTGGCCGCCGCAGCAAAACTGCGACGGCCAGTATCCGTAAGGACTAGTCGTTCAACCAGACCGTCCAACCGGACGTCCAGTTGTCGGAACTCTGTACGGCTCCAACAAAACCAGCATCTTCAAAGAAGGTACCGAGAGCTGTTGGATCGGTATCAGTAATACCGTTTTCAGTTGCACCGTTAATGTAGCGCTTCTGTCCAGTCGTCGCACCGCTGAGAGTGGTTAAAGAGTTAGCCGTCGTGCTGTCATTATTGGCGTCTTCAGCTGCAAACCAAGCCCCGAGATCAAAGCCAGCGGCTGTATCGTCTTCACCGGCAGCTGTATCATCACCGAAAGCCGTATCTGCATCAATAAACACGGACTTAAGATTGATACCAGTTGTGGCACTATCACGATTTGCGTAAGTTGCTGCATCGTCAATGTCGATACCGTCCTGGAAACCAACCACTACAGTATTGTATATATTAGCGCCCGTACCCTCTCGTAACAGGATACCGATATCGGATTCTGCACCAGTTGCGGCTGGGAAGGAACCGACAAGTGTCAAGTTTGACAAGGATGGGAAGGCCCGTGGCAGAGCATCATTGTTGGATGAGTTACTGTCCGCTTCAATACCCTGATCGGTGTTACCCTGATTGGCACCGTTTTGAACAACGATTGCGTATTGGATATTACCAACATAACCGTTCGTCCAATCGATACTGTCATCATCAGCACCGGTCACGACAAGGTGCTTGGCATTTACCGTGCCGCCGAAGAACTCAATACCGTCATCAGCGCCGTTATGGACTTGGACGTAATCTACTTCCGTTCCGGAACCGACACCTTCAAAGGCAATGCCGTTCAGCTCGTTATCTGCGGTAAATGCATAACCTGCATATTTGACGACTGTGTAGTAAATTTGACCACTATCATCGGCAGCATCGTTACCACCGTATTTACCGCTATCGCCTTCACCATCGCGCTCACACAGATTGGTAAGAACCTCACAGTTTGTCCCTTTGTTGATTGGCGCACGACCATTTATAACTAGTCCGCCCCAAAGACCCGTATCCGAGTCAATGTTTCTTGAAGAGTCATCTTCAACCGTAAAGGTTACAGGTGCGGATGCTGTACCGTTTGAGTTCAATTTAGAACCGCGTGCGATAACTAGATAAGAAAGCGGGTTTTCGCGAGCAAACACAGAGACACCCGGATCAATTGTCAGCTCAGCTTTGTCACAAGTTGCGAGCTCGTTATCTTTGTCGGGGCCACAATCGACGCCAACGACAACCTTGCCGCGCAAGAAGTAACTAAGACCAGATACTAAATTAATGTCATCTGTAATAACGCCTGAAAGCTCACAACCTGTTGAACCGATAGCTGTTGTTCCGGTTGGGCAAGATGGCGTCGGGTTGATGCCATATGTCCAGTTGAGGGTCCAGTTATCAGTAGCTGAAGAGCTTTTCACTGCACCGATATAGGTTGCAAATTCGAACCATGTCAGTGTTTCTTCAGTGTTAACATTTACGGAAGTTACAGAGTTTTCATTATTACCGTTAATGAAACCATTCGACAATGTGCTGGCCAATTCAACATTATTGGCTCCGGCGGCGAATTTAGCAGCAAGACCTGTTCCTGCGGCTGTATCATCTTCGCCAGCACCTGTGTCATCTTTGAAAGAGTCCTCACAATCAAACAATACAGATTTCAAAGTAATGCCTGTTGCTGTTGTGCTGTTTGTGTAAGTTGCTGTCCCATCAATATCCCAGCAGTCTTCAAAATTGGAAACAACAGAGTTATAGATGCCCGCACCAGTACCTTCGCGAAGCAAAATCCCGATGTCAGACTCAGCAGGACGCGCACCAACGAGTGTCACGTTTGACAATACAGGACGAGCACGCGGCTTAGCATCATTGTCAGAAGAGTTACTGTCAGCCTCAATACCTTGGTCTGTATTTGCTTGGTTAGGGTTTTGCATGACGATCGCATATTGGATGTAACCGCGATAACCATTTGTCCAGTCGATACTGTCATCATCTGCACCGGTTACAACAATATATTTTGCGTTAGCTGTACCACCGAAGAATTCGATACCATCATCCGCGCCATTATGAACATGAACATATTCAATCGTCGTGCCGGAACCAACCCCCTGGAAGGCAATACCATTCAGCTCATTATCTGCTGTAAACGCAAACCCCGCGTAACGGACCTGCATGTAACGGAATGTACCGGAGTTATCCGTGTCATCGTCACCACCGTAAAGGCCGCTATCGCCTTCACCTTCACGCTCACAAATGTTGGCAGCAAGCTCACAATCGGTGCCTTTGTTAATAGTTGCTAGACCATTAACCACAATCCCGCCCCATTCACCGGTTTCAGATTCTTCAAGGGCAATTGGAGATGTACGACCACGCAGGTGATCTTGTTCGGAGGTGAAGATAATTGGTTGTGTTTCAGAACCAGTAGCTTCCAAACGAGAACCACGGGTAATAACAAGGTAAGAGGTCACACCAGAGGTCGGCGTTTGCTTACCGATAATTTTTGTTCCGGCTGGAATGGTCAGAACAGCATTAGTGCCGCCTGTACCATCTTTGGCTTCATTTTCACCGACGACTACTTTACCGTCCAACATATAAATGTTCGAGGCGCTGAGTGTCAGATCGGAAGCAATCGTGCCAGAAATAGAGCAAACTTCATCATCATTACTTAGTGTGACTTGAGTTAACCCGTCTTCACAATTGGCAGTTGCGCCACTGGAACCGCTAGAACTACCGCCAGAAGTAGTACCACCTGCGCCGGGGTTAGGACCGACCGTGCCAAGAGAGGCCAGTTCGGTATTACTGTCGCCATCACATGCGGCAACTGCCAGACCTAGAACGGCCGACATCATAAATTTACGAAAAAGAGTGAAAGATGGCATTTTGCCCTCCAATGGAATGTTGTACCAATTAATGGGCTCAATAAAACTTTAGAACATTACAGAAGTTTTACACTCATGTAACAATTTGTTTTTTTCAGGGAATAATTATCTTTTTAAAAGTTTTTCTCAATGAAAGTGAAGCATTTTTAAGGGTTGTCAGTCTTTCTTTTTAGTCATTTCCATATTCTCGGGGTTAATACCCATGCTTTCCATACGCGCCCGCCAGCGTTTGCGCGCCAACTTTTGCATATCATCTACCTTGTCCGACTCATCAATAATCTCCAAACCGATAAGGGTTTCCAGAACATCCTCCATTGTCACAATACCCTGCATCGTGCCGTATTCATCAAGAATTAAAGCAATTTGAGTTTTTCCATGTATCAGACGATCGAAAATGGTTGATGCATCCAACACATCCAAAAACATTAAAAAGGGCCGACGAAACTCTGATAGTGATTTGTCAAATTCATCTCTCGCTTGAGCCATCAGCAAATCATTTTTAAGCACATAACCCGTTATATCATCTTCGTTTTCTGCATATACCGGAATACGGGAAAAAGCATTTTTCGAATGAGTAGTGAAAAAATCTCTAACAGTCATTTTTTCTGAAGCAGACAAAACAACCGGCCTCGGGGTCATGATGTCACGAACTGATAATTGACGCAGGCGCATCAAATTCATCACTATTTTCAACTCTTTTGACTCTAACAAGCCCTCATCAGCCCCTATTTGAGCCATAGCCTCAAATTCGTCGCGACTGAAAGCATGACTACCGGCTCGCGACCGAGATAACATGCGTGTCAGCTTTTCAGACAACCAGACAAATGGAAGCAAAAGTTGCGTCAGCCCCTCTATAAGAACAGCAAAAGAGGGAGCCAGTTGCCGCCAATATACAGCCCCCAAAGTTTTAGGAATTATTTCAGAAAATATGAGGATTAAAAAAGTCAGAATTGCAGATGTCAGACCAATATATTGATTACCAAAGACAACCGCTGCTTGTGCGCCAACACCTGCCGCACCAACCGTATGAGCAATCGTATTTGCCGTAAGGATTGCTGCAAGAGGCCGATCAAGATTATTACATAATTTTTTGAGTTTCTTACCACTTCCCGACCCTTGGGCCTCCAGCAAAGCTATATAAGAAGGACGCACAGAAAGAAGGACAGCCTCTGCCACAGAGCAGAAAAAAGAAACCAGCACTGCGAGCAGTAAGTAAAAAATAAGTAGTGTCATTATTTAAACTTAAAAGATGCTTACCCAACTGTCACGCTCATCCCATTGCAATAGCGAAGAGAAAGCATTTTCCTTTGAAAGGCATCAATATTAATTTGAGAAAATTGTGGTGCCCGGGGGCGGATTTGAACCACCGACACGCGGATTTTCAGTCCGCTGCTCTACCCCTGAGCTACCCGGGCACTCTTAAAAGTGATGCGTACAGCCATAGAGCCGTTACCACCGCGTGTTTATAGGAAATTGGTGTGGTTCTGTCCACCATCAAAATGAGAGGTTTACCCGCAATTCGATATGATTAATGAATTTCACTAAACGTGTCTTCATCATCTGAAAAATGATCGGGCGGCTCAATAGCCGGCACACTGTAATGCCCTCCCAACCAGCGATGCAAGTCAACATTGGCACATCGTTCAGAACAAAATGGCTTAAAGGATTGAACGCTGTAATTCTCCTTACATATCGGACAGGTTACAGGCTTGTTGGTACTCTCAGTCATCTTCACCCTCTGTATTATCAAAATACCCTGCTGGCAAAGATTTCAACAAAGAAAGACGGTCACGCTTGCGGGTCATTTCAATCACACCGAAATTAGACATTTGACCAATACGCACTGGCACACGATCATTTTCAAATGCTGCCAGCAGACTGTCTTCTATTTTTTTACCGTCGGCTTCGTCCTGCATATCAATAAAATCAATTGCAATCAGCCCGCCAATAGCGCGTAACGGAATCTGACTGGCAATCTCGGTAACCGCTTCCAGATTAATCGCGAGCGCCGGATCACTGTGACTACCGGAATTCACGTCAATCGTTGTCATGGCCTCAGTGGTCTCAATCGTTATCCAGCCCCCCGATGGCAAATCAACACGTGGGCTGAGTGCCTTGTCGATTGTACCATTAATATCATAACGGTCGAACAGGATTTCACCGGACTCGCTCTGCGTGATAAGCGCTTCGGCCTGTGGCATGACTTTCTGACAATAGCTTCGCGCCATTCGGAAAGCCGCTTCGCCTTGAATTATAACAGATGCCGTATCGGGGCGGATAAAATCACGCAACCCACGCTCAACCCCACCCAAATCCTGATGTAAAAGGCAGGGCGGGTCATTATCATCCCCCTTATCCAGAATATCTGTCCAGATACCGGCAATCATTTCCATGTCTTTTTCGAGCAGTTCATTATCGACACCCTCTGCCGCTGTTCGCAACACCCAACCGGCAAGCCCGTCCATACCTTCAATACCCAACCGATCGCGTACCGTCTCGGCAAGATCAATCAATCTTTGTCGCTCTTTGTCATCTTCTATAGAACGCGAAACGGAAACTTTTGTACGGCAAGGCGTAAGAACTGCATAACGCCCAGGCAGGCTAATATCTGCAGTCAGTTGTGGCCCCTTATCACCATCGGCTGGACGGTTAATCTGAACCAGAACCGTATCGCCATCATGCACACAATCTTCAATCGGGGTGTCGCGGTCAGCATTGACGAGAAGCGTCCGGGCTTCACGCGCACCGAGAAACCCGTCTGAGTCTTCGCCAATATTGACAAACGCCGCCTGCAATCGCGGCACAACACGCGCAACTTTTGCAAGATAAATCTTTCCGACATCTTGATTGTCAGATCCAACCGGCTCAATACGCAAATCAATAAGTTTTCCGTCGTTAACATTTGCAACGAATACATGGCCATACTCAACTGACATTAAAACTTCATGCCCCATGCGCTTCTCCTCAATAACCCTCAATCATTATGTTCATTTTGTCCGCCCTTAAAACCGATACCAGCTAACAGCGAAGATGTTTCATATAAAGGTAATCCGACAACATTTGAGTAGGATCCATTTAAGGATTTTACAAATGCATCCGCCCGCCCTTGAATTGCGTAACCGCCCGCCTTGCCACGCCACTCCTGACTGTCCAGATAGGTCGTAATCTCCTCGGCAGACAATCTTTTCATGACCACGCGTGTATCTGCAACCCTGAGCATGCTCTTACCTTTATATATGAGACAAACACCGCTAAAAACCCTATGCGCCCGCCCTGATAACAGTTTAAGACACGCTTTTGCAGTTTCCTGTGTCTCTGCTTTTGGCAAAATTCTACGTCCCTGTGCCACGACTGTATCTGCCGCCAGAATAACCCAGTCTTCATTTTCGGGAATATGCGTCAGGACGGCAGCAGCCTTTTCTAAAGCGAGGCGGCGCGCCAATTCTCTGGGCGTTTCAGCAGATTTAGGTGTCTCGTCAATATCAGCAGGGCCAACATGTTCGGGCTTGATACCTATCTGAGCAAGCAGGTCAAGCCGACGCGGTGATGCGCTGGCGAGCCATAATTTCTGCCTATTTGTATCTATAGGTGATGCGCCCTTTTGTAAGATCATATGGAGTCATTTCTACAAGAACCTTGTCGCCAGCCAGAACACGAATACGGTTTTTCCGCATTTTTCCAGCAGTATGGGCAATGATTTCATGATCATTTTCCAATTTCACACGAAAGGTTGCGTTCGGCAAAAGCTCAACAACAATTCCCGGAAATTCAAGTAATTCTTCTTTAGCCATATATTTTTCCTGTTTAATTGCCGGAGAATGACCATAAAATAAGTTAAAATCAACCCCTCATTTGCAATACGCAAATCAGGGTAAAAAGGCGACGTGCCGTATCAAAATCCATTGTAATCACATCTGACAACTTCTCTTGAAGTAAGGTTGAGCCTTCATTATGCAGGGCTCTGCGTCCCATATCTATTGTTTCAATTTTATCGGGCGAAGCAGACCGGATCGCCTGATAATAATTTTCACAAATCAGGAAATAATCCTTCACAAGCCGCCGGAAACTCATCAGAGAAAGTTCAATATCCTTCAAAAGGTTATCCTCAAGGTCACACAGACGGAAATTAAGACCCTTTTCGGTGAGAGAAAGTGTGACACGATAGGGGCCGGGTGCGCAGTCTTTAGGCGAAAAACTGTTTTCTTCCAGCAAATCGAAAATAGCAACACGGCGTTCATGTTCAACATCAGGATTTCGGGCAATCAGCGCGGGATCATCCAAAGATAGATGAACAATTCTATTCGGGCTATCTTCCGGTGCGTCATTCATCAGTTTTTGTTCAATCTTATCGCAACAGATCGCGCATGCGCAGAAAGCCCCTCGGACTCAGCTAGACGAATAGCATCCATTCCAATTTCTCTTAAACTATCCACCGAACACGAAACGAGCGAACTGCGTTTCATAAAATTCAAAACGGAAAGACCTGATGCATATCTTGCAGCACGCGCTGTCGGCAGGACGTGATTAGGCCCGGCGATGTAATCACCAATAGCTTCCGGCGTATAACGCCCCAGAAAAATAGCACCGGCATTCCTTATATTATCAGACAAACTTTCCGGGTCTCTCACCGCCAGTTCAAGATGCTCCGGCGCCAATCGGTCAATTAGCACTGGCCCGTCTTGTGTTAAATCCGGCACAAGAACTACCGCACCGAAATTTTCCCAGCTTTGACGGGCAATCTCTTCACGCGGTAATTCACTTAATTGACGTTCCACTTCGCCACAGACGGTTTCAGCAAACACCTCATCATCGGTCATCAAAATAGATTGCGCCACGCTGTCATGCTCTGCCTGGGATAGAAGATCAGCAGCAATCCAAGCAGGGTCATTTTCAGAATCAGCAACAACCAAAATTTCCGAAGGGCCCGCAACCATATCAATGCCAACACTTCCAAAAACCTGTTTTTTTGCTGCTGCCACATAAGCATTGCCCGGGCCGACAATCACATCAACTGGCTGGATTGTTTCCGTGCCATAAGCAAGCGCTGCAACGGCTTGCGCCCCGCCGACTTTATATATCTCATCTACACCGGCACGTTTTGCTGCCGCGAGCACAAGCGAATTAACATTACCGTCAGGCATAGGAACAACCATAACGAGGCGCTCAACCCCAGCGACTTTTGCAGGTAATGCGTTCATCAACACAGATGAGGGATAACTCGCCAGTCCGCCGGGTACATAAATGCCTGCCGCGCTTACCGCCGTCCAGCGATGGCCTAATTCGACCCCCTGCGCATCTGTAAAGCGTTCATCCTGTGGCTTTTGACGCGCATGAAAATCCGCAATTCTTTTTGACGCAACATCCAGCGCTTGCAGGGTTTCTTGCTCACATTCTGCTTCAGCACGGTCAATCTCATCAGCCGATACGCGCAACATCTCTGGGGTCATATCATTGCGGTCAAAACGCTGTGTATAGTCACATAAAGCCGCATCACCCCGTTCGCGAACATCATTAATAATATCGCTCACAGCAAGATTGACGTCCTCATCCTGTTCCCGTTTCATATTAAGAAGTCGGGTGAAGTCAGAGTCAAAATCTGTATCTGTCTTATTTAGTCGCAAGACCATATTAGTTCTCGTTTCTCGGCTCATCATCATGTTGTGGTCTGCTTGAAGCAGACCATCCGGGCGTAACATCCTGCATTACCATATTCAATGCGTCTATTGTGAGACGAATTTCAGATCGCCCAGAAAAAATTATACGCAAAATACCTCCAGGAGGTTCTTGCGCCACAAATTCCATCGCCAGCAAAGATAAAATCTGATCACGACCAAACTCAACATCGCGGTAGGAAACCTTACGCACATCCGTAAAATGCACCCCTACCCTTACCCGTTGTTGAGTATCCTCATCCTCGACCTCCCAGCAAAAACGGTTCCCCATTACCGCAAAAAGCCGCATAGATTTATCAAATACCATATCTGAGGCGTTAATAATGCAATCCTGCATCATGGCAGAGATGACTTTTAAATCATCTTTATCGCAGGCTACCAGATGAAGCGGTTTATATGAGCTCATTCTATTTTTTAGACCTCTCTGCCATCCTCAAGAAATTCGGCTGATATCCGCTCCACAGCCAGACAGTTTTTTCTCAAGATTTTCATAACCTCGATCAAGATGATATACGCGTTGTATCGTCGTCTGGCCTTCGGCAATCAAACCTGCAATTACCAAAGTCACCGAGGCACGCAAATCAGTTGCCATAACGGGTGCGCCTTTAAGTGCCTGCACACCAGTTACCCGCGCCGTATCTCCTTGCAGCTGAATGTCAGCCCCCAGCCGTGCGAGTTCTTGCACATGCATGAATCTATTCTCAAAAATCGTTTCTCTAATATGGCTCACCCCATCCGCAACGCACATCAAACCCATAAAAGGTGCCTGTAAGTCAGTGGCAAAACCCGGATAGGGTTCCGTCACGACATTCACAGGACGTATATCTAATGTGCCTTTGACCAATAATCCGTCAGCTTTTGTTTCAAAAGTGGCGCCTGCTTGTTGCAACACAGGCGCTAAAGCCCCCAGCAAATCTTCATCTGCTCCCGTTAGCGTCACTTCGCCATTTGACGCAACAGCCGCACAGGCATAGGCGCCCGCCTCAATTCTATCGCGAATAACAGTATGAGTCGTCCCATTCAACTTTTCAACGCCATCAATAATCAGTGTGCGTGTCCCCAGCCCTTCAATTCGCGCACCCATGGCCTGCAAGCATCGTCCGACATCCATAACCTCAGGTTCACTCGCCGCATTATTGATAATGGTTTGCCCGTCCGCCAGGCTTGCCGCCATCATCATCACATGAGTAGCCCCCACAGAAACGAAGGGAAAATTAATTTGTGCGCCGGTCAAGCGATTAGATGGCGAGATTGACTTGGCATTCACATAGCCATCAACAACATCAATATCTGCGCCCATTTCCTTTAGACCTTGCAAATAAAGATTTACAGGGCGCGTACCAATCGCACATCCCCCAGGGAGAGACACGCGGGCCTGACCACAACGCGCGAGGAGCGGGCCGATTACCCAGAAGCTCGCCCGCATCTTTGACACCAGTTCATATGAAGCCATGGTTTGTGCAATGTTAGGGGCGTGAACTGTAAGCCCCTCGCCCTTGCCTTGTCCGAAAAGCTCAACCCGCGCGCCCAACTCTTCTAAAACATGGCCGAGTGTTGTTGTATCAGCCAGCCGAGGGGTACCCACAAGCTTGAGCGTTTCATCAGTCAAAAGTCCCAATATCATAAGTGGCAAAACAGCATTTTTTGATCCGCTTATTGGTAAACTGCCGATCAATCTGTTGCCGCCATTTATGACAATTTTATCCATTATTCTTTTTCCTTACCTGCCTGTTTTTGAGCCTTTTTCCGCCCCTCTTTGCGACGCTGAAGATTGGCCCGCAGTGCCGCACCCAGTCTTTCTTTGCGATCAGGCTTTGACCCTGATGAATTATTAGATGGTGACATTTGAAACCGTTAAAAGTGATTTGAATGAGACTTGCCTAATTGAACGTGCTGTGGCAGTTAAAGGCCTTAATAACAAGCTGCCGTAGCTCAGGGGTAGAGCACTCCCTTGGTAAGGGAGAGGCCGAGAGTTCAATTCTCTCCGGCAGCACCATTTCCCAGATTTTACCTCACGCGCCATGCCCGGTTCTCCGGTTACTTCTGCACCAGCTTTTCGGCTTCTTTGGCGAATTGCTCTGCATCCTTGCCTTCAGCCTTTAAAAGTTCAGTAATATCAAATGGTATCTTTGTTCCCGCCACGCATTTTGGCCGAGCTTCCATGGCATTTTGCCAACGCTGCAGATGATCTAAATCGCGGCTTTCAACACCTGACCAACTCGCCGTCCGTATCCAGCACCAATTCGCTATGTCAGCAATGGAGAAATCCTTTGCCAGCCACTCACGTCCATCCAGATGGGTGTTAAGCACCTCAAAAAGACGCCGTACCTCATTTTGATAACGGTCAATCGCTGGCTGTATTTTTTCTGGGAAATATCTGAAGAAGACATTAGCCTGCCCCATCATTGGGCCAATGCCGCCCATCTGAAACATCAACCACGACATTACCTCGGCCCGGCCTTCCGCTTCTGTGGGCAAAAGCTTTCCAGTTTTTTCAGCCAGATGGATCATAATCGCAGCGCTTTCAAACACTCTTAGGTCGTTCAAATCGCGATCTATAATAGCCGGAATCCGTCCATTCGGGTTAATGGCAAGGAACTCAGGTTTCTTTTGATCACCCGCCTGAATGTCAATCACATGAAAATTATAATCGAGTTCAAGCTCTTCAAGCGTGACGGAAGCTTTATATCCATTCGGAGTTGGAGATGTATATAAATCAATCATTCGTTACCTCATAATCAAAGGCAATGATGACCTGAATTTCAGGGACTTACAAGGGGCTAAAGTCAGCCGCTATAAGACAATTAGCCGACATATACATGTATGACAAAAAGGCAGTATCAGGGAGCCATTAAGGCTCATCCTGATTTGCTGTGGGTTTTGGCTTATGCGTTTATCCGAAGGCCTCGTCCCAAGTGCCCGTTGTAGATGCTTTCGAATATTCCGTGGCACGGTTCTCGAAGAAATTAGTATGCTCGATACCATTTAACATCTCGTCCATCCAAGGAAGGGGGTTTTTTTCGATGTCGTAAATCGGATTCAGATTAAGTTGGGTTAGACGACGATTGCCGATATAGCGGATATAATCTTTCACTTCACTTGGCTCCAGACCTTCAACACCACCCATCTCAAAAGCGAGGTCAATAAAGGCATCCTCATGTGTAACGACTGTTTCACAAGCCTTGTACAAATCTTTTTTCGTTTCTTCCGTCCAGATTTCAGGATTCTCATTAACGAAAGTGTTAAACAGACGAACAATAGAGTTGGTATGCAAGGTCTCATCCCGAGCAGACCAGGTTACAATTTGTCCCATGCCTTTCATTTTATTGAAACGCGGGAAATTCATCAAAATCGCAAAACTGGCGAAAAGCTGCAGGCCTTCTGTAAAACCACCAAAAACCGCAAGCGTTTTTGCGATGTCGGTTTTGGTTTCCACACCCCATTCCTGCATATAATCATATTTGTCTTTCATTTCGCCATATTTGAGGAAGGCTTCATATTCAACTTCAGGCATGCCGATTGTGTCGAGCAAATGCGAATAGGCGGCAATGTGAATGGTTTCCATATTTGAAAAAGCAGATAGCATCATTTGTACTTCTGTGGGTTTAAAAACCTGAGAATAGTGCTTCATATAGCAATTATTCACTTCCACATCTGCCTGTACGAAAAACCTGAAAATCTGCGTCAGCAAGTTTTTTTCACTTACTGTCAGGGTTTTGTGCCAATCTTTAACATCCTCAGCAAGAGGAACTTCTTCGGGCAACCAGTGAATACGTTGCTGGGTGAGCCAAGAGTCATACGCCCACGGATAAAGAAATGGTTTATATACAATACGGTCTTCTAGAAGTGACATGACACACGTCCTCTTAGTTTGATTTTTGTCTGTTCTGCATCCAAAAAAGTAAACCTTATCATAGACTTACTGGCAGGAAGCACATTCTTCATAATCAATGGTCGACACAGCAACAGTTTTTGCAGCATCCTGATCGGTAGGCGTTTCGCTGTCACTTCTTTCAGCACGTTGAATAGAGAGTGAGCGACAATAATATAAGCTCTTCACACCGCGCTTCCATGCCTGATAATGAATTTGATGGAGGTCACGCTTATGAATATCAGCAGGTAAGAATACATTGAGAGATTGCGCCTGATCAATCAGCGGTGCACGATCGCCAGCAAATTCAATCAGCCATCTCTGGTCAATTTCGAAAGCTGTCTTGAATACAGCTTTTTCTTCATCTGTCAGGAAATCAAGGTGCATAACCGAGCCACCACTGGTCACAATTGATGACCATGTATCGTCATCATTACGGCCTTTTTCATCCAGCAATTTAGCCAGATGGCGGTTACGGACATTAAATGAGCCTGAAAGGGTTTTATGCGTAAAGCTGTTACCGGCAATCGGTTCAATACCTGGGCTCGCTCCCCCGCAAATAATTGAGATAGATGCCGTTGGCGCAATCGCTGTCTTATTCGAAAAACGTTCCTGCATGCCACATTCCGCCGCATCCGGACACGCACCGCGTTCTTCTGCCAGTACGCGTGAAGCATGATCAACCTGCTCTTTAATGTGAGAGAAAATACGGTTGTTCCAAACTTTCGCCATGACCGATTCCCATGGAATCATGTTGGCTTGCAAATAGGAATGGAACCCCATCACGCCGAGCCCGACGCTACGCTCGCGCATCGCGGCATATTTCGCTTTTGCCATACTATCGGGCGCACGTTGGATAAAATCCTCAAGGACATTATCAAGGAAACGCATGACATCCGGCAGGAAGTTTGGGTCATCCTGCCAATCTTCAAATTTCTCGACATTAACGGATGACAGACAGCAAACGGCTGTTCTGTTTTCACCCAAATGGTCTTCGCCGGTAGGGAGCGTTATTTCAGCACACAGATTTGATGTTTTAATCTCAAGATTCAACAGCTTTTGATGCTCTGGACGTTGATTATTCACCGTATCCCGGAAAATCATATAAGGTTCGCCTGTCTCGATACGTGCTGTAAGCATACGAATCCACAAATCGCGCGCTTTTACAGAGGCTTGCACTGAATTGTCTTTAGGACTGCGAAGCGCCCAGTCCTCGTCATTTTCAACGGCACGCATAAAAGCATCAGAAATCAGAATTCCGTGATGCAGATTTAAAGCTTTACGATTCGGGTCGCCACCGGTCGGACGTCGGATTTCAATAAATTCTTCAATTTCGGGATGGTCGACCGGTAAATAAACCGCCGCCGAACCACGACGCAACGAACCTTGGGAAATTGCAAGGGTCAAACTGTCCATAACACGAATGAACGGCACAATGCCGGAGGTCTTACCGTTTTGACCAACCTTCTCACCAATCGAGCGTAAATTCCCCCAATAAGACCCAATACCGCCACCACGTGCGGCAAGCCAGACATTCTCATTCCAAAGATCGACAATGTCTGAAAGGCTGTCATTGGCTTCATTGAGAAAGCAGGAAATCGGCAGACCTCTATTTGTACCCCCATTCGATAGAACAGGAGTTGAAGGCATAAACCACAACTTTGAAATATAGTCATAAAGACGCTGAGCATGCGCTTCATCGTCACCATAAAAAGATGCAACGCGCGCAAATAGACTTTGATAAGTCTCACCGGGCATCAAATAACGATCTGTCAGTGTAGCTTTACCAAATTCAGTCAAAAGAGCGTCGCGAGAAGAATCAATTTTAACGCTCGGACGGTCTTCAAACTGGACAGTTTGACTGCCCCGTTCAAAATCCATCTGAGGTTGCGCGGTCACATCATGACCTTCGGCCTTACGGCTGCCTCTCAATTCCTGCGATGCTGTTTTCAACACGTCCTGAACCTGCTGCTCGGCAGCCTCTATCTGACCATCTTTTCTGTCGGTATTATTAAACATTCACCCGTCCTCAGTGCCAAAGATAAATTCCGATCAGACGAAAATTCATCTTAATAAGCTGTGTATTGCCATATTTTAGGTCTAAATTTGGGGGCAATTTACCGGCAGGTGCGTACATACACACCATGAAAAACGTCAATCATGGCCAAGAATTAGTCCCCAAATCTGACCCGTCACAAAATCCGACAAATCAGCAAAAACTACAAGATATAGTGTCTCAAACCATTTGATGCGTCAACAGGTAGTATATGTTTTTTTTTATATTTTTTAAGACTCATGCCCTAGTCATTGAAATTACTGGAAAATATTCTTAAAAAAAATTTCACCTAAACGCATTCATAGTCCTGAAACAATTGAAGCGACTTATCCACAGGTCATTTTGAATCAGTGATTTGGTCTAAACGGGTCAGAATCCAGACAGCCGTGACGATATTTCCGAGAAAATAAATCGGCACGGACCACATGGCCGCTTTTTTCCAGTCACTTTCAACTGTAAAAATAACTGCAGTCATACACACAACCCCGAGCACCAGATCCAGTATGGTTACTAGCCCCCACGGCTCCGCAAGCACTTTGTCAAAGCCACTCCACCCGACTGCCAGATAAGCCAGCACACAAGCCACCAAGAAAATAGACAAAGCAAAACCAACAATAATTTTTAATTTTTGAGACATTATATCCACCCAATTTCTTTCAAACGGTAGGCAGCATTTTAGGACTGCACAATTTCGTCACAATCAGGGACATAAAAAAACCACATCCCTTATTTAAACAATAATACATAGATGAGACGGGAAGCCAAAACCGTTATCTATTCATAAGGAGACTTACATGACAAAAAAGCCAAAAATGAAACCTATGCAGCCACTCGTGATAATTGTCCTTTTTATTTTTGCCGGCTTTGCTCTGCCTTCCGTAGCCTGGGAAGCACAGGGTTATGTCAAACCTGATGACGCAACCCTGGAGAAGCAACTCACCCCATTACAATATTATGTTACGCAGGAAGATGGCACGGAAAAGCCTTTTGACAATCTTTACTGGAACGAACAACGCGACGGCATATATGTCGATGTCGTTTCTGGAGAACCCCTTTTTTCCTCTAAAGACAAATATAAAAGTGGAACCGGTTGGCCGTCTTTTATCCGCCCCCTCGCGCCGGGCAATCTTGTCGAGAAGCCGGATAAT
Organism: Candidatus Micropelagos thuwalensis; assembly: GCF_000469155.1. NCBI lineage: Bacteria > Pseudomonadati > Pseudomonadota > Alphaproteobacteria > Candidatus Micropelagius > Candidatus Micropelagius thuwalensis. The sequence continues at coordinate 837,761 of NZ_AWXE01000004.1, read as the reverse complement.
TTCCTTTTCATAGAACGCACGGAATTACGCTCCAAACATGCGGACAGTCATTTAGGGCATGTGTTTGACGACGGCCCTGACCCAACTGGTTTGCGATATTGTATTAATTCAGCAGCCCTGAGATTCGTTCCTGTGGAGGACATGGCGACTGAAGGTTATGAGAATTATCTCGCACCTTTTGCATCATCAGAACAATAAAACCTCAGCCCTTCACTAAATCAGGCTGTCTCATCGGTTATCAGTGAGGCAATATGTGACGCAACAGCATCCGGTTTTTCAAATGGAAGGAAATGCGTCGTGTCCTCGACTGTTTTAAACGTCACAGGCTGACGGGTTTTCAAAAACGGCTTATTGGAATAAACCGTTGAGTCTTTTGCCGCTTGCACCAGCATCACATGACATTCCAACGCTTTGATGGCACGCGCCGAATTGTGCCGCTGAGCAATGTAGTTCTGTGCCTCCCATTCAGGTTGACAACAAAGACCTACGCCACCCGCCTTAGGTTCAATCGCTGAGTCGAGATAGGCATTAAGAAACCCGTCATCATCTGTCGTGAAAGCGCCGCGCCCGAAATAGGACTGTGCAATCTCAGAACGAGATTTAAAAATTTTGCGGCGGCGGCTGGATCGACGAATTAGATGACCAACGGGATGCGGAAGCTTGAGTTGATGTAAAAAGCCGGAGAGCCAGCCAAGATGATAAGGAATAATAACTGGATCAACGAGCACAAGCCCCGCGACAAGATCAGGCCGTTCGGCAGCAGCAAGGATAGATGTTGTCGCTCCGAGACTGTGACCCGTGAGATAGATTTTTTGTCCGTGCCTATCTGCAAGTTTCTCCACAAAACGAATCATGTCGTCCTTATAGATGTTCCAGCTTTTTAGGTCTTTCGGATTAGCAGGTAGTTTGGTCGACCCGTGGCCGCGAGCGTCCCAGGCATAAATATGAGCAATATCGGTAAGTCTTGAAAGTAACGGCGCATAGGTGCCACCACTAAAACCATTCGCATGAGCCCAATGCATAACAGGTGCATTTTTATGAGCATCCCAATGCAAATAATTTATACTGTCCTCGAAATAGCCGTTTGGTTGACCGTGCAATGGCATTTGTTGTTTTTGAGCTGATAGAGGTGACATGTTCTTCTCCACCTTACTAAATAAAAATTCAAGCTTAAAAACATAAATAGATTTATTTATCGGCGCGGCGAGTTTAAAAAGCGGATATTTGCCCCCAAAATGCACAGCACATTATTTCCTATAACTTTTAAGAGAACCCAAAACTCTGCACCTTAAGCTCTCTATGCAAATCGAGACCTGCGTGATAAATCATAACTTTGAACCACAACACAACAAAACCAGATGCAAATTTACTTACCCATTGCAGAGACCAGCGTTAGTATATACTTGCTGTTGGGTCTTGGTGGCCTCGTAGGCTTTTTATCCGGCATGTTTGGTGTTGGCGGCGGGTTTCTTATGACCCCGCTTTTAATTTTTGTCGGCATCCCCCCTACCGTAGCTGTTGCGAGTGAGGCCAATCAAATTTTGGCTTCTTCTATCTCTGGCGGAATGGCTCATTTTCAGAAACGCGGCGTTGATATACGCATGGGATGCGTTTTGTTGGCTGGTGGGTTGTTGGGTTCGGCTGTTGGCGTTCAGCTTTATGCTGTGATGTGGGAAATAGGTCAGATAGATCTCATGATATCCCTTTGTTATGTGGTTTTTCTTGGTGTTATCGGCTTACTCATGATGATAGAGAGTATTCGCGCCATCCATGCCCGACAAATTGGACGTCCCATACCCGCAAGAAGGCCCGGGCAACATAATTGGATACACGGTCTGCCTTTTAAAATGCGGTTTAAGGTTTCTCATCTTTACACCAGTATTATCCCGCCAATTCTTATCGGTTTTTTTGTCGGTATCCTGGCGGCAATTATGGGCGTCGGCGGAGGCTTCATCATGGTTCCAGCGATGATTTATCTGCTACGTATGCCGACAAATGTGGTGATAGGCACATCCTTGTTTCAAATTATTTTCGTTTCGGCAGCAGTGACGATTATGCATGCTGTGAAAAACCAGACGGTTGATGTCGTGTTAGCCACCATCTTGATAATCGGCGGTGTCGTGGGCGCGCAGATAGGTGCCCGTCTCGGACAAAAACTCAGAGGCGAACAATTAAGAGCCTTGCTGGCCCTCATTGTACTGGGCGTAGGCCTTAAAATGCTGTGTGATTTACTTTTCATGCCTGCCGAAATTTACTCACTTTCATCACTAGGGATGATGCCATAATGCGCGGGGGTATCACCACATGCCTTATAGTATGTATGTTGCTTACCGTCCCTGTATCAGCGGTCATGGGGAATGAGCTTGTAACCGACCTCTCCACGTCCGAAGTTGACATTCAGGCAAATTTTGACGGTGAAACAGTTTTACTTTTTGGCGCTTTTGAAACCTCAAGGAAAAATGCTTCGCCGGATATTGTGGTGATACTGCGCGGGCCTGATGAAGAATTAAAAGTCAGACGCAAGGGCAAAATCTTCGGTTTATGGGTGAACGCTGAGTCGCTATCGATCTCCTCAACACCCTCTTATTATGCAGTTGCCGCATCGCGGGGATTAGCTGATATCGCCTCTCCTGCAACACGACAAGAAATGGGTATCGGTCTGGATTATGTGCCCACAAAGCTTGCCTCAACCCATAAAGATAATGATTTATTTCTTAAAGGTCTTATCCGCAACAAACAAAGCCGTGATCTATATTCTGAAAACCCATCCGGTGTGAAAATTATCGGCAACCGTCTCTTCAGAACCGAAATTGCACTTCCTCCGGGCGTACCAATGGGAAGCTATGACGCAAAAATCATCTTATTTGACGCCGGAAAAGTTCTCAGCATGCATAATAACACGATAATTGTCGGCATTGCGGGCTTTGAACAATTCCTTCACCGCTTGGCGCATCAGCTTCCCATTCTATATGGTATCACAGGTGTATTGATTGCCGTCTTTTTTGGATGGATAGCAACAGTACTTTTCCGCCGCAGAAACTAGAGCACAAAACTAATAACAAGAGGTTTAATAATGGTGATACATGGATGAATTCGGGTTTTCCCTCGGGGCAGCTTTTCTAGGAGGTTTGCTGAGTTTTCTCTCGCCTTGTGTCCTTCCACTTGTACCTGGCTATCTCTGTTTTGCTGCAGGTATTGGTTTTGAAGAGCTAACAGAAGCGGATGAAAACGTCATCTGGGGACGTATTCTCCCTGGTGCGCTGGCCTTCGTGGCGGGCTTTTCAGTCGTCTTTATTTCTCTCGGCGCAGGCGCAGCTGCAATCAATCCGTTTATTTTGGGTCATAAGGATTTACTCGCCAAAATTGCTGGCGTCTTTATCGTCATACTCGGTCTTCATATGGCGGGTATTTTTAGAATTTCTTTTTTACAACGCGAACTTCGCGTCACCAAACCTGTCAATAGTGGCGAGAATAAAGGCGAAAAACAGCTTTTAACGGCTTTCGGTCTCGGCCTCGCCTTTGCATTTGGCTGGACGCCATGCATAGGCCCTATTTTGGCAACTATTCTAACGCTTGCGGCATCCAGCGACAGCTTGCAACAAGGCGTCGGACTATTGGCAACTTATGCGGCAGGTCTCGGTGTGCCTTTTGTTTTATCGGCAGTTGGCGTGGGATATTTTCTGCAAAGCTCACCTAAAATCAAACAGAGATTAGGCCTATTGGAAAAAATAACCGGTGGCTTGCTGATTACAACCGGAATTCTGATTTTTTCTGGTTCACTTCAAAACCTCGCCACCTATCTTCTGGATTGGTTTCCTGCGCTCTCTAAACTTGGCTAATTTAAAAGATGATGGAAGACACCCTGCAAGACACAGAGGCCATTCCGCCAATAGCTTTATGGCTTGGGATAGGTGGCCTCATTCCATTCCTCGCGCCCGCATTGCTTATCTGGATGCCCCCATCACAGGGCTGGCAAGGCATTGCTGGTACTTTTGGTATGGTTTACGGCGCAATTATTCTGTCATTCCTGGGCGGTGTCCGATGGGGTGGCGCGTTGAACCATCTGGATAGCCGCACCTTCATATTGAGTGTTTTCCCCGCTTTGCTGGCATATGGTGTTTTGGTTTTCCCGGCCATCCCGTTAGGGCCTTTGCTTCTAGCCGCATGCCATAGTGTGCAGGGGCTGTCCGATATCAGCGCCGCACGAAATGGCATGTTGCCGGTCTGGTATGCGCGTTTGCGCGCAGGACTTACGCTGGGCGCTGTATCATCATTATTATCAATTGCTTTGAATTTTTATCTCGCGGCGAATGCGTGAAACGATAACTCGCGCTTTATTTAGTCACAAAAGAACGAACGCCGCCAAGATAAAGCCGAGACGCAAAGCGGGCAGTCTGAACCGGGTCAGGCGGGGTTCGTGTCATCATTTCATCAAGTATGGAAAAGGCCGAGCCACTAATGGCGGATGTCATAAAATCCACATCCAAATCTGGAACAATGCCAGCCTGAATGGCTTGCAACAAATCCTCACGTAACTCCTCTAGACCCGCACGGGTTTGCGGTCCGGACAAATACCCCCCCTCGCGTCCACGATTTGAACGAAGCAAGCCATAATCATCTGGATTATTTGCATAATAGGAAAAATAAGCGAGGAAGCTTGTTTCAATAAAATCTTCAAAATTTTTCGCATCGGCGCGAACTGACCGCAGCTGCGCGCGCAATCTTGCACCAATATCGTCAATCAGAGCTACAAAAACTTCTTCTTTACCAGTGAAGTAATTATAAAACGTTCCGCTTGCCAGCCCCGTACGCCGGATGATATCGCGCACCGTTGTGCCACCAAATCCGATTTCGGTAAAAACCTCACGCGCCGCAATCAAAATGGCATCTTTATTATTTGCGCGCGTTGTGGCTCTTTTTCCAGCGACAACGGCTTCGGTTTTAGACATATCCCCTCCGAAACGTCTTTTGACTATACTCTCTATTTTCTTCTCTTACCCTGTATTTCATGCAGACAAAAGAGGTAATACATTCTCTGGAGGTCGCCCAATTGCTGCACCATTGGGCGTCTCAACAATGGGTCGCTCAATCAAAATCGGATTTTCCGACATGGCCTTTATCAAAACGGCCTCGTCATCAACCTCAGCAAGCTTTAATTCTTTATACAAGTTTTCATTTTTACGCATGGCATCACGCGCCGAAAGACCGAGTTTTTTCAAAAGCGCTTTAATTTGCTTTTCAGTTAATGGCGTTTTGAGATATTCAACAATATCTGGGCTCGTTCCATTTTCTTCTAAAAGGGCGAGCGTCTGCCGCGATTTTGTACATCTCGGATTATGTAAGATTTTCACTTTCATTTGTGTCCCCTTCTCTTTTGTCTCATTTGAACTTTCAGGTGAGACATCAACGCCTATCGCATCTTCGAGCGACTCAAAGCCTTCTTCGCGCAATAACTCAGCCAAATCGCGATTCAGCTTCTTAATCAGTCCCGGGCCTTGATAGACAATTGCCGTATAAAGTTGAATGAGCGACGCACCTGATTTAATTTTTGCCAGAGCATCGGCAGCATCGCTAACCCCGCCGACACCTATCAGCGTTAACTTACCTTTTGTATGTTTGTAGAATTCTTGCAAAACCGCCGTGGATTTTTGCATTAAAGGTCGTCCCGACAAACCGCCCTCTTCCCATTTATAAGGAGAGCTTTTAAGCCCATCACGATCGATCGTGGTGTTTGAGACAATAAGAGCCGCCGGTTTCACCTTGAGGGCAACTTTAGCAATCTCTGCAATGTCGTTATCCGTTAAATCTGGTGCAACTTTCAGGACTACAGGCACATCACCGGCAACTTTTTTCACCTGAGTAATAATTTGTGTCAACGCTTCAGCAGTTTGTAAATCCCTCAAACCCGGTGTGTTGGGAGAAGACACATTTATTGTCAGATAATCGGCAAGCTCAGAGAAAACTTCTGCGCCGATGCGATAATCATCTATACGGTCAGATGAGTCTTTATTGGCACCGATATTTACACCCACCGGAAACCCATGCGGCAAAAGTGCTTTATATGAAGACAATCTCGTCCGAACAATCTGATGCCCTTCATTATTAAACCCAAGTCGGTTAATAATGCCCTCATCTCTGGTCACACGGAAAATGCGCGGCGTTGGATTACCGTCCTGAGGTTGAGGGGTTACTGTTCCGATTTCGGTAAAGCCAAAACCCAGCCGACTGACAGCTTCAGGCAACTCACCGTTTTTATCAAACCCAGCCGCCATACCAAACGGGTTTGAAAATTTAAGACCCATCGCCGAGACTGAGAGGATATAATCATCGCGTCCGGGAGTAGGAATAAACTTACCTATTGTCGATAACACGCGAACGGTCAAGCGATGCGCCATCTCGGCGGGCAAGCAGAAAATTAACGGGCGTATTATTTTATATAATCGCATTATTACTCCTGATAGGCCGTTTCTCTTGTCATATCTTCAGGAAAAATATGTTTACGACCGTTCAGCCGTAAAGACCAGACTCTATCTGCAAGTCGCGGATCCAACGGCGCATAAAAATGTGGAAACAAAATATTGTCGCGCGATGCTTCCCATTTTAACGCCGCACTCAAACTGGCTACTGGAAAGCGCACCAGCACCAACCCATCCTGACCGGCAAAATATTTTGCCGCTGTCGTCTCGACTTCTTCAGGCGGAGAAAAATGGATAAACCCATCCTCAATGTCAATTTGTGTGCCAGTAAAAACACCCTTTTCGACTGCAGAACGCCAATCCTGTTCTGGGCATATTTTGTAGATAAAAATCACTTTAGAAGTCACGCGCCTGTCTCATCCTTCTAATTGCGCCGCCCTGATTAATCACCGGTTAAATCACCATCCAAAGCTTGATTAATCAGTTCACACGTGCGTTCCAGCCCATAGACAGCGATAAATGAACCAAAGCGTGGCCCTTGTGATTGCCCCAGCAGAACCTCATAAAGCGCTTTGAACCAGTCTCGCAAATTATCCTCAAAATAGGTTTTACCAATCGCATAAACTTCGGTCTGGATTGCTTCCGCATCCAAGTCATCTGATAAATCTGCAAGCTTGTCCCTTAAAGTTATCATGGCTTGCTTTTCAGTATCGTCTGGATCGCGATAGCTTTTCGTCGGCTTTACAAAATCATGATAATAAGCCACGGCATAATCTGCCATCGCATCCAACATGGGCAGCTCTTCGGGAGATGCCTCCGGCGCATAATTCTTGATAAAGCCCCAGAGTACATTTTTATCATCTGCATTGCTGACATTGACGAGATTCAACAACAGCGCAAAACTGACCGGCAAATCACCAGACGGGGGCTGACCGCCATGAATGTGCCATACTGGATTCGTCAGTTGCTCTTCTGCTGATTGAGTCGGAAACTTATTTAAAAATGTCAAATAATCGTCAACGTTTTTTGGAATAACATCAAAGTGCAACCGTTTTGCCTTACGCGGGCTTTGAAACATATAAAGCGACAAGCTCTCTGGCGCTGCATAAGTCAACCACTCTTCAATGGTTATACCATTACCGCGAGATTTAGAGATTTTCTCGCCATTTTCATCCAGAAAAAGCTCATAGTTAAACCCTTCAGGTGGTGAACCACCTATCGCGCGACAAATTTTTGAAGAAAGCGTTACGCTTTCGATTAAATCCTTACCAGCCATTTCATAATCCACGCCAAGCGCCACCCAGCGCATCGCCCAATCAGCTTTCCATTGCAATTTGCAAGCGCCGCCAGTGACAGGTGTTGTTATGTCTTCACCACTTTCAGGGTGGGTGTAACTTATGGTTCCTGCCGCTTCGTCGCGATCCGTTAACGGCACCATCAAAACTTTTCCGCTTGTCTGGCAAATCGGCAGAAACGGACTGTATGTTTTGCGGCGTTCCTCGCCTAGCGTAGGCAGAATAATACCAGTGACGGCTTCATAATTTGCGAGAATTTTCAGTAATGTTTCATCCATCCGGCCTGAAAAATAATAATCAGTGGCACTGGCGAATTCATAGTCAAATTCAAATCTGTCCAAAAACGCCTGTAAGCGGGCATTATTATGAGCGCCAAAACTATCATGTGTTTCAAATGGGTCAGGCACACGGGTCAGGGGCTTTTCAAGATGCGCCGCCAGCATATCGGCATTTGGCACATTATCAGGGACTTTTCGGAGGCCATCCATATCGTCGGAAAAACAAATTAGTCGCGTTTTCACATCCGGTGCCAGCGTTTCAAGAGCCTGGCGTACCATGGTGGTACGGGCCACTTCCCCAAATGTGCCAATATGAGGGAGGCCACTCGGCCCGTAACCTGTCTCAAACAGCACATCTCCTCGGCCTGATGCTTCTATGCGTTTCAGGATTTTTCGTGCTTCCTCAAAAGGCCAAACTTTACTGTCGGCAGCCAGAGTTTTCCAGTTTTCCAAATCTGATGTCATATAAATATCTTCTTAGATTTCAGTCGGCAATATTTCAAATATATGCGAGAAACTAGCGATTGAGAAAAGCTTGTCAAACAACATTATGTCCGTCACCATAAATTTAAGGAAGAGACATGACTATTCAGACCCCTATGACAGAACAACAGGTTCTTATTCATCTAATGCTGGCTATGGCCGCAGCCGATGAGGCAATCAGCGATGCCGAGTTGTCTCGGGTAGAAAGATTGATTGATTTTTTGCCGGTATTTGAAAATTTTCCGCCCGAAGATCTGGATATTGTCACAGAAAGTTTTGTCGAATTAATGTCAGTGGAGGAAGGACTCGACAGCTTGATGACCCTGCTTGCCAACACTTTACCTGATGAATTGCATGAAACCGCTTATGCGCTGGCTGTTGAAATTGCCGCTGCAGATCTGACGGTCACGCCGGAGGAACTTCACCTTCTTGATATGATCAGAGATTTTTTAAAAGTAGATAAGCTTGCCGCAGCCGCGATTGAGCGTGGCGCCCGCGCCAGATTTCACAAATTACCACAGTGAGGCATGCATTCATACAAATCGCAATAATCGCTATGACTTCATCAAAGACATTCTTGGCCTGTTTTCTATCTGGCTTCTTGCTGGTTTCATCACCTGTCGCGCCTTAGCACAACTTTTTTGGAAACCGTTTGTCTGGGAAAAGACAAATCACACCCCTATTAATTCAGGTATGAGATAGGCGAAAAAAATACAGCCCCTAGTCTTGAATAAAATGCTTTGAGAGCCGGAGCCCTTGACGCTGGTAGTTTGACTCAAGCGATTTGCCGTAAAGCACTTCCGGCCTGTCCGTCAAGCGTTCATAAATCAGCCGCCCTATAATCTGTCCATGTTCCAAAATAAACGGCACTTCACGGGAGCGCACCTCCAGCACGGCGCGGCTACCTTTGCCTTCAAGGCCAGCCCCGAAGCCGGGGTCAAAGAACCCGGCATAATGAACACGAAACTCACCTACCAGCGGATTGAACGGCACCATTTCTGCCGCATGTGTAGGTGGAATGGTGACGGACTCACGTGAGGCTAGAATATAGAATTCATCTGGATCTAGAATGAGCTGGTTCTTACCATGATTATAAATAGGCTCCCAATATTCATTCAATGGGAGTGCATTCACACGATCCACATCAATGAGCCCTGCATGTCGTTTGGCGCGGTAACCAATAAGCCCGGTTTGCTTATCTCCGGCGAGATCAATCGACAGCGCCAGCCCACCATCAATATTAGCATGCCCGTCAACCAGTGCACTTTCCTGATGCAAACGCTTAATTTCGGCATCTGAATGGGCGGGATTGCCGCGCCGAAACCGAATTTGAGATAACCGCGATCCCGCCCGCACCAGAATAGGAAACGTGCGGGGGCTAACTTCAAGATATAGGTGACCTTTATAACCAGGCGGAGCTTTATCGAATTCAACACCAAAATCCGTAATCACACGCGTGAATACATCAATTCTGCCGGTTGAACTTTTCGGGTTTGCAAAACCGCCGGTACGCTCCGGCAAGGCAAGTGCTTCCATCAACGGCACGAGATACACACATCCGGTCTCAAGCACAGCACCATCCGTTAAATCAATTTTATGAAATGCTAGCGTTTCAAGCTTTTGCATCACCTGACCAGAGACACCAGGCAGAAAACTTGCTCGAATCCGATAGGCCGTGTCACCCAACCGCAAATCCAGGCTTGCCGGCTGTATCTGGTCATCCAGAACCCCTGATTTTTGACCATTTACTGCCCAGATTTGCTGATCGCGTATCATGTTACGAATGCCATGGGCAGGTAATATACCTGTCGCGTGCGTTTGCCCGGGAGCTGTTAAAGGTGTTTGTTCTTCTTCTGGAAACAGTTGCATATAAAATCCTGAAAATCCGATTACGATTCGCTTTCCCATATTAAATGGTTGCGCAGCTTCCAAAACAAGGGCTGAGCTAAAATACACAGTGGATAACAGCACACTTGACGAAAACAGTTTTTTTCGTCATTTTCCGGAGATGGGTGTGGTGATTTGAGCCGGTCGGCTTGCAGCCACGTTAAATAAATGGCTAAAAGGACCGGGTGACACCCCGGTCCCTTGGCCGGGTTTTTTTATAAATGGCCTGTTTTTGAAAAGGGCCGACGGAAAGTATTTGATGTCAAAAGACAAAAATAAATGGCGTAAAAGTACAAATCTTGTACATGAAGCCGAACCGCGCACGGCCTATGGGGAAACTGGAGAAACATTGTTTCTAACCTCAGGCTATGTCTATGACAGTGCCGAACAGGCCCAGGCACGTTTTTTGGGTGAGGATAACGGTTATCAATATAGCCGCTTCGGGAATCCGACAGTGCGAAGCTTTGAAAAGCGAATGATTGCTATCGAAAGCGCTGATTTTATCGCCGATACTGGTTTTGAAATTGACGCCCGTGCGACTGCCACCGGCATGGCTGCCGTGACTGCCACAATGCTGTGTTATTTAAAAGCAGGTGATCATGTGGTTGCTGCCGAGGCACTTTTTGGCTCCTGTCGCTATATTGTCGAAACCTTACTGCCACGCTACGGCATCAAAACAACCCTGATAGATGGCACAGATTTAAATGCATGGGAGCACGCCGCCCTGCCCGAAACAAAAATCTTTTTTCTGGAAAGCCCGACAAATCCGATGCTTGATATCCTCGATATTGAAGCCATATCTGAGATTGCTCATCGCCATGACGCGCTCATGGTGGTCGATAATGTATTTGCTACGCCGGTTTTGCAAAACCCTTTCACCTTAGGTGCAGATATTGTGATTTACTCGGCAACCAAACATATTGACGGCCAAGGCAGATGTCTCGGCGGTATTGTGTTGGGACGCAAGGATTGGATAGATGATTATCTTGCCAATTTCATTCGCCAGACAGGGCCTTCTATCAGTCCGTTTAATGCCTGGGTGATGTTGAAATCTCTTGAAACTATGGAGTTACGGGTTCACGCACACTGTGACCGTGCGGAAAAACTAGCCGAGGTGCTGAGCACACATCCAAAAGTTTCACGGCTGATTTATCCGGGTAATCCCAATCATCCCCACTACAAATTGGCACAAAAACAGATGCAACGTGGTGGTAACCTGATTTCATTTGAAGTATCAGGCGGGCAAAAAGCCGCTTTTCAAGTCGCCAATAATTTGCAGCTTGTTAAAATTTCCAATAACCTTGGAGATGCTAAATCGCTTATCACGCATCCGTCAACAACGACACATCTGAAGCTTGAGGAGCAAGAAAGGCTTAAAGTCGGTATTACGCCTGGAACGTTGCGGGTTTCAGTCGGTTTGGAAGATCCTCAAGATTTGATAGATGATTTTGTGAAAGCCTTGGAGTTACTTGGGTCTTAAAATGCGTCTCCTCATGGCGCCTCTTAACCGGTCGGGAAAATGTTTGAAGCCATAACAGAAAATATCAAGGTTATTGTGGAAACCCGTTTTATTGACGACCAGTCTGACCCTGATGAGGGATATTATGTATGGGCCTACAGAATAACGATTGTCAATTTAGGTGATGAGACTGTCCAATTACTTGCCCGTCACTGGAAAATCACAGATGCCTTAGGCCGTCTTAAAGAGGTTAAAGGTGATGGCGTAGTGGGCGAACAGCCAACACTCCTCCCGGGGGCGGATTATACATATTCTTCCGGAACACCCCTCACCACGTCCAGCGGTTTTATGACTGGTCGTTATTTAATGCGAACGGCAAGCGGAAGAGATTTTGATGTTGAAATACCAGCCTTCTCGCTGGTCAGCCCATTTGCCAAAACCGCGCTTCACTGATGAATGAGTTTCGCACAGTATTGTTTATTATCGGCCTGATGCTGGGCAGTCTTGCCGTCGGCATGCTTGTCCCTGCTGTGACAGGACTTTTTCAAACCAGCCCCGATTGGCAGAGCTTTATCATCAGTGCTTGTATTACTGGTTTTTTTGCCGTTGCACTCATTTTGACAAGTCGTGGTGAGTTGCGCCCACTGACGGTTAAGCAGGCTTTTGTGTTGACCGGATTCTCATGGTTGACGCTCACGGCATTTGCAGCATTGCCTTTGAATTTCAGCCTTATTGGCCTGACTTATACAGATAGTTTTTTTGAAGCAATGTCAGGCTTAACAACAACCGGCGCAACAATCATAACCGGGCTGGTTACAACGCCGCCAGAAATTTTATTATGGCGCGCTATGTTACAATGGTTTGGCGGTATCGGAATTATTGTGATGGCGATATCCGTTTTACCCATGCTGAATGTTGGCGGTATGCAACTTTTCAGACTTGAGTCCTCAGACAATTCCGAAAAAATATTACCCCGCGCAACTGAAATTGCCGGATCAATTGCAAAAATCTATCTGCTCATATCGTTATTATGTGCCTTTGCCTATCTCATTGCAGGGATGAGCTTGTTTGATGCCATTACTCACGCCATGACGACAATTTCGACAGGCGGTTTCTCGACATCTGACAACTCACTCGGACATTTCAATAGTTTGGGTATCGAGTCCGTCGCCGTGTTCTTCATGATAATTTCCAGCCTGCCATTTGTCGTATATCTGCAGGCGATACAAGGCAATCGAGAGCCGCTTTTCACTGATGCCCAAATAAGAGGGTTTTTATCTCTGCTCGTGACCATCATCACGACCTTGTGGCTATATCGCATACTTACACAGGATGTTTCCGCTGCAACAGCCTTGCGAGAGGTGATTTTCAACACGACATCATTGCTGACAGGCACCGGCTACGCTTCGAGCGATTACGGTCAATGGGGTAATTTCGCGATTTGCCTGCTGTTTATAGTTTTGTTTATTGGCGGGTGCGCTGGATCAACTTCATGCGGCCTCAAGGTGTTCCGTGTTCAGGTCGTGCTTAAAAGTCTGCGCCGTCAAGTGCAAGAATTAGCTTACCCCAATGGTGTGTTTGTGATGAAATATAATGGTAACGCCCTGCCAGATACGGTGACAGCGTCGGTACTGACATTTGCTTTTACCTATTTCACTCTATTTGGCCTCATTGCGCTTGTATTAGGCATGCTGGGATTAGATGCACTGACAGCCCTCTCAGCTGCCGCCGCAGGTATTGCGAATGTCGGTCCTGGCATGGGTGAGGTTATCGGTCCGCAAGGAAATTATTCAGAGCTTCCGATTGCGGCTAAATGGGTATTATGTCTCGCAATGCTTCTGGGGAGGCTGGAACTGTTCAGCGTATTAGTGATGCTGACACCTCGGTTTTGGCGCAACTAATTATTCTGCGAGAGCGCGACTTATTCTGCGAGAGCGCGCCGTTGCTTCCGCTGCTGGAAATAGTTACTAATATCACATTGAATACCCAAAATAGCTGGAACCAGCAAAAGCACCAGAAATGCAGATGAAGCAAGACCCCATGCCATTGTTATGACCATTGGTAGAAGAAACTGCGCTTGAGTACTGGTTTCAAACAGCATTGGTGTCAAACCCAGAACGGTAGTCATTGATGTCAAAACTACTGCTCTTAGTCTATCATTTACACCATTTATGACCGAGTCCTCGAAATCTTCTCCACTCGAAATACGTTCATCTATTCGGCTAATTAGAATAATTGAATTATTAACTAGAATTCCCGATAGACCAAGAAGTGCAATCATGCTCAAGAAATTAAACTCATACCCCTGCACATAATGGCCGAGTATTGCTCCAATCATTCCAAATGGGATTACTGACATAATGACCAGGGGTTTTGAGTAGCTCGAAAATACAAGTGCAAGAATTATGTAGATAAGACCTAAGCCTATAAAAAGACCAATTAAAAGTTGAAGAAAGCTTTCATTCATATCCTCCTGTTCCCCTCTGACAACTTGTTGGACATCATATTTTTCCAAAATAGCTGGTAACTTAGTTTTAGAATATTCTCTAATTACATCTGCTGGATTACCTGAATTGTCTGCAAATCCTGCCCGAATTACAACCTCTCTAGCTCCTCCAGCCCTCTGGATAGAAGCAAATCCAGGTTTTTCTGATACATCAACAACTTGCGCAAAAGGAACATACCTAATAGGTGAACTTCCTGGCACAGCCAAAAAGAAGTTATCAAGACTTTGTGGTTTTCCAAAATCACGGGGTAACATAACCCGAATTGTAACTTCATTATCACCACGTGCAAATCTTCGCGCTATAGCGCCCTCATATGCATTTCTAAGTTGTTGCCCTACTATTTGGTTTGTAAAACCAAGCGCGGCGCCATTTGCATTAACTTCTATTAAAATTTCTTGTTTTCCAAAGAATAAATTATCCCAAGGAAAAATTACTGACGGGAAAAGCTTAAGATCTTCAACAACTTCTCCTGATGCTTTTTTTAAATTGATTAATGAGTCTCCCTGAAGTCTTAACTCTATTGGTGAAGCCCCGGGACCATCTCCTAATTCCTCAACAGTTGTATATCGGATTCCAGCCATTGGCGGAAAGTTTTCTTTCCATTTTTTTATAAAATCTTTAGTTCTTACAGTTCTCAATTCTGAGGCAATTAGCTCTGTTTCTATGTAAGCCAAGTGATTACCTGAGCTATACCCTATACTTCCTAAACGTGAAAAATGTTCATTTATTAGGGACTTATTACCATTTCTAAGTTGTTTATCAGTTTCATGAAGGGCCAGCTCCACTGCTTCCATACCTTTTTTTGTAATTTCTCTTGGTGTTCCAGAGTGGAAAATAATTGTTGCAGCTATTCTTTCCATTTCTGGAGCAGGGAAAAACCTAAATTGCAATCTTCCTCCAGCAAATAACGAAATTGCAATAATAAAACACGCTACAGCAATACTGAGTGTCGTGTAGCGGTTCTTATATGCATATATTGTTAATTGCTTAAAGCGTCCATGACGAAACTCCTCAAACTTATCAAGGAAACGTTTTCTAAAACCTGTAGGAGGTTTTTCAGGTTGAGTTAATGCATGTTTTAAGTGTGATGGCAAAATGAAGAAACATTCAATTAAACTTGCTGCCAAAACCGCAAAAACTATTATCGGAATTGGACGAACTAAATCTCCAAAAATATTATCTAATGTAAGAACTGGGAAAAAAGCAGCTAGAGTTGTTAAGCCTGCCGCAAAAATTGGCTTAGACATTCTAATTGCACCCCGTTCAGCTGCATATTCAGGGGTTGTTCCTCTTTTAAAAACAGTTGCTGAGTGTTCCCCAACAACAATTGCATCGTCTACAATAATTCCTAGTGTCATAATGAAAGTGAACATAGAAAGCATATTTAATGTGCGATCAAGCGGCCACATAAAGCCTAATGTAGCCATTATAGAAATAGGTATTCCCAAAGCCACCCAGAAGGCAATGCGAGCATTTAAAAATAGAAACAATGTAATTAGCACGAGTACCATGCCGCCCAGACCATTGCGAAGAAGCAATCCTAGACGTTGAGCAATTTTATCGGCCAGGGTATCATAGACTTTCAATTCCATACCTTGAGGAAGTTTTGTCTCTGCTTCTGAAGCAAACTCTCGAAGTATATTTAATGTATCAAGTGAGTCCGATGTCTCTGAACGGAAAACCTTTAACTGAACAGCACGTTTTCCATCAGTCCATCCAGTAGACTGGTCACTGTTAAAATTTTCTGAAACCCTTGCTACATCTTTGACTAGCACACGCTCTCCGCTTGTCAGTGCTCGAATTTCAATTTGACCTATCTCCTCGGCTGTTTTCTTTAATCCTGTTGCACGAATTTGTTTTTCTGTTTCTGCACGAACCAACCCTCCCGGCATATCCAGAGAACTGGAGCGAATAGCACTTGCAATTTGATTAATAGTTAAGTCATACCTTCTAATTTGGTCTATTCTTACCTCAACCCATATTTCTTCATCTCTTGCACCAACTACATCGACTTTATCTACACCTGCGTCAAGAAGACCATCTCTTAACTTTAAGGCGTAACTCTTAAGCGCACGCTCTGGGAACTTACCACTTAATAAAATGTTTCCTACAGGATCATAATTTACGTATTGCCTTACAATTGGTCTTTCTATGTCTTTTGGTAATGTTGTAATTTGACTGATAGCGGCTTCAACATCATTTGTTGCCTGAGACATGTCAAAGCCACGTTTATAATTAATATTAAAGGTTGCTAACCCAAATCGGGACCTACTCTCAAGTTCATCAACACCTGCTAGAAAACGTAATTGTGCCTGTAAAGGTTCCACAATATTAACATCAACATCTTCTGCACTCGCACCTGGCCAAACAATTGTAACACCAACAACTTCAATTTCTATTTCTGGAAAAAATTGGGTGTTAAGTTCTCTTAAACCCAGAAAGCCAAAGATGATCATCGACAACATAAGCAAGTGAGCAGCATTTCTATGTGAAATGAAAAATCTCACAAGCTCGTTAAATGTTGAATGCCTCTCATCTTTTGGAACTTCTGAGGATGGAGGAGTTTCATGAGTGATGTTATCGTTCATTATGGAATATTTACCAGTACACCCTCAGCGGCTTCTGTAAACCTTGTGGTTAAAACATTCTCTCCATCTAAAACACCCTCAGAAATAAGAATATTTCCGCCCACCTTCATCAAGCTTTTTACTCTTCGCACCTCAAGACGATTGTTAGTAATTACGTAAACGAATTCAACATTTTCATTATCTGTAAAAAGTGCATCCTCAGGGATTGAGGCAACATTATTTAATTTATTGCCTTGCATAATAACTTCAACAAATGCCCCACCACGAATTTGAGAATTACCTACATCTTTAACATCTGCAATAACATCTACACCACGAATAGACGGGTCGATGCGGGCGCCGACATATTTAACACTACCCTCTAAAGAAATTTCTTTATTACCAACCTTCCAAAGTGCGATTACTGGTTGGCCTAAAATATGTGTTTGCGTAGAAAGTAATGATCCGTATTCACTATCTGATAAATTAAAGCGTATCTCATAACTAGAGGCATCACTCAAAAGTGCAATGTGATCATTTCTATTAACTAGCCTACCTTCATCAACTGTGACTTTGCTAACATATGCATCAAATGGTGCAACAACTTTAGTATTGTCTAAGTTTCTTTGTGCGCGCCTAACAACAATTTTAAGACGATCAACGTTTGCTCTTTTTACTGTCAAATCTGTTTTTTTCTCATCAAGATATCTTAGCGCAACTGTTCCTTTTTCAAACAATTTCTCAGCCCGCTCGTAATCTTGACGGCTCATCTTTAAAGAGGCCTCCGCACTTATAAGCTGAGCTTTGGCTTCTCCAAGGGCGTTTTCATACTCAAACGGATCAATAGTTAGAAGTTTTTCTCCCTTTTTAATAAATGCTCCCTCATGTAAATCATCGGATACAGAAATTACTTCACCATCAACCAGAGCACGGAGAAAAATATTTCTTTCAGCCATTACCTCGCCGAATGATTTAAACTCTGGAATTGTAGCACCAAAAACGACACTATGAGCCTTAACATCCCAGCTTTGTTCACGCGGTTCAAAAGTTTTTGTTTTTGGGTTTGTAACCACCATAAGGGCATAAAACAGTACAGAACCACTAATTATTGATACAGGAAGCCGCGCCTTTTCAGGTAATGGTGACAAAAGTCTATAGACCAGCTGTGCAAGATTTTGCACTGCAGGAAATACATACTGTCTCCATAAATTTTCAAGTTTTACCAACATATTCGCCGTCCTAGTGATTATATAACGCCCGTATTGCTGATTACCAGTTCCTACAACTCGGCTTTCTATATTATTTTTAGTTTTTTAAGCACGCCCTGCATTTGTTTATCAAATTCAACAGCCAGATCACTGATTAGCATAAAATATGCCTCATCAAGCATATTTAGGCTATAAGCCCCAGAAACGGCCTTATCTGACACGATTTTAACACGCAAATCACTCCGCAATCCCTGATTAATATCCTGTTCAAGGGGGTAGAAAGCCACATCCACCACCAGATTAGCAGAAAAAATCTGTTTTTTGGACGCCAAGAACCCAAAAGTTGATTGATTTGTCTCCTCCGTTCTTATAACCCGCCCATCAATCACGGTCAAAACCAGCTTTGCAGATGACCCGGACTGAATTTCCAGACGATCATTTACCCATTGCTTTACCACCATGGTCGGATTTTGCGGCTTTTTTGTGTCTATGTGATTTTCTGCCTCATCCGGCTGATAAGCAGATTTCAACACAATCGACCCAGCTGCAATTTGTAATCTGGGCAGATGTTGATATGTCAATTCATAACTTGGTGGCGCGGGAGGAGCTGATGCACAAGATATAAGTACTAAAATGAAAGGACATATAATCAGCGCTCTTGTCATATATTTCGAGAAACTTTCCAGAAAAAGACTGGCAAAGATATTATGTAATCGGATCATCCTTAAGCAATTGTGCATCAAACTGATAAACCTCACTGCAAAACTCACATGTGACGGTGACGAGACCATCTTCCTGCATACTCAGAATATCTTCTTCCGGAAAAGAATTTAGCATATTTTGTATGCGCGTTCGGGAGCAACCGCAATTGAAACTGAAATCTTTAACGTCAAAAACCCTAACTCCATCTTCATTATAAAGACGATAAACAAGCTGTTCGGGACTTAGCTCAGGATCCAGCAATTCGTCCGGCTCAGTCGTTTCCATTAAAGTTTGCATCCTCACCCAATCATCCTGTGTGCTTGTTCTTCCTGTGTCAGAGCCACCTTGAAGCGCGGTCTGCTGAATCATAATTCCCCCTGCGCGCCACTCCATATCCCCGCCAGGCCGGAACAGAGGCATCGCTGTCAGCTTCACATGGGTCTGCACCTGCTCCGAACCAGCAAAATAAGCAAGCGCCGCCGTCAACAAATTATCTTCTAGCGGCACAATACCTTGATACCGCTCCATATCCGCACCTTGATCGACAGTGAAAGCAATATGCCCAGTGCCCAGCATATCCTGTTGGGTCGGGCTTTCGCCAAGCGCCGCAAAAGCTTCTTCATCAAGCTTGGCATAACCCCGCAAACTGCCATCCGCCCGGGCATCGCAAACGAGCATTGAAACGGGCCCGTCAGATTGAGTTTGAATGACAAATCGACCCTCAAATTTCAGAATTGAAGCCATCATAGCGGTGAGAACAACTGCTTCGCCCAACAAAGCCGAAACAGGCTCAGGGTAATCATGGCGCGAGAGTATTTCATTAATGACTGAGCCCAGCCTGACCACACGACCATGCGCACTGACATTCTCGATTTTATAAGGGAGAGAAATATTATCCATATTGTGCCGGAGGCTTATCCTTCAAAACACCAAAGCAGAATTGCTTTTTGTATATGGTTTCTATTTTCCGCTTCGTCAAATACCACCGATTGCGGCCCATCTATGACACGCGCTTCTACCTCATTACCACGATAGGCTGGCAAGCAATGCAAGAAGACACCATTATCCGACAAGTTCATTAATGCTTCAGTCACGCGGTAAGGTTCAAAAGCCTTAGCCCTTGCCGCCGCTTCCTCAGGGTTATCACTCATAGACACCCAGCAATCCGTATTAACCGCTATTGCTTGATCCACTGCTGCTTCGGGTGAGTTAGAAAAAACAATTTTAGCATCTCTCTCGGCAGCCCATGACAAGACATCCTCTGGCGGTCTGAAATTCTCCGGTACGGCAAGGTGCAATTCAAAATCCAAAAGGCTTGCCGCATGTATCCACGAAACGGACACATTGTTGCCATCACCCAGCCAAGCAATTTTTTGACCCTTTATGGGACCGCGGTGTTCTTCAATCGTCAAAATATCTGCGAGAATTTGACAAGGATGGCTGAAAGCAGTGAGCCCGTTTATCACCGAGACACTCGCCTCTGCCGCAAGCTCCGTCAGATTTTCATGTGGGCCCGTTCTCACCATAATGGCATCTACATAACGACTGAGCACCTTTGCCGTATCCGAGAGTGGTTCACCTCTGCCAAGTTGCATATCATTATGGTTTAGCATCAGGGTGTCCCCGCCCAGCTGCCGCATGGCAAGATCAAAAGACACACGCGTCCGCGTGGAAGGTTTGTCAAATACCAAGGCGAGTAACTTCCCGGCAAGGGGTTGATCTGCGTCAGGTGTGCCATTTGGCAAACCAGCGCGTGCCTCTTTACGATGTCTGGCTTCGTCAACAATGTCTCTGACGGTATGCGCAGTTAGATCAGATAAATCTAAAAAGTGCTTCGGGGTCATACTTAAACCTCCTCCACTTTCTTATCCATCGTCTTCTCAGTAGCGCGTAAATCCTCGCATGCCGACTCCAGCGCTTTCACAGCAATATCTACTTCTTCCAGCGTTATGGTCAGGGGGGGCAAAAGTCTTACCACATTGTCCCCCGCGCCAACTGTGAGCAGTTTTTGACCCCGTAGCGCCTCAACAAGTTTTTTATTTTCAATCACGGCCTTTAGTCCGAGCATCAGACCTTCACCGCGTATTTCAGAGAGAATATCTGGAAAGCGGTCGATGACTGAATCAGTTTTCTGTTTTAACGCCAAACCATTTTGACAAATTGTCTCCAGCATTTCAGGCGCGGCAATCGTGTCGATAACAACTTTACCAACAGCCATCCCCAGTGGATTACCGCCATAGGTGGACCCGTGTGTGCCCGGAACCATACCAGCCGCCGCCTCTTCGGTTGCAAGTATCGCACCGAGGGGAAAACCTCCCCCTATACCTTTGGCAACGGACATTATATCAGGTGTGATATCTGTCCATTGATGCGCGAAAAGTTTCCCCGTCCGGCCAATGCCGCATTGCACCTCGTCAAAAATAAGGAGCAAACCATGTGAGTCGCAAAGCTCTCTTAAGTCTTTTAAAAAAGGAAAAGGCACTGGCACAACCCCGCCCTCACCCTGAATGGGCTCAATTAATATCGCCGCCGTGGCAGGGGTAATAACCGCTTTAACAAGTTCTATATCAAAGCTATCAACATGTTTGAAACCTGCCAAAGGCGGGCCGAAACCGTTAAGATAACTCTCATTACCCGTGGCTGCCAACGCTGCCAGCGTACGCCCATGAAAAGCCCCCGCAAAACAGATTATTTCATAACGACTATCCTCACCTTTATCGGCAAAATATTTCCGAGCCGTTTTAATTGAGCCTTCAATGGCTTCAGCACCTGAATTGCAAAAAAAGATTTTCTCAGCAAATGTGAGCTCTGTGAGCTTCGCCGCCAACGCTTGTTGTTCCGGCACAGTATATAGATTTGAGACATGCCAAAGCTTCTCAGCTTGAACCTTAAGGGCAGCGACAAGTTTTGGATGCCCGTGTCCTAGCGAATTGACTGCAATGCCCGTAGTAAAATCTAGATATTTGTCACCAGTTTCTGTTTCCAGCCACGCGCCATCCCCCCTGACAAATGACAGAGGACTGCGATTATAAGTACCCATAACCGGGTTAATCCCATTATCGTTGTGCGTTTGCATATCTGTAAAAGACCAAATTAGATTGAAACAAAAAACGCCCGACACTGTTTAGGGCAGGGCGACTAATAAAAATCCAACAAATCCTATTATCCCTGAAAAACCTCAGCTTTGTCAATGAATTAAGGGGTTGTGAGATCGAGTTTAGGCTTTAATACGATAACCGCGAGCAAACATGATGTAGCAACTCATCCATAGAATGATATTCAATGCGGTCAGAAGAAGCACCCCAACCAATAAATTTCCTTCCGGCTGTCCAATAAAGCCATAGCGGAAGCCATCAATCATGTAAAAGAAGGGATTAAAGGATGAAAACACCTGCGCCGGTTCAGGTAATTGTTCCACTGAGTAAAAAGTACCGGATAAAAATGTCAGAGGCGTAACAATAAAATTAGTTATTGCCTGCATATGATCAAATTTTTCAGCCCAAATTCCAACCAACATGCCTAAAAATGACATTAACAGCGAGCCGGATACTGCAAAGTAAAGCACCGCCCATGTATGGCTCAGAGAGAAATCGACAAAAAAGGTCATACCTATAAAGGTAAAAATGCCGACAATCAGCCCCCTTGTCAGCCCGCCCAACGCAATCGCCGTGGTTAGTTCGCCAGCAGATAAAGGCGGCATAAGAATGTCAACCACATTACCCTGAACTTTACCGATTAATAAAGATGACGAGGTGTTGGCAAAAGCATTTTGCAACATTGCCATAATCACCAAACCCGGTGCGAGATAGTTTGTGAAAGGTGTACCGCTAATATCGGGGCGTAAGCCACCCAGAGCCAGAGAAAAAATTGCTAAAAATAGCAAGGTTGTTACAACCGGCGCACCCACTGTCTGAAAAACGACTTTCCAAAATCTCCGAACTTCACGCAGGTATAGCGTCCATAACCCGACCCAATTCACAAAGCCAAAGCGTCTAGCACCTTGGGCGGGCCAGGTATGGTGAAAAGTTGAATTATCCGTGTTCTGCAGTTCAGATGACATGTCTTAGCCATAAATTATCTCCGCGTTTCAGGCAATAGCCGATTTTGGGGGTTTAAATCTGGGGAAAACTATGTTTCTTAACATTTCATCTGTGGATAATGGTCTTCAGTATATTGACGTTATTTCTACATCTTGTAGATTTTAAGACATTAACCACTAGATGTAGTAAATTTTTCAATATCGGTATCAGACGCGCAGCATTCAGGAGACAATCATGGCTTGGACAGAAGAAAGAGTAGAATTACTCAAGAAACTTTGGACAGAAGGTTTAAGTGCGAGCCAGATAGCCAGGCAAATGGGCGGAGTGACACGCAATGCGGTAATTGGTAAAGTGCATCGTCTTGGTCTCTCAGGTCGTGCGACACCTGCGCGGGTATCAACCGCCAAAGTAGGTACCCAGACCACTCGAACACGGCAGTCCCAACCAAGCATTGCCGGAACTAAGCTCTCCTATGATAAAGATGAGAGTTTACACGAAATGAAATATGACCCCGCGCCTGAGCCAATTTTATCGCCAGAAGAACGTGCCAGCGTGTTGAATCTTACGGAACATACCTGCAAATGGCCAATCGGTGATCCGGGCACGTCTAGCTTTCATTTTTGTGGCGCGAGAAGCAAACATGGTAGCCCTTATTGCGAAACTCATATTGTTTTGGCTTATCAACCAGTCGAACGACGTCGCAGAAAAAGTTCAGGGCAAGGTTAATCTTCGTGGTAATCTCCTGAAGCTTTAAAAAGGGGATTGTATATGACTCAGCTCAATGGAAAAGTTTTCGTCATTACCGGGAGCGGCGATGGCATTGGTCGCTCAACAGCCCAAGTCGCAGCCCAAAAGGGCGCCCATATCATTGTTAACGACCTCAATCCAGTGGCGGCAGAGGATACCGCGAAGCTAATTCAAAATGATGGCGGAAAAGCTGATCACTTCCAGCTTGACGTTACCGATAGAGATGCCGTGTTTGAACTTGCCAAGCGTGTCGAAACAGATTTCGGTGGGGCCGATCTCTTACTAAATAATGCGGGCGTATCCATGCGCGTAACTGTTGAAAAAATGACAATGGAAGAAATGGAATGGATGATGGGCATTAATGTCTATGGCGTTCTTAATGGCACTCAGGCTTTTCTTTCTCAAATCAAAGAAAATAATGGACATATAATTAATGTCTCAAGCATTCTTGGATTAATCGGCATGTCCACACAATCGGCTTATAATGCCGCTAAATTTGCCGTTGCCGGTTTCTCTGAAGCGCTTCGCCTCGAAATGCTGGAGCATGATGTTCGCGTCTCAACTGTTTTCCCGGGAGGTGTAAGAACCAAAATCGCCACACGCACCCGCCTCCCCCAAGATGAAGACACCGAGGAAGCCCGCAGTGAACTGCAAAAAGGGTTCAATCAGATGGCCTTCACGACACCCATGGATGCAGGTAAAATTATTGTTAAAGGCATAGAAAAAGAAAGTCCACGAATTCTCATCGGACGCGATGCAATGCATATTGATATTATGAGAAGACTTTTCCCCGCGCGTTATGCAAAATATCTGGGTCTAACGCGGGGATTAAATCCTTAGTGCCACTGAAATTTGGTTTCAATTTAAGGTTTTTGCGAGAGCACATTATTAAAAATAGTAAATGAAATAAGATTGCTATTGCAACTTATTATCAATTAGAATAATGGATGAATTAGGTTTTACTTCTCAAGTGGAGATTTCAAAATGCTTACATCCATTATTCGTGAGAAAAAAATATTTTTAAATTTACTCCATAGCAAACTCTTTATTGTTTATTTTCTATTAATATCATCTTTCATAGCAAGTTTCTTATCCGCTGAAGAGTTGAAAAAAGAAGTAAATGTGTACTCTTATCGCCAACCTTTTCTGGTGAAACCCTTATTTGACAAATTTACGAGCCAAACTGGGATTAAGGTCAACGTCATATTTGCCCAAAAAGGCCTGCTGGAGAAAATCAAACTTGAGGGGCGGCGCAGTCCTGCAGATGTTCTACTGACCGTGGATATTACCCGACTTCTCGAAGCATCACAGACGATTGCACAAGAAGTAAACTCGGATGTTTTAATACAACACATCCCACCAGCTTTTCGCGGACAACAAAATCGCTGGTTCGGTCTGACACAACGCGCCCGGGTAGCCTTTGTTTCCAATCGCTTGCCGGAGGTAACACAACTCACCTATACCGATTTGGCAGATCCCAAATGGCAAGGGAAGATATGCACCCGTTCCGGGCAACATCCTTATAACCTTGCCATGTTTGCCGCTTATCTAACCAAACATGGCGAAGCGGCAACTCAAGAATGGCTTAGCGGCCTGAAACAAAACCTCGCCCGCAAGCCTTCAGGCAACGATAGGGCGCAAGTCCGTGCGGTATATGCCGGGGAATGTGATATCGCCATCGGCAACACTTATTACATGGGAGCCATGGTTGAAAATGACAAAAACCCGGAGCAAAAAGACTGGGCCAAATCCGTTCATATGGTTTTTCCGGATAATCACACCACAGGAACACATGTTAATTTGTCCGGGATGGTGATGGCTCGTTATGCGCCTAATAAAGATAATGGGCAAAAACTCATGGAATTTCTAGTTTCGAAGGAAGCCCAGAAAATTTATGCAAATTTAAACTACGAATACCCCGTCAGAGCCGATACCTTACCCTCGCCGCTTCTTCAATCATGGGGCATACTGAATCCAGACACGACCCATGCGGCTGATATTGCCGCTAACCGGACAAAAGCGAGCCGATTAGTCGATATTGTTGGCTATGATAGATAATGATCACGCGTTATTTTCATTAATCTAAACTTGTCAGCCGAACCGTTTAAAATATGCTCAATATTTAATCATATATCTTATTTGATTAATTAATAGGCAAAATATACAGGTCTTCAGAAGCATCATATAGGCTTAAAAAACTATCTGGAAGCCATTTATTTGAAATTTAATCAATAATATCAATTATTTATAAAATATAACCCTCACATAATAAATTTTTGGCACAGTTCGTGAATATACACGTACATGCAAGCCCTCCTTGCATATTGAACAACATTGAAAGGATTTTAAAAATGTTAATTTCACTCAAAGACCATTTGGTAAAAACAACAGCAATTGGACTTTTGCTTGGTTCTGCATCTTTGGCAGCCCCAGCAAAAGCAGAGTCTTCACTAGAGGGTAACATCGGTTTCACGAACAATTACGTTTGGCGCGGTATGACTCAGACCGATGACCAAGCAGCCATATCTGGTGGGCTAGATTTCTCTGCTGGAGGCTTCTATGCAGGCACTTGGGCATCGAACGTTGATTTTGCAGATGATACAAACTCTGAACAAGATGTTTACTTCGGTTACGCCGGTGATGCTGGAGATTTTAGTTATGACGTTGGTTACATTGCCTACATGTATTCAGGCGGTGACGACCTCGATTTCTCAGAAGTATACCTCTCAGTCGGGGCATCAGGATTTTCATTAACATACTCATATCTTGTAGATGCAGATTATGATGCTGATAGCGGAGACGAAACATACTTGTCATTCGATTATGAACTTCCATTGGCTGGCGATTTCGGTGTTAGCCTCCATTACGGAATTTATGACAAAGACTCCGAGGCAGATGAGCAAACTGACTTCGGAATGACAATTTCCAAAGACGATTTTTCACTCACATTTAGTCAAGTTGATGATGAGTTTTTCGCCAACGATGAAGACATGAAAATCTTCGTCTCTTACGGAATTGGTTTCTAACAATCATTTAATTTTTTAACGACTGTATTTTCATTTTAATAATAGGGAGTAAATGATGTCTTTTATTAAAAAACCTGGATTTCAGTTTTTTATCTTCTTTGGAATTTTTGCATTAATTGCCGGAATTGCCCATGCAGAGGTAAGCGCTGAAACCCAATATGTATTCAATACTTTCCTCTTCCTTGTGTGCGGTTTCTTGGTCATGTTTATGGCTGCAGGCTTCGCCATGTTGGAAGCAGGTAGTGTTCGATCTAAAAACGCTGCAGCGATTTGTATCAAGAATATCTCGCTGTATTCCACAGCAGGCCTTCTTTATTGGCTCGTTGGTTATAACCTTATGTATGGCGTCGATGAAGGTGGATTTGTCGGAGGTTTAAGTGTTTGGACAGCTGATGATCTGGCTGTTGGGGCTGAGACACCAGATTATTCTGGTGGTTATGCATCTGGCTCTGATTGGTATTTCCAGATGGTTTTCTGCGCAACAACTGCCTCAATAGTCTCAGGAACAATAGCCGAGCGTCTAAAAATATGGCCTTTCCTTATCTTCACGCTTGTTCTAACTGGTTTCATCTATCCGATTGTTGGAGGATGGGAGTGGGGCGGCGGTTTCTTGGATGCTAACTTTGCATTCTCTGATTTCGCTGGTTCAACTTTGGTACACTCTACAGGTGGTTGGGCAGCTCTTGCTGGTGCAATCGTCATTGGCTCACGTACAGGTCGCTTCAATGAAGACGGGTCAGTAACATCTTTTCCCGGTTCGTCAATCCCGCTAGCAACACTTGGTGCATTCATCTTGTGGCTCGGCTGGTTCGGCTTTAACGGTGGATCACAGCTTGCATTGGGTTCAGCACTGGACTCAGTCGCTATATCTAATATTTTCATTAATACCAACCTTGCTGCTGCTGCAGGTGTGATGTTTGCAATGATTACCTCACAACTCCTTTACGGCAAGGTTGACATTGTAGTCGCCCTTAATGGTGCTATTGGTGGTCTGGTTGCTATTACAGCCGAACCTCTTGCCCCTAGTATTGGCGCGGCCGTATTCATCGGTGCCGTAGGTGGTATACTTGTGGCTGTCACGACACCACTATTGCTGAAAATGAAAATTGACGATGTTGTTGGCGCTATTCCTGCTCACTTGGTTTGCGGAATTTGGGGCACCATGATTGTCCCACTAACAAATGGCGATGCGAGCTATTTCGGTCAGTTTGTGGGCGTTATTAGTGTTGCAATCTTCGCCTTTGTTGCCAGCTTCATTACATGGACGGTGCTAAAATATACCATCGGTCTGCGTGTGACAGTCGAAGATGAACTTGCAGGTATGGATGTTACCGAATTCGGTCTAGAGGCCTATCCGGAATTTTCTAAGTCCTGATAGTCCACATTATTGCCCTGGGGGATCTATCTCCCGGGGTTTTTTTTAACGATAAAACATAAACTGGGAGAGAAAAATGAAACTCATTATTGCCATTGTCAAACCGTTTAAACTTGACGAAATCAGACAAAAACTCGCAGATATTGGGGTTTCAGGCATTACGATTTCCGAGGTCAAAGGATATGGACGCCAAAAAGGGCAGACCGAAGTTTACCGTGGGTCTGAATATGAAGTGCATTTTATGCCTAAAATTCGGATGGAAATTGTCATCGACGACGACATGGTTGCACCTGTCAGCGAAGCTATTGTTGACGCTGCTAAAACCGGTCAAATCGGAGATGGAAAGATATTTGTTCTATCAGTTGACTCAGCCACGCGCATTAGAACCGGAGAGACCGGTTCAGATGCGATATAGGAGAAAAAAATGATTAATTTACCGAAATTCCTTACATGCCTATCGGTCACTACACTCGGACTCGTTCTCTTCGCTGGACCAGTTCAGGCTGAAACTACAGCAGCGGAGTCTGCTTATGTATTTAATACATTGCTGTTCCTTATGTGTGGATTTCTTGTCATGTTTATGGCCGCAGGTTTTGCCATGCTCGAAAGCGGCATGGTTAGAGCAAAAAATGTCGGCACGATTTGTGTCAAGAATATCTCGCTCTATTCAGTTGCAGGCATCATGTTCTATCTGGTTGGTTACAACCTTCTTTATGGTATTGACGAAGGCGGTTATCTCGGCAGCCTCAGCATTTGGGGTGGCGATGACTCTGCTCTTACAGCTGACACACCTGATTTCTCAGGGGGCTATTCTACAGGCTCAGACTGGTACTTCCAGATGGTGTTTGTGGCAACAGCCGCCTCTATCGTATCAGGAACAGTCGCTGAACGTATCAAGCTCTGGCCTTTCCTAGGCTTTGTTATTTTGTTGACTGCATTTATTTACCCAATTCAGGCCTCATGGGTTTGGGGCGGCGGCTGGCTTTCTGCTGCAGGTTTCTCAGATTTCGCTGGTTCAACACTCGTTCACTCTGTGGGGGGTTGGGCTGCTCTCGTAGGAGCAATTCTGCTCGGCGCACGCGCTGGAAAATATGGTGCTGACGGATCCGTAACACCTATCCCTGGTTCATCAATGCCACTCGCGACATTGGGTACATTTATCTTGTGGCTTGGCTGGTTCGGATTTAATGGCGGTTCACAACTCGCCCTGGGCTCAGCCATTGATGCAGCAGCCGTTGCAGATATCTTCATCAACACAAATATGGCCGCTGCAGCGGGCGTTGTAGCCGCGATGATTGCAACACAGCTTCTTTATGGCAAAGTTGACCTCACAATGGCTCTTAACGGCGCGATTGGTGGTCTGGTTTCCATCACGGCTGAACCACTGGCGCCGTCAATAGGTCAAGCCCTATTTATTGGTGCAGTCGGCGGCATCTTAGTTGTTCTTGCTGTTCCATTGCTAGACAAGCTTAAAATTGACGATGTTGTCGGCGCAATTCCAGCACATTTGGTTTGCGGCATTTGGGGTACGATGATTGTACCATTGAGCAATTCAGGCGCAGCTTTTGGCACTCAATTCCTCGGCGTGGTTTCCATCGGAGTCTTCGCGGTTATTGCGAGTGCCATTGGTTGGATGCTCCTTAAATTTACTGTCGGTATTCGCGTCAGTGAAGAAGAAGAGCTAAACGGGCTAGATAAATCTGAATTGGGCATTGAAGCCTATCCGGAATTTACTCGTTAAGTTTAGCTCAAAACAACAGGTCCACCCTCCTTCCTGTTAAGTTTGACCCCGGGAGCGATGCTCCCGGGGTTTTTATTTATTGTTGACCTTATCCTTGCAAAGATTTATGCGAAAACATGTTTATGAGGAGGGCGTTATGTCTGCTGGCATCACTATTTCTGATTATTTCGATAAAGACCTACTAACCGAGGATATATACGGTATCTCCCGCTGGGGTGATGGCCTTATCACAATACTGGAAAATGGTCATATCGGCCTGTGCCAACCCGAAAAGCCTGACAGTATACCAACCGACCTAACCGAGATTATCAAGAACCTTGACCAGCGGGGAATTACGGCCCCAGTTTTATTGCGTGTCACAAATTTCCTCAGAAGCCGTATTGACCAAATTAACATTTCATTCAACGCAGCGATTGATGAACTGGCCTATAAAGGCAAATATCGCGGTGTATTTCCGGTCAAAGTGAACCAGCAAGCCCCTGTCGTAGACAGGATTGTTGAATTTGGGCGGCCCTATGATTTTGGTCTGGAAGTCGGCTCTAAAGCAGAACTTTTGATTGCCCTGTCGCATAATCTCTCAAAAGAAGCCGCGATTATCTGTAACGGTATCAAAGATAGTGAATTTGTTAGACTTGCCCTCATGGCGCAAAAGCTGGGCTATAATTGTTTTCTGGTGCTCGAAAGCCCACGCGAACTCGATCTGGTGCTTGATGTTGCAAAAGAAACAGACATTATCCCGCAACTCGGTATCCGCGTGAAACTGACTTATACTGTCAGCGGCAACTGGGCAAAATCCAGCGGGGATCGCAGCACTTTCGGTTTAAGTATTCCACAGGTCATGGATGTTGTTGAAAAACTTCGCCAGCATAACGCGCTTGATTGGCTGGTCCTGCAACACTCGCATCTGGGCAGTCAGGTACCTAATATTATTGAAATCCGTCACGCCACACAGGAAGCGGCTCGGTTTTTTGTCGAATTGCAACGCGAGGGCGCACCGCTGACTCACCTCGATCTTGGCGGCGGTCTTGGGGTTGACTATACGGGTGAACATGTCGCCTCTGCAAATTCGGTAAATTATTCTTTGAGTGAATATTGTTTGAATATTATTGAGACCGTGAAAGATATGATGGACTCCCATGACCTGCCGCATCCTGTGATTGTTACGGAAAGCGGGCGCGCCTGTGTTGCGCAATCCTCAATGCTGTTATTCAACGTTCTTGAAGCAACCCATTTTGACAGCACATTAAAGGTTGATGCGGCAGATGATGACCATCCGCTTTTAACGAAAATGCTAGAAATTGAGACCTATCTTACACATGAAAGATTACAAGAATGCTGGAACGATTTGCAATATTACCGCGATGAGGTGCGGAGTCTTTTCCAAAGCAATCAGATCAATCTAGCAATGACCGCAAAATCCGAACGGACATATTTGTATTTGATGAACAGGATTAAAAACCTGCTTCTACCCGCCCATCAATGCGATACAACCAGCATTGGTGAAGATATGGTTAATGCGCTAGAACAAGCTGCCGATATTTTCCATTGCAATTTCTCTCTATTCCAAAGTTTGCCAGATATATGGGCGATAGATCAAATTCACCCTATTGCACCCTTACAAAGGTTAAATGAAAAACCTCAAAGAGAAGCTATTCTTAGTGACATTACATGCGATAGCGACGGCAAAATTGATCGCTTTGTCCTCGAAAAAGGCGTATCCAACGCCCTCCCTGTGCATGACCTTATGGCAGGTGAAGAATATTATCTGGGTGTATTTTTTGTCGGCGCCTATCAGGAAACTCTGGGTGATTTGCACAATCTTTTTGGCGATACGAATGTTGTAACCATTGAGTTAAAACCAGATGGAAGTTTCGAGATGATGCATGAGCAAGAAGGCGATACGGTTTCTGAAGTTTTGAGCTATGTCGAATATGATCCGCGCCGTATGGTCGATACATTTAAGGTGATTGTTGAAAATGCTGTCCGCGCCGGGCGCGTCAGCGCGGCAGAAAGAAAGGAAATGATTTCCACTTTCAAAGATAGCATTCAGGGCTACACCTACTTTGAGCATTAAATCTGGAGGGCAATATGTCTAAAGTTCTCGTTATCGGTGCCGGGGGCGTCGGCTCTGTTGCGGTCCATAAAATGGCAAAGTGGCCAGATATGTTTTCAGAAATCACGCTTGCCAGCCGCCGTGTTGCCAAATGCGACGCGATAGCTACCAGTGTTAAAAGTCGCACCGGCGTTAGCATAACAACGTCTGAACTAGATGCGGATAATGTCGAAGCGACAACACGGCTTATCGAAAAGACAGGGGCATCACTCGTAGTTAATCTGGCTTTGCCCTATCAGGATTTAAATATTATGGAAGCCTGCCTTGCTGCCGGCGCCGATTATCTGGATACGGCAAATTATGAGCCATTGGATGAAGCAAAATTTGAATATCATTGGCAATGGGCCTATCAGGAAAGATTTAAAAAAGCGGGTCTAACAGCCCTTTTAGGCTCGGGCTTTGACCCCGGTGTGACCAATGTGTTCACAGCCTATATCGCCAAACACCATATCCAGAATATGCAGACGCTGGATATTCTGGATTGTAACAGTGGTGACCACGGACAACATTTTGCCACTAATTTTAATCCCGAAATTAATATCCGTGAAGTGACAGCCCCCGCGCGGCACTGGCAAGATGGCGCCTGGGTCGAGACTCCGGCTTTAAGCCATAAGCAAACTTTTGATTTTCCCCAAGTCGGCAATCGCAACATGTATCTGATGTATCATGAGGAACTTGAGTCCCTTTCCAAACATTTCCCCGAACTGACCCGTGCCCGTTTCTGGATGACCTTCGGGGATGCCTATCTCACGCATCTTAATGTGCTGGAGAATATCGGCATGACCTCGATTGAGCCGATAATATATGAGGGCCAAGAAATTGTGCCACTTCAGTTCCTGAAGGCCGTTCTCCCCGAACCTTCAGGGTTGGGAGAGACCACAAAAGGCAAAACCTGCATTGGTAACATTATCAGTGGGACACATGAGGGAAGACCGAAAACTGTTTATCTTTATAATGTCTGCGACCATGAAGCGTGCTTTGCGGAAGTCGGTAGTCAGGCCGTGAGTTTCACAACAGGCGTGCCTGCAATGATTGGCGCGTCTTTAATATTAGATAAAAGCTGGCGTAAACCCGGAGTCTGGAATATGGAACAATTTGACCCCGACCCGTTTATGGACAGGTTGAATATTTATGGTTTGCCATGGCATATCACCGAGTTGCCCGCCGCTTTAGATTTTTAATCATGTTGGATTTTTGATTATGTTACCAACTCAGTCATCTGGTGCCGGAAGATTTGCTGAACTTGATTTGTCGAGACTCCCCAGCCCATGTTTTGTCATTGACGAAATTAAACTGACAGAAAATCTGCAAATTCTCAAAGACATAGCGACTGCCGCTGACACAAAAATACTACTGGCCTTAAAAGCCTTCTCCATGTGGTCGCTCGCGCCGCTAATCAGTGACTATCTTGCAGGGTGTTGCGCGTCGGGTTTATGGGAAGCCCAACTTGCCAGAAAATATTTTGCCGGTGAGCTCTCCAGCTTTGCGCCTGCTTTCAAGCCGTCAGAAATCGAAGAAATTGCAACTCTTTCCAGCCATGTGGTTTTTAACAATTTGAGCCAGCACGCAAATTTTGCAGATATAACACGCCAACAAGGGGCAGACACCGGTTTGCGTATCAACCCACAACATTCAGAGGGGCAGACAGCAAAATATGACCCGAGCATGACCGGCTCGCGGCTCGGTCAACCACTAGAACAACTCATGCAGCTTGACCTGCCAGAGATAGACGGTTTGCATTTTCATAATTTATGCGAACAGGGTCTCGATCCACTTGCACGCACCGTCGCCGCCATTGAACCTTATCTGGCGGCACAAAAGGGGCGGTTTAAATGGCTCAATCTCGGTGGCGGTCACATGTTGACGCAACCAGATTACGAGACAGAAGCTCTTATCACCTTATTGAAAAGACTGCGCTCTGACTATGACGCGCAGATTTATCTTGAGCCCGGCACTGCAATTGCGTTTGACGCGGGTATACTGGTCGGCGAAGTCCTGGATGTGGCAGATAATGATGGCCCGATTGCTATTTTGGATATTTCGGCAACGTGCCACATGCCGGATGTGTTGGAAGCCCCTTACCGCCCGGCTCTCATCAATGAGACGCCAGGAGATGGCGTGACCGTCACGCTGGGTGGGCCGAGTTGTCTCGCCGGTGATGTTATCGGTACCTACACACTCCCTGAACGACCCATAAGTGGGCAACGCCTCGCCTTTCTGGATCAAGCGCATTACTCAATGGTCAAAACAACCACTTTTAACGGGATGAAGATGCCATCCATCGCTATCTGGAACAGCCAGACGGATGCGCTTAAACTAGTTAGGGAATTTGATTTCGGTGATTTTGAAAGGCGCTTATCATGACGTCTCAGTTTTTAGGTTCAGAACTCACCTCATCTGAAAATCAACAAGCCGACGCTTTGTTTCAGATTATTCCCTGTGGACTGGAAGCCACGGTCTCTTATGGCACAGGCACGCACAAAGGGCCGGAGGCTATTTTGCAAGCCAGCGACCAGCTGGAGAGGAATGTCTTGGGCTTCGAGCCATGCGAACAGGGTATTTTCACGCACCCTGAACTTGATTGCACCCAACCGATTGAAAAGGTCATGCAAGACTTACGCGACCTAACCACCAATATTTGCGCAAAGGGACATATTCCGGTGACACTTGGCGGCGAGCATAGTGTTAGCTATGGCGCGGTAATGGGCGTCATGGATGCATTACATCGGAAAGGTGAAAAACTTGGTATCGTTCAGATTGATGCCCATGCGGACTTCCGTGTGGCCTATCAGGGTCATCATCACTCTCATGCCAGCGTTATGCATCTACTTGCGGAAGCGGGACTGCCAATTGTCTCTCTGGGCGTTCGCGCGCTCAGCACAGAAGAAGAGCTTGCCCGCACCAAACACGGGGTCATCACCCATGACGGGCCAATGCTGGTAAGAAACAATATCAGCCAAATTGAGGTTCCGGATGATTTCCCAGAAAATATTTATATCACCTTTGATGTGGACGGTCTTGACCCGTCCGTAATCGCCGCGACAGGGACACCTGTGCCGGGAGGGTTAGGGTTTTATCAATCTCTGGATTTGGTGGAAAGCACCCTAAGAGGACGGCGCTGTGTCGGCATTGATATCACCGAACTTGCGCCAGTTGAAGGACAAACATCGAATGATTTTACGGCGGCGCTTATTTGCTACACCATTATGGCGATGGCCGCTAAAACGACACTCAAATCAACTTAATATTTTTTGGTCAGCCCATAACCTGCGCCGCGCACAGTGCGTATCATATCCGGCCTATCCGGACCGCCATCCGACCTTTTATTTAAGGCGCGACGCAGACGGCTCATATGCACATCGACCGTGCGTTCCTCGACATAAACCCCATGCCCCCAGACCAAATCAAGTAGCTGGTCACGACTAAACACCCTTTCCGGACGTTCAATTAGTATGCTCAGAAGCTTAAATTCACGTGCTCCAAGATGAATATTATCGCCGTTTCTCGTTACCCGCATGGTTTCAGGGTTCAATTCCAAGCCCTGAAACTCCAGCTTATCCTGCAACAATGTCGGGCGTGAACGTCTCAACAAAGCTTTGATACGCGATACCATTTCTCGTGGAGAAAATGGCTTAGTGATGTAATCATCAGCACCCGAGTCCAGCCCCAGCGCACGGTCACCTTCCTCACCACGCGCGCTGATCATAAGAATCGGCAACAGGCGCGTCTCTGGGCGACTGCGTAACTCACGGCAAACATCAATGCCAGAAGCTTCAGGTATCATCCAGTCAAGAATGATTAAATCCGGGTTGACTTCCTCAATAATGAGGAGGGCATCTTTACCATTATCCGCAAGCAAAGTGTCATAGCCTGCTTTTTCGATATTATATCTCAATAATTGCTGCTGTGCTGGCTCATCATCAACTATAAGGATTTTGGCTGGCATCTCTCTACCTAACTCAATACAATTGTACTCGATTTATCGGCTTTAGGCCGGTCCTGATCTGGCATTTCTCCGTGATGTAAAAAGTAAATTTGTTCTGCGATACCCGTAATATGATCACCGATGCGTTCAATATTTTTAGCAACAAAGAGCAGATGTGGGCCAATCTTCAACTGTTCCTGATCATCCGACATTTCTTCAATAAGACTTTGAAAGACAACCGTGTTGAGCTTATCCACCTCAACATCATACTCCATGACTTCTAGCGCTGTGACCGGGTCAACATCAACATAAGCATCCAGCGTCTTATTGAGCATTTTCAGAACCATAGATGTCATGGCTCTGATAGAAGGCAACATTTGCGTTTTTAGCGTGG
Source organism: Candidatus Micropelagos thuwalensis (assembly GCF_000469155.1). Classification (NCBI taxonomy): domain Bacteria; kingdom Pseudomonadati; phylum Pseudomonadota; class Alphaproteobacteria; genus Candidatus Micropelagius; species Candidatus Micropelagius thuwalensis. Next base: position 801,598 of record NZ_AWXE01000004.1, on the reverse strand, counting down.
TTTCCAATATCACCTTATTTCTTTTGGCTATGTTTTTAGCCAAATCACCAATACGCTCCAGTGTTGAAGCCACTTTCAAGGCGACAATCACATGCCGCAAATCTGCAGCACGCGGAGCACGCAACGCAATAATCTCAATGACTTTATCATTCAGCACTGCCTCGAGATTATCGAGTTCCTTATCACGTTTGATGATATCATCAAGACTCGACGGGTTTCGGGCAATAAGTGCTTCAGTAGAGGCAAAAAGTTGAGTCTCGGCCAAAGCCCCCATTCTGGCCATCATGTCGTTCAATGTCGCCAAATCCTCATCAAATGCCGTCACGATATGTTGTTTTTCTACCATTTAATAACTATCCAATCCGCCCTGATATATAAGCTTCTGTCTGCTCATTTTGTGGGCGCGTAAAAATCTCCTGTGTTTCACCATATTCGATGATATTCCCAAGATGAAAATACCCTGTCTTTTGCGATACGCGTGCCGCCTGTTGCATGGAGTGAGTCACGATAACAATCGTAAAGCGCCCCCTTAATTCATCAATAAGTTCTTCGATAATAGATGTCGCAATCGGATCGAGTGCTGAGCACGGTTCATCCATCAAAAGAATATCAGGATTAACCGCAATCGCTCTAGCAATACAAAGTCGCTGCTGCTGCCCACCTGAAAGCCCCAACGCTTTGTCATCTAAACGCTCTTTCACCTCACCCCATAGGCCGGCACGCTTTAGGCTTTTTTTGACAATCTGATCCATATCATCTTTGTTTTCCGTCAAACCATGGATACGCGGCCCATAGGCTACATTATCGTAAATTGATTTTGGAAAAGGGTTAGGCTTCTGAAAAACCATACCCACCCGCGCACGGAGTTCCACAACATCAATCTTAGGATCGTACACATCCATATTGTCAATCATCAACCGCCCACTCACGGTGCAATTATCAATGACGTCATTCATACGGTTGATACAGCGCAGAAATGTTGATTTTCCACAACCCGAGGGGCCAATCAGTGCGGTGACTTCATTCGGATAGATATCTAAATCAATGCCATGCAAGGCGCGCTTACCGTCATAATCAACGATGATGCCTGATGATTTGATTTTGGGAATTGAACTCGTCATATCACCATCTCTTTTCATATTTTTTTCTCAAATATATCGCTAAGGCATTCATAAACAGAAGAAATACCATCAGGCAAATAATACCGGCGGCTGTTTTAGCCTGAAAGGCACGTTCGGGGTTATTGGCCCACATATAAATCTGTGCCGGCAAAACCGTCGCCTTATCATCAATCCACATTGGTGTATCAACAATAAATGCCATCATACCAATCATCAAAAGCGGTGCCGTTTCACCTGCAGCCTGCGCCAGACCGATAATTGTTCCCGTCAAAATTCCTGGCATGGCAAGTGGCAACACATGATGAAAAATCACCTGTATAGGCGAAGCGCCAACCCCCAAAGCGGCCTCTCTAATAGAGGGTGGCACAGCAGCAAGCGCGGCACGTGTTGCAATGATAATGGTCGGAAGCGTCATGAGAGCCAGCACCATCCCCCCGACGAGTGGCGCTGAACGTGGGAGATGAAAGAAGTTAATAAACACCGCAAGGCCCAGCAAGCCGAACACAATGGATGGCACAGCAGCCAAATTATTGATATTCACCTCAATCAAATCCGTGAGGCGATTTTTTGTTGCGATTTCTTCCAGATAAATTGCCGCCATCACACCTAATGGAAAACTGAAAAGGAGTGTCACCAGCATGGTCAAAAGCGTACCGACAAAAGCGCTGCGTAAGCCCGCCATCTCAGCTTCCCTGCTATCACCCGATGTAAACAAGAACCAGGCAATGCGTCTATCAATCCGGCCGGCAGCCTCCAAATGGTCGATAAAAGACAATTCGCGGTCAGATATCACCCTATTTTCTTCGGGTTGAGATCTGTCAATCAGCCCCTTCAATAATAAATCAACATCATCAGATAACGGCAGAGCTACCGATACGGTCGAACCGATAATAGAAGGTTCATTGACTACCTTATCACGCAACGCATCACCAGCCCCGCCAGATAACAGATTCCCGATAGCGCGCTTGCCACGTCGGTCAGTCACATCCGGGAATTCGTTTCTGAGCGTTTTACGCACTATCCCGCGCCAATTCACTTTGCGTATGGCAGCGGCGTCTGCTATTTGGTTTGCGCTCAAGGTCGTTTCAGGAATGGTAATATCGAGCGTGACGTAATGATGCGTAAAGGCTGGAACAGACATATGTGTCAATCCACCAAGCAATATAAGCAATATACCAGCTGCAGAACAAATAGCTGCAAGCCCAAAAAATTTAAATCTTTTTTCAGCTTGATAGCGTTTTTTCAAACGCTTTGATTGTGCTGTTTGTGTCACCTGATCAGTCATATTGCTCCTTATATTTGCGAACAATATAGAGCGCCAAAACATTGAGCATCAGCGTTACAAAAAATAATACAAGCCCAAGCGCGAAAGCAGCAAGTGTTTTGGCGCTGTCAAATTCTTGGTCGCCCACCAACAACATCACAATCTGAACCGTTACCGTTGTAACCGACTCGAACGGATTGGCGGTTAAATTCGCTGCCACACCTGCGGCCATAACAACAATCATGGTCTCGCCAATGGCACGGGATATTGCAAGCAAGATAGCGCTCACAATGCCAGGCAAAGCGGCAGGGAGAATAACCTGTGTAATTGTCTCTGCTTGTGTCGCACCCAGCGCAGACGCGCCGTCGCGCAGACTTTGCGGTACGGAATTAATCACATCATCTGAGAGTGACGAGATAAAAGGAATAATCATAATTCCCATCACCAACCCGGCAGCCAGCGCCGACTCGGAAGATAAATCCAGCCCAAGGACACTCCCATTATTCCGTAAAAAAGGCGCGACAAACAAAGCGGCAAAAAAACCATAAACAACAGTTGGAATACCGGCGAGTAATTCAATCGCAGGTTTGGCAAAATTCCGTAAACGCTTCGACGCATATTCCGACAGATAAACCGCTGACATCAAGCCAATAGGGACAGCCAGCAACATGGCAATAAAAGTAATCATCAATGTGCCGGCAAAAAGCGGTATGGCACCGAAAGCCCCCGAGCCTCCGGCCTGGCCTTCACGAATAGCAATCTGCGGACTCCAATGCGTACCGAATAAAAAATCGCTAATCGGTATGGTATCAAAAAATCGGCTAGCCTCAAAAGCCAACGATAAAATAATGCCAATCGTGGTTAAAATCGCAACACCTGAAGCCAATTGCATCAGGCGTTTGATGATGACCTCAACCTTATCCCGCGCCGCAAACCGGGGAGAGATATATCGGGCTGAAAAGACAAAACCTGCAAGCGCCGTTGCGATTGTAACAACATAAAGAAATATATCAGCTCGGATTATTAACGCGCTATAATAGTCCAGCGCCTGTCGCACTTCCGGCTCAACAAATTCTGCTTGAAGCACACCGTCATAGAGGGCCTCCAGCTTAGAAATAAGAATACTGAGCATACGGGGATCTGTCTCACCGGTCAGTCTGGTAATTTCTGACACCAATAAGGAGGAGACAATCATTGGCGAAAAAACCAGCCAAGACAAGAGAATCACCAAGACTGGCAAAAGCACACTCATGGACATAAAGAGGCCGTGAAAAGAGGTGAGGGAGTGTTGTTTAACACTCCCTTCGGTTTGCCTTTGCGCGGACACAAGCATTAGCCCACGTATGCGCCGTCGACCATAAAAATTGGCAATCAGTGGTAACAGGAATATTAAAGCAAGAAATGCCCACCCAATAAGTTCCAAAATTATTACCTCTATTAAAACCCTGAATAGTGATACCCTTTTGAAAATCTCAATTCAGGACGATTTAACGCGATGAAGAAGTTTACAAATCCAGTTTTTTCAAGGTAAGGGCTTGCATCCGTATGGTTTCCCGCTCTCCTTCAAAGAGAGGTATGAGACCTTTATCAACGAGATAACCTTCCTCACCAAATGAGGCTTCACTCGTAAATTCCTCTACAAACTCTTGTATGCCTGGAACCGTGCCAATATGGGCAAGTTTCACATAAAAATAGAGGGAACGGGAAATATTATACTTGCCCTCGGCAATATTATCGAAAGTTGGCGCGACAGCGTCAATATTAGCGCCTTTAAGCTTATCTGCATTTTGCTCAAGGAAACTATAGCCAAAAACACCTACTGCATCAGGATTAGCGATTAATTTGTTAACCATCAAATTATCGTTTTCACCCGAGTCAATCCATGAGCCGTCTTCACGCACGGTATGAACAATGCGCTTCCATTGACTCTTATTTGATTTTTTAAGCGCATTGAGGGTCGGGAATGCTTTTGAACCACCTTGCATTGCCAGTTCCTGAAACGCATCACGTGTACCGGATGTCGGTGGTGGGCCGAGAATTTCGATTTTCTTGGCAGGCAGGGACTTATCAATGTCACTCCACATTTTATAAGGGTTATCCACCAGCGCACAATCGGTCTCACAACCCGGTGCAGGGACTTTAGCGGCGGTCGCCATAAAAATGTGCTTCAAACTCAGATTGAGTTTTGGGGCAGATTTGACATTTGCCACAACAATGCCGTCATAGCCGATAACCACCTCAGTCATATCAATACCTTTGGACTGGCAATTATCAAATTCACTTTTCTTGATGCGACGAGAAGCATTTGTCACATCCGGGTGTTCCAAACCGATACCGGCACAAAAAAGCTTTAAGCCGCCACCGGATCCAGTTGACTCGACGATAGGAGTTTTAAATTCTGTATTGCGGCCAAATTGCTCAGCAACCGTGGTTGAAAAAGGGAAGACTGTCGAAGAGCCGACAACAACAATTTGATCGCGCGCTGATGCAATAATCGTTGTTACGGAGAGGATGAATAATGAAAGAAAACTCTTGAGAATTATTTTTTTTAAATGTGGTTGAAACACTTTTACTTTGGGCATGTTTGCCTCCAATAGATTTGAGCATGAGAGTAGCAGTAATTTGCAACTAACCCCATTCATATTACAGAAATGTGACAAATTCACAAAAAGCATCGACGCATTACATATAACTGCAAAAATAGAGCAAAATCATGTGGATGCCCCCCCGATATACAGTCGTTTTAGTTCTTTTGATTTTTAAACTGATATGTCAGAAATCTACGCCCCTATAATCGGGAAATAAACTGTGAATACAGTCTCACCACCCCTTTCACTTGTGATTTGTAAACGGCCTCTATGACGGTTCACAATATGCTTCACAATTGCAAGCCCGAGTCCTGTACCACCCAGCTTACGAGTGCGGGCTTTATCTACACGGTAAAATCTTTCTGTTAGACGGGGCAGATGAATCTCATCAATACCCTCACCTGAATTAACGACACTTATCTGCACCATTTTTTTAGGCTCGTCAGTTTCAAGGATAAATTTAACCGTTGAGTTCTGATAACCATATTTAATTGCATTCTCCAGAAGATTATGGAGCACCTCACTCAACTCATCTTTCTTGCCCAAAACAATAGGATTAAGTTTTTGCGGCAAATTATTTATAAGCTCTATACGCATCCCGCATTGCGCTGCGCGATGCGTCATCAAATCGTAAACTTCCTTCACCACATCCGTCATCTGCACATCGTCATTGGGATGTAAATGCTCTTGCGACTCTACGCGGGACAAAGACAACAAACTATCAACTAGCCGCTGCATGCGTCCTGCTTCCTCTCGCATAATAGCAAGAAATTCAATACGGGCTTTAGGATCATCCGCAGCAGTTGTCTGTAGGGTTTCGATAAATCCGGTAAGAGTTGTGAGGGGGGAACGTAATTCATGGCTCACATTTGCGACAAATTCCGATCTGATTTTATCAAAACTGATACGCGCTGTGACATCATTCATGCGAACCAGACAATGATCATCTGGAAAAGGAGCAAATTTCACAACATATTCGTGCTGGACATCATCATAACGAAGGTAGGTAAGTGGACTCGTCTCACCAAATTCTTTAATATTATCAATCGCTTGATTTATATCGGGGTGGCGTAAATAATATTCAAGCGGCTGATTTATGATGCGTTCGCCCAGAGTGGAAAGTGACGATTGATTTGCCCGAACAACCTCTCCATTTGGGTCCACAAGAATGAGCCCGTCATCGATCAACAAATCAAAATTATCGAACAATGTGTGAGGGTCTGATTTCATTATCTAACCGGATGCCTATATTTGGTGCGTATTGATTACATAGTAACCATCTTACCATAAAGCGACAGGAAACTTTCAGTAAGACCAAAATAATCGACCAAATCAATCTTCATACCATTTTTTTGGTGGAGATTTACGTGTGGTTTTAGGCGGGCGCGGCGGTGTACGCCGTCCGGCATTCAACTCTTTGGTAGAGACAGAGGCTTGCTTTTTAGTTGCTGGTTTCTTTCTGGGAACCGGTGCTTTTTTTGGCGTCTCCACGCGTTCTGCAACATCACTCTTAAAGGGAATTTTCTCGCCGATAGATTTTATGATATCCGGATTAAAGAGCGTTTTATTGAGTGTCTCACGAACTGACGAAAGTGAGGCATTTACTGAAGCTGATATTTTTTTGGTTACCGGAACAGCTCTTACTTTTGGCTCTTCAGCATTTTGTCGAGCATCAACTTTTGTCGCTTTCGTTGCAATTTCTTCTGTCTTTAGTTCTTCGATAGGCGGCTCTTTCATTAATTTTTGGGGGGGCTGAGCCTCCTGCGCGGCGGCGCTGTTCGCCGCATTGATTTCACCAGCACCATCGGCCTGTGTCGGCTTATCAAGCGACGGTGTGACCAGGGCTGTGGCTTCAACATCGTTAATTGTCCGGGCTGCATTCTTGCGAATATTGCGTCGGATTTCGACAAATGTCATATGCACACCTCGGCTTAACACCAAAATCAGAATGCGCAAGCTATCCGCCAGCATGCCGATAATATCGAGTACCGTCTCAACAACAAAACGGAACAAATAGACCAATGCACGCGTCACATAAATAAAGCCATCGCCTGTTCGTGCGGCTATCTCTATAAGGCTTTGCCCAAAAGCCTTGAGCAAACTTGAGAACCGCAGGAACATCATGACAATCACTTTACCCGACCGGCTACGGCGTTGGGCTCTGATTTGTCTGTCTTCAGATAATACGAATGAAATAAACGCCAGAAATGTCCCCATTGTGGCGACAATAAGCGCTGTGGATCCAAACCAGAGTGTCGAAACAAATTTTACTTTTTCTTCAGGCAAATCTGCAACATCAAAACCTCGCGCCCGCGCGCGCGTAAAACTCTCGCTTCCAGTCGGTAGAAGCGAACTATCTTTAAAACACCATTCTTCCAGCGTGCCACAGACAATGGCAGTAAGCTGATAAACTTGAACTTTCTCAACTTTTTCGCGGTAAGCCTTACGAAGCTCATTGCTTTTTATAACCAGCTCGCTCTTTTTTTCCTGTAAAGCCGGTATCAACAGTGCCTGCGAGCCAGAGGTTTCGAGTGATGCCTGTTTTTGAACATTGATTTCGCCAATTTGTTTGTCAATTTGTGCATTAATTGCATCCAGCCTTTCGGCATAATCAGCTTTTGAGTTTGCAATCAAACGTTGAACTGTTTCGATTTGAGTGTTGCGCACCTGTGAAAGCCGTTCAGATTGGGATGCAATAATTTTACGTAAGCGATCCTGCTCTGTTGATAAACTCCGTTGTCTTGTTTCATAACCGGAAATAGCAACGCGTAGTTCTTCATCGCGTTGACTTTCAAGCTTGGCTATCGAAGCACTTAAATCGTCAATCTGACTGTTACTAGCAGTGTTAATCTCACGCACAATCTGTGACCGACCAAAAAAGAAGTCATCCGTGCTATCAATTTGCTCGCGCCTGTCCTCATTAATGCCTTCGATTTGAGCTTTAATTTCATCAATTTGCTGCTTGTAGCGGCTATTAATATTACTAACGGCATTTTGTCTAAGGCGCGTCACATCTTGAATGGCAGTACTCAATCGAGAAATTTCTTCTCTTAGAACCTCCCCAGCATTGCTCACATTTTGGGCCTGCAAGCTGTCAAGCCTTGCAGTTAATGTTGTAAGTGTTTCATCATGGTCGCGCGCGGCAGTATCTATTCGTCTCTTACGATCTGCTTCAAGATTTTCAATTGGTCCAGAAAATTGCTGACGGATTTGTTGAGGGGTCGCTGATGAGAAGCGATTAATATCACGATCAATGGTTTCTATGGCATCAAGAACTTCGTATCTTTCATTAACAAGCTGGCGGGTTTGCTGTGTGATATTTGTATTTTGCTGAATTAAGGCATTGAACATTGTTTCAAATGTTACAAAAGTCAGAGCTGTGAGACCGACAAGAAAGGCCAAAGTCATACCTAGCCGATTTGCAATACGTGAATGATAAAGACCAGATGCGAGATAAATTTTGGTCGGCTCGAGAATTGCAATCAAGACAAACGGTAATGCACCCAAAATTGCACGCGTGTGAGCCCCAAAATCTCTCTCCGCTTCAGGGATATTTACAAATTCGGAAATACCTATAGAGAAGGCTATGAAAAGTCCGATAATCGCAGCTACGATTTCAACAATCCACGCGGTGATATAAACCGTCCTACCAAGACTATAGGTAGAATTAATGTTTGGTGAAAACCCTAACTTATTTTCTCCAGGGCTTACTGAAGCCTCAGTTGGTTTTTTGTCGTTAGTGGACTTACGCGTGGCCATCGCAAAACTCCAAGTATATTTCTCAACGCAAAGAGCATTACATGGTTTAAATTACATAACAACAATATTTGAAATGAAATTTTCTTAACTTTTGATAAGTAAAAATAAAAAAACGTATAAACTTAATTTTACAAAATCTAACCTATGGGCAAAAAATGTCTGAAAAATTTGGATACTATAAACCTAGAAATATAACTTTTATATTAGAGTTTTTAAGAAAACTCGGCATAAGCAGAGGTACTATAAGACGTCAAATTCAAAAAATATGGGAACGTCTAGGTTATGAAGTTGTTGATGCGACAATCCATGGCATCAAATACCGTTTGAACATTAGCGAAAACACAACTGACGCAAAAATTCTAACAACCTCAAAATTTTATGATTTGAAAGAAATTGATGCTCTCGAATGTGAGGGCCATAAATCACAAAAAGATAAAGTTTTTATAGATATAGGCGCTAATACAGGGCATTACTCCTTGAGTCTGGCCAAACGCGGTTTCACTAAAATTATTGCTATTGAACCAAATCCGCCGACATTGGAACTCTTGAATTTCAATGTTTCAATTAATGATTTGGACGAAATAATCACCATCGTACCACTATGTATCGGTCAAGGAGATAAAGTGCCTTTTTATTGTGGTAGCGGACTGGGAACAGCAAGCGTAATTAGGGAGAACTCGGATAATACCCCGCCTATTTATGTAGAAACTGAAACTCTAATCAATATTTTAAACAATCAAAATATTATTAAAATAGACTCTATGAAAATTGATATCGAAGGCTTCGAAGATCAGGCTCTTTTTCCATTTTTTTGATGAAGCACCAGAGAAATTATGGCCTAGATGTATTGTTATCGAGCCAAACAGTAAGTCATGGAAAAGAGATATCTTAAAACATCTGGAAACTCTTGGTTATCAAAGAACAGGTAAAACAAGAGGTAATATTATTCTGACATTGAAGACTTAAGAGTTAAACTTTTGTAAAAGCTAAAAATCTCTTCGGCTGCAGATATTTCTTTCGCGTTACCGCCTAAAATTTCTCCAAAATTCATAAATTTTGATGGCACCACGTGACCGGAACCTTCCAATCGATATAGTGATACATCCCTTTGCCCAGAAAAAGAGATCTTAGAAACTTTAGTTTCGGGATTACCATCTATTTCAGGAAAATTTGTAATCGTTGGCTCTTGAAGGGACACATCAGCTAAACTTGCCCAGTAATTAAGCGTTTTTTGCGAAGACAAAACCTCGCCTCTACTTTTATTCCCCAAAACCTCTACTAGGCCACCCTCATAGGGATTAATGAGGTCCTCTGTGCCATTAAAAATAGTTATGTGCACAGGTAGTTCCGATTTAACGCAATCTAAATTTTCATCTACCGGCATATTTGCGGCAATTGGTGCAGCAATAAAAATACTTTCTGGCGCTTCCATTGCTAATCTGTAGACCATGTGTCCACCATTTGAAAAACCGGAAGCAATAACTTTTTGAGGATCAATATTAAAATCTGACTGAAGTTGACTGATTAACGCTTTAACAAAGCCAACGTCGTCAATATTTTCTAAATTGGCAGAATATGATGCACTTCGTCTGCAGTCATTCCAATGATTTTCATAACCGTCAGGATATGCAACTACAAACCCATACTCGTTAGCTAAGTAATCAAAGTCGAAACCAGACAGATTACGCATGTTTTCTCCGGTTCCTAATGAACCGTGAAAATAAATCACTAATGGTGGATTTTTGTTAATCTTACTTGGTTTATAAACGAGATATTTTCTATTAATGCCCTCATGCATTAAGCTTTTTTTAATAATCTCACCATCTTTTGGTGGGTCTCTCAAAGCATGAAAGTTTACTTGTCTGTAAGATAAATAAAGAAAAGTTAATAAAATTACTAAAGATGTAAAAATAACAATGAGGATATATTTTTTATAATTTTTCATTTTTAAAATTTCAGGATTTTCATCAGTTTCAAAACCAATATTCTGTCATTGTGTCTGATTAATCTACATCCCCATCAATATCAAAATCTTTGAAATCAGACTAGACACTCTATCATTACCCTCGCCGGTATTGATTTTACTTATGCCCTCATAATCAACGACTATGTCGTCATCGAAAGTTAAATTAAAAAATATATTATCAATTCTGTAATAAAGATTATGGCGCACCGGGGAAGATTCGAACTCCCGACCCCTTGATTCGTAGTCAAGTACTCTATCCAGCTGAGCTACCGGTGCTTTTTAGACCTACACAAGATCAAATTAATGATCTGTGTTTAAATGCTTACCAACAGCTTGGCAAGACATGAATAAACTTGGGGTCTTTATTTACCCCTCAATTGGGTTAAAGTATAATGTGAATTATCTGGTTAATTAAAATTTCTATGAATAAATCAATCAGCAAATTATCTTACTCACCACTTTTATGCCTTTTGGGTTTATTTTTAGCCTTAACTAGAACACATGCATATGCAGATAATATCGAACAGCCTGAACCTAAAAATTTTATCGTAGCAGCAGCACACCCACTTGCAGCAAAAGCAGGAATAGAAATTCTCAGTAATGGCGGCAGTGCAACTGATGCAGCAATTGCTATTCAAGCAGTTTTAGGACTTGTCGAGCCACAATCATCTGGCATTGCTGGCGGCGGGTTTATTCTTCATTACGATGCGTTAGCTGATGAATTAACCAGTTGGGACGGAAGAGAAACTGCGCCATCAGCCATAACACCAGAAATTTTTTCTAACCGCGCCGGGACACTTGAGGGTTTTGTAAAGGCTATGACCAGCACTGACGCAGTAGGAGTGCCTGGTATACCTGCATTATTGGAAACAGTTCATAAAAAGTATGGACGACTAAATTGGGCCAGCCTCTTTTTGCCTGCCATCAAACTGGCAACTGATGGTTTTAAAATTACTCCGAGGCTTCATTATCTGTTAAGTGCCGACCCATTCATACAAAACAGCCCCTCCGCGCGTTCAATTTATTTCATCCAGCCAGGTAACACAGATAAAATTTCATCTGATAACTTTACGAAACTGAAAGCCAAACCTATTGGCACACTTTTAAAGAACCCAGAATATGCTGAAACACTTATTAAGTTGGCTGAGAACGGTGCTAAAAGTTTTTATGCTGGTGAAAATAGCAAAAAAATCATTTCTGATTTGGCAGACTTAAACCCGAAGCAAAAACTTAGACAAAAGGACTTTTCTAACTATCAAGCTAAACAACGAGAAAATTTATGTTTACCTTATCGAGCTTACAAGGTCTGCAGTATGGGCCCACCAAGTTCCGGTGGTATAGCATTATTACAAATTCTTGGAGTGATTTCTCACTTCGATTTGTCAACACATGACATAGACGATGCAAGAGTAATACATCTCATTACCGAGTCTACACGCCTAGCTTTTGCAGATAGAGAAAAATATATCGGAGACCCAGATTTCATAAATGTACCTGTTACATCATTATTGGAGGCCTCTTATATAAAAAGTCGAAGCGAGCTTATTAATCCCGACAAATCACTTGAAAATATTACTCCTGGAGTGATTAAAAATTCTTCTTTTTTGACACCTTCCTTTAGTCCTGAACAACAATCAACAACACATTTTGTTGTTCGTGACGCGGAGGGTAATGTGGTTTCCATGACCTCATCCGTTGAGGCAGCTTTTGGATCACGCATTATGTCGGGGGGGATGTTCCTGAATAATCAATTAACAGATTTCTCATTTTCGCCAAAGAAAGATGGTATCGCGGTTGCAAATTCAGTCGCTCCTGGTAAACGCCCGCGATCATCAATGACACCAGTGATAATTTTTAATCAAGACGGGTCATTCTTTGCCGCCATTGGCTCACCGGGCGGTCCAAAAATTATTTCATATGTTGCCCAGACAGTTATTGCACTATTGGACTATGACCTATCAATGCAAGAAGCAATTAATTTACCGCGCCATGTGACCACAGGAAAAACCTTAGAACTAGAGGCGGATACAAGGGTTTCAGAATTAAAACCAAAAATGGAAGCCATGGGCCATAGGGTGATACTGAAAAGACAACATAGCGGCTTGCATGGTATCCGACTGCTCAGAGATAATTCTATAGAGATTTTAGATGGCGGGGCTGATCCACGAAGAGAAGGTAGAGTTTTATTACAATAAAATATCTATCCTTAGAGAGACTGTGTCTAACCAAAAAAGCTTAAAAATCTCACTAACCTTCTTGTGGCTTTTCCATGCAAAATTGGTGAATAAAATGAACCTGCGGCACGCTTCGATGCTTCACTTCTCGTTGGGTATGCAGAAATTAAACTGGCCATAGAGGATATGTTTAACTCTTCCTGCATGGCAAGTGTCCAAGGAGTAATCAAATCTCCTGCATTTTTCCCGGCTATGCCAGCGCCTAAAATCTTACCACGTCGAGAGACAATGATTTTCACAAGCCCTTCAATTTCGCGTTCGGCACGCGCCCTGTCATTATCATCGAAACTCCATTTAAGAGACCGTACACCCGTATAAATTTGACTGGCCTCAGATTCGGTGAGACCAACCTCAGCGATTTCAGGATTTGTATAAACCGCACGCGGCATAACGGATAAGTCGGCTTTCGCCGGAAGCCTGAAGAGTGTATTTCGGATAACGATACCCGCATGATAACCGGCAGCATGAGTTTGCTGCGTACCGCCAATCACATCGCCAATCGCAAACACTTTTTTATTTGTTGTCCGCAACCGACGGTCGACCTCAATGCCGTTTTCAGAAAATAAAACTCCAGCCTTATCCAAATCCAGGTCATCGAAATTCGGGCGCCGCCCTGTCGCAACTAGAACATGGGTGGCATCAATATCGCGAACACTCTTCCCATCAGCGATATGAATAACGGCACCGCCACGCCGCTGACTGATTTGAATAATATTTGTTTCTTCAACAACTCGGATGCCTTCTTTGCGGAGTTGCCCCGATACGACTTCGGCAAGTTCGTGATCGCTTTTTGGGAGAAGGCGTTTGGCCTCCAAAATTGTGACCTCGCTCCCCAATCTTCTGAGAGCTTGTGCCATTTCGACACCAAGGGGTCCACCTCCAATAATCACAATGTGGCGGGGCGCACGGGTAAGATCAAAAACAGTTTCATTGGTCAGATAATCAATATCTGCAAGTCCCGGAATATCCGGGAGAGCTGTGCTAGAACCGGTGGCAATAACCGTATAACGCGGCATGATTATTTTAGACCCGGCACGCACGCGCCGCGCATCCATAAATTTAGCTTTTGACTTAATGACAGTAACGCCTAACCCTTCAAACCGTTCGACGGAGTCATGCGGGGCAATGCCTTCAATCACATCATGTACATGGTTATGAACAGATCTAAAATTTATATCGAGACCATTCTGTTTAATCCCAAACTCTTTCCCGTCTTGCATGTTATTGGCTTTATGTGCAGCAGAAAGCAGAGCTTTAGATGGTACACAGCCATAATTAAGGCAATCCCCACCCATTTTTCCTTTTTCCACAAGCACAACACGCGCCCCCATTTGTGCCGCTCCCGCGGCAACCGATAAGCCGCCCGAACCTGCACCAATGACACATAAATCAAATTTCGATATGGCTTTCATAATCCGGCCTAACTGACTAACCCTTTACTTTATTCCACATAACTGGAAGTAAACTCAAAAACCCCAAACCACACAATGGCAAAAAAACCAACGGGCTAAAAATCACGGATGTATTCAGCGGTTCATCCGCGGATAAAACATAAGAAATACCATTCCCTAAACCGGCATAAACAAATGTCCCTGGCGCAATACCAATCAGTGTTGTCAAAGCATAAGTTCTGAATTTAACACCAATCAAGGCGGGGAGAAAATTGACCAAAAAGAACGGAAAGATTGGAATAAGCCTCATCGCCAGCAAATAGCTGGTCGAATGGCGGTTAAAACCTGCCTCAAATTGCTGTAAACGCGCACCGGCACGCGCAACCATCACCTCACGAAGCGCATAACGCGTCGCCAAGAAAAGAGTGCTGGCTCCGATTGTGGCCCCTATAATTGTCAGACTACCGCCAATCCAGATACCAAATAACCAGCCACCAGATATTGTCATAATTGCTCCGAAAGGCAGAGAAAACGCGGTGGAAAGTGCATAAAGCGCCAAAAAAACCAGTGCGGCCCGAACAGGCATATCAGCGATAAAACCCTTCACAATGTCTTGATGTGTTTGCAGAAACCGGTAATCAACATATCTGCCGAGATCAAAATAAATTGCGGCGATAAGTCCAAAAAGAAGCAAAAGCAGCGGAGACAATTTCTTTATTTTTTCCAAACCTGGAGATCCTCATGGTTTTTTTCACAAATATCAAGATGAAACACCTGCCTGTCCAGCTTTAAAACCCGTCTCACAAATAATTGATAAAACGAGAGACCCGCGTGAATTTAAATCTAAGCGAATTAAAACCGCTCAAAAGCAAGCCATTTATTGACTTTATTGAATATTTTGGTATATCCACGCTCTAATTCAGGTTTTTCTTGTAAGAAAACCCTTATATGCATTTTTCAGGAGACTGTGTCGTGAAAAGGACATTCCAACCATCCAATCTCGTGCGTAAACGCCGTCACGGTTTTCGCTCCAGAATGGCCACAAAAAATGGCAGGCTCGTCTTAAACCGCCGCCGTGCTAAAGGCAGAAAAGTTCTGTCGGCCTAGCTGGTCGTTCACATCTTGTCTCATGACTCAGTTGGAACGCTTGCGGATAAGGCCAGACTTTCTTGCCGCCGCTAAAGGTGAAAAAAAACCTATGCCCGGTCTGGTTTTGCAAGCACGAGACAATGCCAATCATAATCATATTCGATATGGGTTAACCGCCAGCAAAAAAGTCGGTAACGCTGTTGCGCGCAACCGTGTTCGTCGACGTTTGCGGGTCGCGGCAGAACAAATTTTACCCAATGCAGGTCGTCGTGGGTTTGATTATGTGCTAATTGGTCGTCAGGCAACGTTAGTCCGGTCATTTCGGGATTTGCTAAAAGACCTTGAAACCGCCCTCAAGCGCATCCATGATGCGCCGCAAGGTAATATTTCGTCAAAAAGTGATTAAAAAATAGGAGTAAGGTGTGGATCAGAAAAACGGTAATTTTTTATCAGCCATTTTTTTGTGCATGATTGTTCTCCTCGGGTGGCAATATTTTGTTGTTGAACCCAAACTCGCTGCCGAACGGGCAAGACAGGCAGAGTTACAAAAATTACAGGGCGGGGCAGATGGCTTTGAGTTACGCAAAGATGCTGACGTGGTTGCACCGGATGCAAATGGCTTGGGTGTTGGTACACTCAATGCACAACAAGGCGTAGCTTCAATCGACAAAGAATTTGCCGATAGCCCACGGTTGAGTATCCAAACACCTGAACTCTCAGGTAGCATAGCATTGATGGGGGCTCGGTTTGATGATATTGAACTGAATAATTTCCCGACATCTCTCGCGGAAAACGCACCCTCAATAAGATTGCTGGAACATGCAACTCTTGAAGATAATAATACCTGGCAGGCCAGCTATGGCTGGAACAGCGCTGACGGTAATCCGAACAATATGCCAAACAGCACAACATTATGGACTATTGAAAGCGGTACGATTTTAACGCCAGAGTCACCCGTTACGCTCAAATATGAAGCACCGAATGGACTGATATTCAGACAGCATATTTCCGTAGACGCGCATTACATGTTTACAGTCAAGCAATCAGTTGAAAATACCAGTGAGACAGCTTTTACCCTTTTTCCTTTCGGACGTATAACACGTCTTGGCGCGGTACCAGATGCACCAATTTTCGTCTTACATGAAGGTGGGATTGGCGTCTTTGGTGCAGAACACGGCTCGGAAGAGATTAGCTATGGCGACCTGAGAGAAGACCCTGCCTTTGACATGACAACAACAGGCGGCTGGCTTGGCCTAACAGACAAATACTGGGCCACGGCTCTCATCCCACCGCAGGATGAAGTTTTCAGAGGGCGATTAACCGGCAAGCAAAGCGCCAAGGGTGACGCCTATAATGCTCTTTATTCACTCGCCCCTAAACAGCTTGTATCAGGTGGGCAAATCGAAACAACGGGTCGCCTCTTCGCAGGAGCAAAACAGGTTAAGCTCATAGATAATTACAATGATCAGGACATTCTGAAGTTTGACCTGATGATTGATTGGGGGTGGTTCTACTTCCTGACCAAACCGATGTTTAAGTTACTTGCTTTATTTTATGATATTTTTGGTAATTACGGCGTCTCCATTTTAATTGTGACGATTCTGATTAAGCTGGTGTTTTTCCCGCTTGCCAATAAGTCCTATGTCACAATGGCAAAAATGAAAAAGCTTCAACCTGAAATGATGCGTATCCGCGATGTCTATGCAGATGATAAAATGCAACAACAACAGGAAATGATGAAACTCTATCGGGAAGAGAAACTAAACCCACTGGCGGGCTGTTTACCGATTTTGATACAAATTCCGGTCTTTTTCTCAATTTACAAGGTCTTGTTTGTCACCATTGATATGCGACATCAGCCTTTCTTTGGCTGGATTAAAGACCTTTCTGCGCCTGATCCAACCTCCCTGTTTAATCTTTTCGGGGTGATACCTTGGGATCCGCCTCAATTACTAATGATTGGTATCTGGCCAATTATTATGGGTCTGACCATGTTCATTCAGATGCAAATGAATCCGCCTGCACCCGACCCCATACAACGCCGTGTGTTTCAACTCATGCCAATTATGTTCACCTTTCTGCTGGCAAGTTTCCCGGCAGGTCTTGTCATTTATTGGGCATGGAACAATTTCCTCTCACTCCTTCAACAAGGTGTGATTATGAGCAGGCACGGCGCTAGCATCGAGTTGTTGCCAAATTTAGGTTTTGGCAAGAACAAAAAAAGCGAGGGCGATGATGCCGGATCAGGAACTCAATCCGGCTGAAGCCGATAGACTGGCTGCGGGTCGGTGGTTGTTTGCCCAACCGTGTAACTTCAAATTCGGCGTTGTTGACGTCAATGGTCTGCCGAATGATGATCTGACAGAAATAGCGTTTGCCGGACGTTCCAATGTCGGTAAATCCAGCCTGATAAATGCATTAACCGGACACAAGGCCCTGGCCCGCACCTCCTCCACGCCGGGACGTACGCAAGAGCTAAACTTCTTTGCGCTCGCCGAACGTAACGAAACGACCCAGGCACTATGGATGGTGGACATGCCCGGCTATGGTTATGCCAAGGAGTCAAAATCCAAAATCGCGGCATGGAATAAACTCCTTAGAAATTATTTGCGCGGACGGATGAATTTAAGGCGCGTCTTTGTTTTGATCGATGCACGTCACGGTATCAAATCAAACGATATGGATATTTTGAATTTACTGGACGAGGCAGCCGTGTCTTATCAGATTGTGTTAACCAAAGCAGATAAACCTAAAGAAGCAGCACTGGCTGCAACAATTGAGACAATGCAAAACGCGCTGGTCAAAAGGCCCGCCGCACATCCCGAGATGATTGCCACCTCTGCGGTCAAAGGCCATGGCATAAATTTGCTTCAAGCTGAGATTGCTGGGCTGGTTGATTTGTCCGCAATAGGGTATAAAGCCTAATCAATCAGGAAACGACGACATGGCACCCAGAAAGTCCACACAGAGCAAGACGACGCAGCGCAAGACGACGCAGCGCAAATCCACACCCTCAAAATCGGGAAAGCATGCTGCTTGGCTGGAGAAAGCGCATGTGCTGACAGAAGCCCTGCCATTTATGCAGCTCTATGATAAAAAAACCGTGGTCATTAAATATGGCGGACATGCCATGGGTGACCCTGAACTTTCCGCCGCTTTTGCCCGCGATGTTGTTCTGCTGAAACAGGCCGGTATTAACCCAGTCGTGGTGCATGGTGGTGGGCCTCAAATCGCTGAAATGCTGCAAAGGCTGGGCATGAAAAGTAAATTTGCCGGCGGCTTGAGAGTGACGGACGGAAAAACCATGGAAGTTGTCGAGATGGTGCTTGCAGGTTCTATTAATAAACAAATTGTCACGGCACTAAATCAGGCTGGCGGCAGAGCTATCGGCCTGTCAGGCAAAGATGGTAATTTGTTGGTCGCTAAAAAAACAAAAGCCAGAACCCGCGACCCGGACAGTAATATTGAAAAAGTGATTGATATTGGCTTTGCCGGAGAGCCTGAAAAGGTGAACCCTGAAGTCCTGCATGACCTCGCCAGATCTGATGCGATACCGGTGATTGCACCGGTTGCAACATCGCGGAATGGTCAGACCTTTAATGTTAACGCCGATACAGCCGCCGGGGCTATTGCCGCCGCCATTAAAGCAGAAAGATTGCTGATGTTGACCGATGTGGCCGGCGTGCTGGACAAAAAGGGGGCGTTGATTGAACACCTCAATTTACGCCAGGCCAATGCGCTTATCAAAAACGGTACCGCTATTGGTGGCATGATACCAAAGCTGGGCACGGCGATTACAGCACGGAAAAACGGCGTGGAAGCTGTTGCAATTCTTGATGGGCGGATTCCGCATGCCATTCTTCTGGAACTTTTCACTGCCCTTGGGGCCGGCACTCTTATTTCTTGAAGGCATAGCTGGGATGGTTTTCAGTGTAAAAAAACGTGGCCTGTGGCGCAGTTTAATTTTGACCAGTCGGGCACTCTTTGGTTGCTTGCTGGTAAATCTCTTGAGCTTAAATACAGCATCGGCAGAGACCGTCAAATTGTGCAACTACACCAGCTATGTGCTTGAAGCAGCCACTGCCGTGCAAGACGGCAATGCAAGCCAAAGCAAGGGTTGGGTAAGAATGTTCCCCGGCAAATGTGAAGCTGCACCACAAGCGCCTGCAAGCGGCACTGAATTATTTGTCTATGCAAGGTCTTTGAAAGTGCATGCAGGGGATGTTCAAAACTTCACTGGTGCTGAACGTTTTTGTATTCGCAATGATACAAATTTTGACATAAATGGCAGGCGTGAATGCCGAATGCGCGGCTATGTAGCTGCGGATTTCTCTCCGGCAGAATATTCAAGTAAGAAGAACAAGATTTTCTTTTCTGAGTCCTATAATTTTAACCGAAAACAGGCGCAAGTTGCGGGCGCGCAAAGATTACTATCCGATATTGGTTATGAAATTGGTGTAATTGACGGATTTGCCGGACGTCGCACACGGGACTCGCTAAAAGATTTTCAAAATAAGAATGACCTTAACCAGAGCAAAACAATCTCACAAAACCTTCTCGCCAAATTATTCGAAGCGGCAGAAGAAAAAAGCAAGACGCGTGGTCTCCAGCTTTGCAATGACACGCCTCATCTTGTCTGGTCGGCAATTGGGTTTGTCAGTAAAGATAATTTCACCACTCAGGGCTGGCTTAAAATCCCATCGGGTGAGTGTATTCGCGCCATTAATAAATCTCTTCTGGATCGATATTATTTTGTTTATGCGGAAGCAGTCGATATAAAAGGAAAGCCTTTATTACAAGCTGGCAAACCACTTATCTGGGGTGGAACGTTTAACCTATGTACCAAGCCGACACGCTTCACGATTGAGGGGCGGAACGAATGTGCCGAGAAAGGTTTCGACAAGACCGGGTTTATGAAGATTGACACCGGTAAAGAACAGAAATGGATCATGCGTTTTGAGTAATAAGTCTTCCCCTATGCCAGTTATAGGACCACAAACGGTCTATCTGTTTGACCTCGACAACACGCTCTACCCGCCTGAAAAAAATTTATTCGCTCATGTGGATGTGCGCATGACTGCATTTATTGAGGAAAAATTGGGGCTGACGCATGATGAGGCTTTTTTTATCCAGAAGAAATACTGGAGGGAATATGGCACAACTCTATCTGGCCTGATGCAATTCCACGGACTAGAACCGGACGAGTTTCTCGATTTTGTGCATGATATTGATGTCTCACCGCTTACGCCAGACCCTGAACTCTCCACCGCGCTCGCCAATCTCCCGGGGAAAAAATATATTTTCACCAATGGCACACAAAAACATGCCGAAAGAGTAAGCGACCGACTCGGGGTATTGCACCATTTTGATGATATTTTTGATATTCGTGCGGCTGACTATGTTCCAAAGCCCGACAAAAATGTCTACCACAAATTAATCGCCAATTATGACATCAACCCCGATAAAACCATTTTTTTCGAAGATATGGCGCGGAATTTATTACCGGCATATGAGCTTGGCATGACGACCGTATGGTTAAAACCAAAACTATCCGAGGATGCTCCACAACATGCCAAAATCGGGCATGAAGGCGCTGACGGCGGGCACATAAATTATGAGATTGATAATCTGGTGGATTTTCTGTCACTCATGAACGGAAAGTGATAAAACGTCACATGAATGGTAGCACGCTTGACTGAACCGAGAGGATGACTAGGTTCATTTTAAGTTTTTCAATATGAGATGGCGAATGGAGATGGCTATGGCTGAAGCTTACGAAGAAATCGAAAAAATTATCAATTCAGCTTTTGAGAACCCTGATGATATCTCACCCGACATGACGGGCGAGAAACGCGATGCAATTGAAGCGGCTATGTCTTTCCTAGATAATGGCACACTGCGCGTTGCCGAAAAGAATGAGGACGAATGGCACGTTAATCAATGGCTTAAAAAGGCTGTCTTGTTGTCATTTCGTCTAAATAATATGACAACCATTGCACATGGCCCCGGCACGGCAAGTTGGTGGGATAAAGTCCCGTCAAAATTTGATGGCTGGGGAGAAGAAGATTTTTCATCGGCAGGTTTCCGAGCCGTACCAAATTGTGTGGTCAGGCGCGGCGCTTATATTGCTCCAAATGTTGTTTTGATGCCCAGCTTTGTGAATCTTGGTGCCTATGTTGATGAAGGCACCATGGTTGATACATGGGCGACGGTTGGTTCTTGCGCTCAAATTGGTAAGAATGTCCATATCTCTGGTGGCGCAGGCATTGGTGGTGTACTGGAACCCTTACAAGCCAACCCGACAATTATTGAAGATAATTGCTTTATCGGGGCGCGCTCCGAAGTTGCGGAAGGCGTGATTGTCCGTGAGGGCGCGGTGCTGTCTATGGGTGTGTTTCTATCGGCATCAACTAAAATCGTTGACCGCGCCAGTGGTGACATTTCCTTTGGTGAAGTCCCCCCTTTCTCTGTGGTTGTCCCGGGCATGTTACCTGACGCTTCCGGTACGCCTGGCAAACCCGGTCTCGCTTGTGCCGTGATTGTGAAAACCGTGGATGCAGGTACGCGTGCAAAAACATCTATTAATGAATTGCTGAGGGACTGATGCAAATTGATCCGGTAAATTTTGCTGCCGAGTTGATACGCTGTCCGTCCGTAACGCCTGCAGATGCAGGGGCCTTAGATTTGCTTGAAAAAGTACTAACGGAAATCGGCTTCACTTGTACGCGCCTTCCATTTCAGGAACCTAATACCGCACGTGTGGATAATCTATATGCACGTCTTGGCGATGCGGCGCCTCATATCTGCTTTGCAGGCCATACAGATGTTGTGCCGGTTGGCGCAGCGGATAACTGGCAGAAAGATCCTTTTTCCGGTGAGATTTCCGATGACAAGTTATGGGGGCGCGGGGCGGCTGATATGAAAGGTGCAATAGCGGCTTTCGTTGCCGCCACGGCAGATTATCTTTCGCAAAATGGCAAACCTATAGGTTCTATAAGTTTGCTGATTACCGGCGATGAAGAAGGCCCTTCGGTCAATGGCACAATCAAAATGCTAGATTGGTTAAGCACCCAGCAAGAAGTCATTGATGATTGCATTGTCGGTGAGCCGACCAACCCCGAAACATTGGGCGAAATGATTAAAATCGGGCGTCGCGGCAGCGTGAACACAACTGTTACCATTGAAGGTATTCAAGGTCACGTCGCCTATCCGCATCGCGCGGCGAACCCTGTTCCGCATCTTGTCCAATTATTGGAGCGGTTAATCACGGCAAAACTTGATGACGGCACACCACATTTCCAGCCAAGCAATCTGGAACTGACGGGTTTTGATGTCGGCAATGCTGTAACCAATGTCATTCCCGCACTGGCACAAGCACGTTTTAATATCCGTTATAATGATATATGGAGCCGTGACACCATCACCGACTGGATTAACGAAAACCTCAACGCGGCTCATGACGCTTTAAATAATGCCATTGATGGTGAGAATAAATTTTCTTTGACTGTTGATATTAACCATTCCGGCGAGGCTTTTTTGACCCCGACCGGCACCTTGAGTGAGCTTGCTGTCAGTGCGGTAGAAAAAACGCTAGGCATGACACCCAAATTATCTACAAGTGGTGGCACATCTGATGCACGGTTTATTAAAGATCACGCGCGTGTGATTGAGTTTGGGCTTGTCGGCAAAACCATGCACAAGGTGGATGAGCACGTCAGAGTCAATGACATTCAATCTCTAACAAAAATTTATCAAGAAATTCTGTCCGGTTATTTTTCATAATCCACAGACATAAAATACAAACCATGCGCCGGTGCAACGGGCGCACAGGCTGCACGATCTTTGGCTTCTAGTGCAGCGGATAAATTATCTGCTGACCACTTGCCTTCCCCCACAAGCTTCAAAGAACCGACCATGGAGCGCACCTGATTGTGCAGAAAACTTCGCGCGACCGCCCGAATTCTAATCTCACCATCCTCTGCCACCACATCGAGACGGTCAAGCGAGCGCTCAGGCGAAGCAGCCTGACACTGAACCGAGCGGAAAGTTGTGAAATCATGTCGCCCGGTGAGCCGCCCTGACGCCTCCTGCATTGCCGCAACGTCCAATTCAACAGGTACCCACCACACCCTATCCACCAGGAGTGTCGGACGCACCCGTCGCGATAAGATGCGGTATTCATAATGGCGCCGAATGGCTGAAAAACGCGCATCAAACTCACTATCCACCAACTGGGCAGAAAGCACAGCCACCGGATGCGGTTTAAGATGAAAATTTAATGCCTTAAGGAGAGTTGATGCATCGGTGGATTTCTCTATATCCAAATGCGCAACCTGCCCCCGCGCATGAACGCCTGTATCTGTGCGGCCTGCACCGTTGACATTCACCTCTTCGCCGCAGAATTTAAAAACCGCCTCCGATAAAGCATCCTGCACTGCACCACCCCCGCGCTGGGTTTGCCACCCGCAAAACTTGGTTCCTTCATATTCAATTATGAGTTTAAATCTTTGCGTCATGACAAAAGCGTTCCAGGCTTCAAACTTTTGCCACGCTGAAATTCTTCACCTGTCATCGCTGATTTACCGGAACGTTGGAGGCGCACCAATTCCAGCGCACCACGACCACAGGCAATAATTGGTTTCCCGTTGCCGGAGTCCAAAACCTCTCCGCATTTGTATTTTGCTTCTGATGAACTCTCTATCGGGCGAACTGCAAGCACCTTGATACGGTCACCATCAGCGTCAAACCAAGCACCGGGAAAAGGTGATAACCCACGAATAAAACAATCAAGTTGACTTGCACTCTGCGACCAATTTATTCGGCTTTCCTGTTTGTTGATTTTCTGGGCATATGTTACACCCGCCGCGCTTTGTTGAATGGGCTGAAGGTTTTCATGTGCGCTGATTGCTTCAACTATAGCATCTGCCCCCAACCACATGAGCCGGTCATGCAAATCCGCTGCAGTGTCTGTATCATTAATGTCAAGTTCCTGCCGCAGCAAAACCGGGCCAGTATCAAGGCCAGCTTCCATTTGCATGATGCAGATTCCCGTTTTCATATCTCCAGCCATTATCGCCCTTTGTATCGGCGCGGCCCCGCGCCAGCGTGGCAGTAAGGACGCATGGATATTCCAACATCCTTTAACAGGTGCAGAAAGAACGCTTTCCGGCAAAATCAGACCATAAGCCACCACCACTGCCAAATCTGCTTGATGCGACGCAAACATGCTCACTGTTTCGGGTGTCTTAAAATTTTCAGGAGTAAAAACTGTCAACCCCAAAGCTTCAGCACATTCATGTACTGGCGTTAATTGCGCGCTCATGCCACGTCCTTTTTTGGCGGGCGGACGGGTATAGACGGCACAAATATCATGACCGGCCTCATGCAGGGCATTCAGGGATGGCACAGAAAAGTCTGGTGTTCCCATAAAAATCAAACGCATGACAGAACCTCCGCAAGTCTATGACAACTGCTTTTATAGGGGCTCAACAACATTAGTATCTTTAGACTGCTTACGAAGTTTTTTGACAATCATATCGCGTTTTAAACGTGATAAATGATCCAGAAAAACAACGCCGTTAAGATGATCCATTTCATGCTGGATACACGTCGCCAGCAAGCCGTCGCAATCAAGCTCCTGCGGTTGGCCTTGATAGTCGAGATAAGTAACTTTACAGGCTTTCGGACGTTCAACATCATCAAAAAAGCCTGGAACGGACAGACATCCCTCTTGATAATTATTCATCTCCTCAGACGTCCAGACAATCTCAGGATTCACAAAATATCTTATGGTTTCATCTTTGAGTTCTGAGAGGTCGTAACGGTCCGAGCTCTCGCCATCATCACCGGGATCACTGGGCGATAAATCCATCACAATGACACGCTTATTAACGCCGATCTGAATGGCAGCCAATCCAATGCCTTTGGCATCATGCATAGTTTCTACCATGTCATCCATGAGCAGCCGCAACGCGTCAGTTACAGCTTCAACAGGCTCGGATACTTGTTTCAGTCTAGGGTCCGGCACAGCTATTATAGGTCTTATTGTCATATATTTGAGATACGATGTGAGTCCACCGTCGTCAAGTCATGCTGAATGAAGCCAGGCTGTAAATCAACGAATCTGATAAAAAGTTCTCATGAGTATTATGTCAGTTACAATCTGTATTCTAGTAGTTTTTGCCGCCCTTTTGGGGGTGAGTATTGGCCTATTGATCAAACGCAAGGACAATACACCCGACCATCTTGACGCAATGCTGGCCGACATTAACCGCCAACAATCTGAAATGACCGGACGGCTAAACAGTTTTGCCGAAATGCAAGAGGCCGCCAAAGGGGAAATTAACCGAACGCTATCGGAACGGCTTGAGAGTGTATCAAAAAATGTCACCCACACATTACAAGAAAGCCGCGAGAAAACCTCCAAAACACTCGGTGAACTTGGTGAAAGGCTGTCTCTCATAGATCAGGCACAACAGCAGATAACGGCACTTTCAGGGCAGGTCGTTGAACTTCAGCATATTCTTGATAACAAGCAAGCACGCGGCGCGTTTGGCGAAGCTCAACTGGCCGATATTGTGATTGATGGTCTGCCGGAAAGCACCTATCTGTTTCAACACACACTTTCCAATGGCAAACGAGCTGACTGTCTCATTAACCTTCCGAACCCGCCCGGGCCTGTCGTGGTGGATAGTAAGTTCCCGCTTGAGGCTTATCAAAAATTTAAGCAAGCCGCCGACGAGGTTGAACAAAAAGCCGCGTTGCAACAATTTGGGCAGGATACGCTCAAACACGCTGAAGCGATACGAGATAAATATATTATCACTGGTGAGACCGCCGATGCCGCGCTGATGTTCCTGCCCTCAGAAAGTATTTTCTCCGAATTACATCTGCGCCGTGCCGATATCGTCGATAAATGCCGTTCCATGCGGGTTTATCCTGTTTCCCCTAATACAATGTCGCTCACACTCAACACGGTTCGCGCCATTATGCGTGATGTAAAAATGCGGGAACAAGCCAGCATTATTCAAAAAGAAGTGCAGGTCATGATTGAGGATGTTGTGCGCCTGAATGACCGTATTGCCAAATTGCGCAGTCATTTTGATCAAGCCAATAAAGATATCGAAATGATAGAAACCTCCGGCACAAAAATCTCACGACGGGGCGAGAAAATCACTGCACTGGAAGTTGAAGACTCAAAAACAGATAAAGAAAAAATCAGTGACACAACAAACGACTTGCTGTCATCACAACCAGACTAATCCTAAAATTCGGTTCTGGACTTCATGGCCTCCGCAAGTGTGCCGTCATCCAAATAATCCAGCTCCCCGCCAACAGGCACGCCATGAGCAAGACGCGAAACAGTAACGTCACTGCCTTTAAGCATATCCATAATATAATGCGCAGTGGATTGCCCCTCAACAGTTGCATTGGTCGCCAAAATAACTTCTTTTACCAAGCCCGTGTTGCAACGGGTTTTTAGACCAGCAAGGCTCAAATCTTCAGGCCCTACGCCATCCAATGCTGATAGAACGCCGCCCAGCACATGATATCTCCCCTTTGTCGCTTTGGCACGCTCCAGCGCCCAAAGGTCACCAACATCCTCGACAACACAAATAACGCTGTCATCTCGGCGCGGATCAGCACATATAGTACAAGGGTCTGTCGTATCTATCGCGCCGCATGTGCTGCACGTAACGATACTTTCTCTGGCAGTCTGAAGGGCATCCGCCAAAGGTAAAAGCAGACTTTCACGCTTACGCACTAAATGTAAAACCGCTCTACGAGCCGACCTTGGGCCAAGCCCGGGCATGCGTGACAACAAATTTATCAGGGTTTCAATTTCAGGACCAATCATTACCAATCAAGACCAAACGCTTAAGTCTTATCCTCATCATTAGGGAATTCATGACCTTCATGGTCGCCCTCTATATCTTGCGAAAGGGGCCCCGAAAGCTCATCCATATTGGTAACACTGACAATTTCAGCACCGGGAAATATTTCAAGCGCGGCTTGAACCAGCGGATTATCAGCCGCATTGTCTCTGCGTCGCGCGGCATCATCATGCGCTTCCTTATAAAGGGTTTCCGCACCCATATCTTGCGAGAGGCTGACTACCCATTGCAAGCCGGTCCATTCTTTCAACGCTCGTGAAAGTGGGCGGGAGATATCCTCTGCCCCCTCAGCAAGACGATATTCAATCACACCGGCTTTATGCTCGGAGGCGGGCTCAAAGCGCACAAGATGAACGCCCGTTTCCAAAACTGTTTTAAGTTTTATTTCACGCATTTGCCCGACCAGCGCGACCAGTTTTTTAAACGTATCAGGGCATGGCATGACCTGATGGGCATGAGGAGATTGGGCGGGATTAATTTGTGTTTCTGCTTGCGTCTCGGTTTGAGGTAAGCGCTCCGTCATGGGGCCACCGGATGCCTGCTGAGAAAGTTGAGCACCTGATACTGCAGTCGTATCAGCTTTATTTTGTGGCACGCTGGGCGGCTCAGTGGTTGTGGGTGTCACATTAGGTGACGGGGTTTCATTCTTGGCAGGCGTTGATTTTTGTATCTGCTTTAATAATTCTTCCGGCGTAGGTAAATCAGACATATGCGCAAGACGAATTAAAACCATTTCAGCTGCCGCCATCGGATCTGGTGCAGTCATAGCCTCTTTATGTCCTTTTAACAGAACTTGCCAACAACGCGACAAAACCTGAGTGGAAAGCGCGTCAGCAGTTTCCTTACTGCGATGGCGCAACGCTTCTGCCATAGTAATGTCATCTATTGCAGAGGGAACAAACTTCATGCGTGTCAACCGATAGGTGAGTTCCGCCAGGTCGGCAAGGATTACAATCGGGTCAGCACCCAGATTATATTGCATTTCGAACTCGCCAAGCGCCTCAGGCAATTTGCCCTGCATGACTAAATCAAACAAATCAAAAACTCTGCCGCGATCCGCAAGCCCGAGCATTTGTCGCATTGTATCTGCATCCGGCCCGTTCTCAGCATCACCTTCCGTACCATGAGCAAGCGCCCGATCCAGCAGCGATAACGCATCACGCGCCGATCCTTCCGCCGCACGCGCAATCAAAGCAAGGCTTTCATCCTGAAATGATGTCCCTTCTGCCGCGCAAACCTTATTGAGGAGTTGCAGTGTTTCCTCAATTGTCAAACGTCGCAGATCAAAACGCTGACAGCGTGACAAAACAGTAACCGGAACTTTTCGGATTTCGGTAGTCGCAAAAACAAATTTGACATGAGCAGGTGGCTCTTCCAGGGTCTTTAACAGGCCATTAAAAGCCTGAGTCGACAGCATATGCACCTCGTCAATGATAAAAACCTTATACCGCGCTGCGCTTGGGCGGTATCTGACATTCTCAATGATTTCGCGAATATCATCTATGCCCGTTGCAGAAGCTGCATCCATCTCAATCACATCGACATGACTGCCAGCCATAATATCCACACAATGAAACCCAGGTTCGGGCATGTCTACATTGGGAGCGTTTTCTTGTGCGGTTTTATAATTCAGTGCCCGCGCCAAAATACGCGCCGTGGTTGTTTTACCCACCCCGCGCACACCCGTCAGCATGAAGGCATGCGCAATCCGCCCAGTTTCAAAAGCATTGCGAAGCGTTTGCACCATCGCTTCCTGGCCGATCATATCGTCAAATATGCGCGGGCGATATTTGCGCGCCAAGACCTCATAGGCTTCTGATTTTAACGATACATTATTTTCTTCATCAGCTTCAGCAATCAGGCCGAAACCTGGCTCGGTATCAGGATCGGGTGCCATCGGCGTAATGTCTTCTTCTTGGTTTTGGTCGCTCATATCCGATAGCTTTTCTGTGATGGCTTTGATGAAAACTAAATAGAAGTTCTAAACTTAATAGGATTCACTTTTGGCATTACTTAAATTTTCACCCAGATATTTGCCAGAAGTTAAAGTGAGAGGCTGGACAGGCAACCCGCACCGGGCTCGTTAGGGCTGCTTCCTTCCGGACCTGACCCGGTTGGCGAGGGATGCGTCTGCCGCCAACCTCTCACAAATAACATATCATTTTTTCAAAACAGAGGACAAGGCTTGCCATGTGATAAGAGTGTTTTTAACCTGTCTAATCGTCGTAATTGTGGATAAGGTGTTTAAAGTTAATGATTAACCACACCCTCATATAGCCGTTCGTTAAGGCCTTCTCATTCAGGATTTTTGGAGTTCTCAATGCCCCTCACGCAAAGATTGAATATGTTTGCTAATAACCCGCTTGATCGTGCGGGTCATTTAAGAACAGATGAGGCATGGCTGGCCTCACAAATAGCTGCAAATGATGCCCTGTTTGTTCCTCTTTGGCGCGGAGATACCCTGGTATTGCCTGAAGCCGCCGCAGGACAGGGGCGAGATGTAGCCTGGCTCCCAAAAGCTGCAATTTCAGCTTTTCTCAATAATGACGTTATTTTTCTTGGACTGAACAGAAATAACGCGCCCCGCTTTGCTGTTGATATCAGCCTGCTCGAAGCTCCAGAGCAAACGGCTCCATTTGATGCGCTGTGCCGTGCGGGTGGTGTTTTTGAAAATTTGCGTACCCTAGCCATGGTCGGCGACATGCCTGCAACAGAACTGGCCATACTTGCGCAAGGCAAAGGGCTACTGGAGTGGCATGCCACGCATGGCTTTTGTTCCAAATGCGGTGCCAAAAGTGTCATCGCTGAAGGCGGCTATAAACGCACTTGTATCTCCTGTGAAGCAGACCATTTTCCAAGAACCGATCCGGTTGTCATCATGTTGCCTTATCTTGGCGATAAATGTCTGCTCGGAAGACAGGCTGGATGGCCGGAAAATCTGTTTTCCGCTTTAGCGGGCTTTATGGAACCCGGCGAAACAATTGAGGAAGCTGTCGCTCGTGAAACTATGGAAGAAGCCGGTGTCGCAATTAGTTCAGTGCACTATCATTCAACCCAGCCTTGGCCATTTCCAAGCTCGCTGATGATTGGTTGTTTAGCTGAAGCTGAAAACGAAACGATTTCAGTGGACGAGAAAGAACTGGCAGAAGCGCGTTGGTTTAGCGTTACAGAAATAAAAAACGCTTTCAACGGCACGGCAGAATTTGATATTCCACCTTCTCTGGCAATCGCCCATCACCTCATCAAAGCATTTGTGGAGATGAAGGGCTAAAAGCAATGTCACATTGTTTTGCGAAACTCAGCCGCCGGATAGACACCCAGAATATTAAGCTCCGAGCAAAAATAATTTAATTCGTCCAAAGCAAGCCTGACAGCTTCATCATCGGGATGGCCTTCAATATCCGCATAGAACTGGGTTGCCATGAAACTACCTTCAATTTGATAACTTTCCAGCTTAGTTATATTGACCCCATTTGTCGCAAAGCCCCCCAGCGCCTTGTAAAGCGCAGCAGGAACATTGCGGCATCGGAAGATGAAACTTGTAATAACATCACCGGAATTGGGTTCGGCATCATCTGGCTCGGGTGCCATGACCAAAAACCGTGTGGTATTATGCTTGGCATCCTCAATATTTTCTTTGAAAATTTGAAGCCCGTTGATCTCGGCTGCAAGCGGACTGGCAATAGCCGCCAGAGCAGGGTCATTCAGCTCGGCAATTTCACGCGCTGATCCAGCCGTATCTGCACTAACCACGGGCTCCAGATCTAATTCATTGATAATATGCCTGCATTGTCCCAATGCCATTTCATGGCTACGTACATGCGTCAGCCCGTCAACTGACGCGCCCGAAAGCCCCAAAAGGCAGTGACGTATGCGCATGAAATATTCTCCGATAATATAAAGATTATAACCCGGCAAAAGTCGGTGAATATCCGCAACACGTCCGGCAACAGTATTTTCAACAGGCAAGACAGCCAACGCAGCCAACCCGTTTTCCACAGCCTTAAATGCACCTTCAAAAGTCGTACAGGGTAATACATCTCTATCAGGGAAAATATCATTACAAGCGATATGGGAATTGGCACCCATTTCACCTTGAAAAGCGATTGGTTTATCTTTTTGTGTCATCATACACCTTTACGAGTAAACATTTCAGCGCAGTCACCACTGTTTAAATCATTGCTGAAATTATGCTTGTAGAATTTTACGGGCTTTCTCCAAATCCTCATGAGTATCAACACCCAAAGGAATAGTGTCAACGCAGGCCAGACGAATTGTCATACCGTCTTCAAGCGCCCTTAGTTGCTCTAGTTTTTCTCTCTTTTCCAGAGTTGATGGTGGTAAATTCACGAATTTCTCCAGCGCATCGCGTTGATAGCCGTAAATCCCGATATGATGATAATATGGGCCATCCCCTGACGGAGCCGCCGCACGGGTAAAATAAAGCCCCCGCCCAACTTTTTCTTGCTCAGTTGACGCTTCATCCCAACTCACAACAGCCTTAACAACATTCGGATTATCAATTTCTCTCGGGTCTTTGATTTCGGCCACAAGGCTGGCCATGTCCGAGCCATCCTGCAAAAGATCAGCGGTTTTTTTAACAAGTTCAGGTGCCAATGTCGGTAAATCGCCCTGCACATTAATAATATGCTCAAGCGTTATACCGTCTTGTTTCTCAATTTCTTGTATTGCCCTGAAAACGCGGTCGGAACCTGAGGGTAAATCAGGGTCAGTCAACACAACCCGTCCACCGACAGACTGCATCACATCAACAATCTCGGCATCACCTGCAGCGACAATGACTTGATCACCAGACCCGATAGCCGCCACAACACGTTCCCAAACATGCACAATCATCGGACGACCATGGATATCTGCCAGAGGTTTATTAGGTAATCGTGTTGCCGCCAATCTGGCGGGTATTGTGACGATTAACTTTTTATTTATTTCAGTCATCTGATAAATCCTCGGTGAGATCTTGCACTTCACTACATTGTGCGACGCTTCGCCGCAAGTTTTTAGCGCGGTAAAGAGGTATTAAATTTACATACTCTGGTCGGGAATTAAAGGTCTACAGAACGTCATGGATAGCTTCGAACTCAACAAAATTGCTGGCGCCGTTTTCTTCACACTATTGGTCTATCTTGGTGTGCAAAATTTGGGCGACATTCTGTTTCATGTCGAGACTGCCGATGCCAACGCCTACATTGTTGAAGGCTTAGAAGTAGATGCGGTTTCGTCATCAACAGCAACTGCCGAACCAGAAGTTGATATTCTGGCGCTGCTTCAAACTGCTTCAGTCGAGAAGGGCGCGAAGGTCGCTAAGAAATGTGTTTCTTGCCATGCCTTTGAAAAGGGTGGCGCAAACAAAATTGGCCCTGCACTTTGGGGCATTGTAGATCGTGACATAGCCAGTGTTGGTGGATTTGTCTATTCCGGTACACTCGACGAGATGGAGGGAAACTGGGATTATAACGCTCTGAACGGCTTCCTCGAAAACCCGAAAAAATATGCGGCTGGAACAAAAATGGCTTTTGCGGGTCTGAGAAAACCCCAAGACCGGGCAGCCATAATTGCCTATCTAAACGCTCAGAGCGACACGCCGACAGATTTTACAGCCGGATACACACCGCCTACTGCCGAGCCAGAAGTTACCCCAGTTGAAGAACCTGCCGCAGAAACTCAAATTGAAGCAATCCCCGAAGATGAAGATGAGTCCCAAATCGAGCCTATTGCTGATGCAACTGAGGATATGTTTTCAGATTTGGTCACGGAATCGCAAACAGAATAAATCTCTATACCTCTCTTGCTGATGGCTCTTTTTGGTCTTAGCTTGTTCTGATGTTTCTTTCTTCAAAAAAATTTCTTTTCGCCTTCAGCTTGCTCGTCATTGTCTTTCAGGCTGTCATGTTTCCTGCTTATGCTGACTCACCGCGTCACGCGCTTTCTCTTTTCGGCGACCCAAAATATAAACCGGATTTTGCTCATTTTGATTATGTTAATCCAAATGCACCCAAGCGAGGCGAAGTGCGCGAAGCAGCCTATGGCAGTTTTGACAGTTTTAACCCTTATATTCTCAAAGGCACCCCAGCACAGGGGCTTGGCCTAATATACGATACGCTGACAGCCTCCAGTTTAGATGAGCCCGGCACGCAATACGCCTTGCTCGCAAAATCAATATCGCATCCCGATGATTACGCCTCTGTGACATTCACTCTTGATGAGCGTGCGCGTTTTCATGACGGTGTCCCCGTCAAGGCAGCCGATGTTGTTTGGAGCTTCGAGACGCTGACTACCAACCACCCATTCTACCGTGCTTATTATGCCGATGTAGAGAGCGTTGAGGCCATCTCAGAAAACATCGTTAAATTTACTTTCCGAAAATCAGGCAATCGGGAATTACCACAAATCGTTGGGCAACTCGTTGTCTTGCCCAAGCATTATTGGACGGGTGAAGGTAAAGATATTCAAAAAACAACATTGGAACCGCCTATAGGCAGTGGGCCATATATTATCGACACATTCGAGACAGGCCGCTACGTCACATATCGCCGTAACCCCGATTACTGGGCAAAAAACTTAAACGTTTCTGTCGGCAAGTATAATTTCGCCCGCGTGCGCTATGATTATTTTGGCGATTTCACCGTTGCCTTTGAAGCTTTCAAAGCAGGGGAACTTCACTTCAGAAATGAGAATAACTCCAAAAACTGGGCAACCGGATATGATATCCCCGCTGTAAAAGATGGGAGAATGACCCTTGAAATGCCGGCCAATGGCTCCGTTCAGGGCATGCAAGGATTTATCTTCAACACCCGTAAAAATAAATTCAAAGACCTCAAACTGCGCCAGGCATTTAACCATGCCTATGATTTTGAATGGGCGAACAACACGCTTTTTTACGGGCAATATGTTCGCACCGGTAGTTATTTTGATAATTCCGAACTCGCAGCGACCGGTTTACCCTCAACAGAAGAGCTAGAATTGCTGACCCCTCTCAAAGATCAGCTTCCGGTTTCGGTGTTTACTCAAGAATATAAAAATCCTGAGAACCTTGACCCTAACGCCCTCAGGCAGAATTTGAGAAAAGCCAAAAAACTTCTCGAGGAAGCTGGTTGGAATGTCACGAATGGCAAACTCCAAAAAAATGGACAAATTCTTGAGGTTGAGTTTCTGCTCGTACAACCGGCATTTGAGCGCATCGTTGCGCCCTTCATCAGAAACCTGGAAAAACTCGGTATCACGGCAAACATTCGTACCATAGACCCGACCCAGTACCAAAACCGGGTCATGGATTATGATTTTGATATTATTGTGCATAGTTTCGGCCAATCCCTGTCACCCGGCAATGAACAGCGTAATTACTGGAGTGCCGAAAATGCAGATCGTCCGGGCGGACGCAATTTGATTGGCATTAAAAACCCTGCCATCGACAAGCTTGTTGAGCATATTATTTTTGCTCCTGATCGGGCAGCACAAATTACAGCTACCCGAGCGCTAGACCGTGTTCTTCTGGCGCATCATTTTGTTGTCCCGCATTGGCATATCCCAACTCATCGGCTGGCCTATTGGCACAATATCAGCAGACCCGGTAATCTGCCGCTTTACAGTCATGGCTTTCCAAACATCTGGTGGGCAAATGAAGACAATCAGCAATAAATTTTTAGGCATTTAAAGCGTTTTTATATTGGGATGATAAATTCTGATTTCATGGCATAATGGATGTGATGAATATGCTCTTTCATAGAGTCCACAGCTTGGAGGAAAAAGGATAATGGCTGCCTATATTTTGCGTCGCCTTGCTCTGATGATTCCAACCATTCTGGGTATTATGCTCATCAGCTTCACCATCATCCAATTTGCGCCGGGCGGGCCTGTAGAACGCATTATAGCCCAGCTCCAGGGGCATGATGTCGGCGCAACCGCAAGATTTGCAGGCGGGCAATCTGAAATGAACAATCTCTCCGGCGGTAATTTTGACGGGGGAAGTAAATATCGGGGCGCTCAAGGTCTGGATCCAGCTTTTATAGAAGAGCTAGAAAAACAATTCGGTTTTGACAAACCAGCGCATGAACGCTTCCTCATTATGATTGGTGATTATGCACAATTTGATTTTGGCAACAGTTTCTATCGAGATGTGCCGGTCGCCCAATTAATCGCTGAAAAGCTCCCTGTCTCCATCTCACTGGGGTTATGGACCACACTTATCACCTATCTCATCTCCATCCCGCTGGGCATCGCTAAGGCCCGCCGAAGTGGTAGCAGTTTTGATATTTGGACATCCGGCGTGATTATTGTTGGCTATGCTATTCCGGGTTTTTTATTTGCTGTTTTGCTCATTATCCTTTTTGCGGGGGGGAGTTATTTTGACTGGTTCCCCTTACGGGGTCTGACTTCTGATAATTTCGACAGCCTTTCCACCGGCGGTAAAATTCTTGATTATCTCTGGCATATTTCTCTACCTGTGCTTGCCATGACCATTGGCGCTTTCGCAACCACTACATTGCTAACCAAAAATTCATTTCTGGACGAAATTTCAAAACAATATGTCACCACCGCACGCGCCAAGGGGCTGAGTGAAGGAAAGGTGCTTTATCACCACGTTTTTCGTAATGCCATGCTAATCGTCGTAGCGGGTTTTCCGGGGGCTTTTGTCGGCGCATTCTTTACCGGTTCACTGCTTATTGAAACGATTTTCTCACTCGACGGGCTTGGACTCTTATCTTACGAGTCCATTATTAATCGCGACTATCCAGTTGTATTCGCAAATCTCTATATTTTTGGCCTAGTGGGTTTAATTATCACCCTGCTATCCGACCTGACTTATGTGCTGATGGATCCGCGCATTGACTTTGAAAGCCGCGAGACATGAGGAAACTTCAGCTAAATTTGTCTCCGATTAATCAACGGCGTTGGGAGAGTTTTAAAGCCAACCGCCGCGGCCTGTGGTCACTACGGATATTTCTGGTCATGTTTCTTGT
The DNA here is from genome assembly GCF_000469155.1 of Candidatus Micropelagos thuwalensis. Taxonomy (NCBI): domain Bacteria; kingdom Pseudomonadati; phylum Pseudomonadota; class Alphaproteobacteria; genus Candidatus Micropelagius; species Candidatus Micropelagius thuwalensis. The sequence continues at coordinate 765,314 of NZ_AWXE01000004.1, read as the reverse complement.
GACCTTATGTGCCGAATTTATTGCCAATGATAAGCCGCTTATATTGCGTTATGACGGGTCGCTTTACGCACCGGTTTTCTTTAGCTACCCCGAAACCGCTTTTGGTGGAGATTTTGAAACCGAGGCTGATTACAGAGACCCCTATGTTAAAAAACTGATTGAAGATAAAGGGTGGATACTCTGGCCACCGATTAAATATTCCTACAACACAATCAATCTCGATCTTACTGTTTCCGCCCCTGCACCACCAAGTGGTGAAAACTGGCTGGGTACTGACGATCAAGGGCGGGATGTGCTGGCGCGGCTGATTTACGGTTTTAGAATTTCTGTCTTATTCGGCCTGTCACTCACCATATTTTCATCTCTTATTGGCATCGCAGCTGGCGCGGTTCAGGGCTATTTCGGGGGATGGACGGATTTGCTGTTCCAGCGGTTTATCGAAATATGGACCAGCGTCCCTTCTCTATATTTACTCATTATCATTGCCTCGGTCATAGAACCCGGTTTCTGGATACTTCTCGGCATATTATTGCTTTTTTCATGGGTATCACTGGTTGGTGTTGTCCGTGCTGAATTTCTGCGTGCCCGTAATTTTGAATATGTACTCGCCGCCCGCGCGCTGGGTGTCGGTACATTCACGCTCATGTATCGCCATCTTCTACCTAATGCAATGGTGGCAACACTGACTTTCCTCCCCTTCTTGCTTAACGCCTCTATCACGACACTAACATCTCTGGATTTTCTGGGTTTTGGCTTACCACCCGGATCACCATCTTTAGGAGAATTGCTGGCGCAGGGTAAGGCCAATCTACAAGCACCATGGCTTGGATTGACTGGTTTTTTCACCATCGCCTTTATGCTGTCTTTGTTGATATTTATTGGCGAAGCCGTCCGGGATGCCTTTGACCCGAGAAACACAATCGCATGACAGATTTACTCAAAATTGAAAATCTGACCATCGGTTTCCATAATCAGGGACAGGAAACCCGCGCCGTCTCAAATGTGTCTTTTTCAATAGCACCGGGTGAAACCGTTGGGCTGGTTGGCGAAAGCGGTTCGGGCAAATCCGTTTCAGCTCTATCTATTTTAAAACTTCTACCACCTTCTGCACGCATCAGTCAGGGGGTTATCAGTTTTGAGGGCAGAGATATTTCAGGTCTTGATACAACCGCCTTAAAAAACCTTCGCGGTAATGACATCGCCATGATTTTTCAAGAACCAATGACCTCACTGAACCCGTTACATAGTATTGAAAAACAAATCTCCGAATGTCTGGAAATTCATGGCGACAATCTAGACCCAAAAACAGGCCGCACCCAAATACGAACCCGCGTGCTGGATTTGCTGCATAAAGTTGGCATTCCAGAAGCTGAGAAACGGCTTTCTGCACTACCCCATGAACTCTCAGGCGGGCAACGCCAAAGGGTTATGATTGCTATAGCACTCGCCAATAATCCCAAATTGCTGATTGCAGATGAACCAACCACCGCGCTTGACGTAACAGTGCAAAAACAAATTCTCGCTTTACTGAAACAACTCCAGCAAGAAACCGGTATGGCCATGTTGCTGATTTCCCATGATCTCGGTGTGGTCAAACAAGTGGCTGACAAGGTATGTGTCATGAAAGATGGCGAAATTGTTGAAATAGGCCAACCCGAGCATATTTTCACGAAACCCGCGCACCCTTATACGAAAATGCTGGTTGAGGCCGAACCAAGCGGTCAACCCGACTTGATTGACGAAGAGGCGGCTGAGACTATTTTGGCCGCACAAAATATTAAAGTCTGGTTTCCCCGCACCAAAAACTGGTACGGCAAGCCACTGGATTATGTGAAAGCGGTGGACGGCATTGACCTCTCGCTTACTGCGGGGGAGACTCTGGGCATCGTCGGAGAAAGCGGCTCTGGAAAAACCACATTAGGGCGCGCTATCGTTAAGTTAACAGGATGTGACGGGCAGATTAATTTCAGAGGGCAAGACATCGACGCACTTAAAGGTACGCCTCTTAGAAATCTCCGCAAACATATGCAGATTGTTTTTCAAGACCCGTTCGGCGCACTATCACCAAGGATGTCAGTAAGCGACATTATTACTGAAGGTCTGGACTTGCATGAGCCTGAACTCAATCGCTATCAAAAAATCTTTAAAGTTCGAAAAACGCTCGAAGATGTCGGATTAGAACCCGACAGCGCAAATCGTTATCCGCACGAGTTTTCTGGTGGTCAACGCCAACGTATCGCTATTGCCCGCGCCATTATTCTTAACCCGCGCCTTGTGGTGCTTGATGAACCAACCAGCGCCCTCGATAGATCAGTTCAAGCTCAAATTGTAACTTTATTGCGGGACCTCCAACAACAAAGAGGGCTATCCTATATTTTCATCAGCCATGACTTGAAAGTCGTCCGCGCATTGTCACATCGCGTTATGGTCATGAAACAGGGTAAGGTTGTTGAAACCGGAACAACAAGCGATATTTTTGAAAACGCCAAAAAAGCCTATACGCGCGATCTTATCAGCGCGGCATTTGACCTCTAAACACCAATAGCTGATGAACCCGAAAGACGACGGATAGATGTTATCGGTCCGTCGGTTTTCTCAATGCGCTGACAGGCACTCTCAAAATCTTCAGATACAGTTTGCATAAAACTGGCATTGGCATGAAGAAGCTGATGCGGGCTTTGCAATATCCCAACATGACCTTTCCAGAACACCAAATCGCCGCGCTGGAAATCTTTTTTAATTTCTTGACCAAGCGTGGCTTCCTGCATGTAAGTGTCTCTCTGGCAAGCATATCCAGCTTGCATTAAAGAAAGCTGCACCAGCGCCGAGCAGTCCAAGCCAAGGCTTTCGCGTCCGCCCCATAAGTAAGGGGCGTGAAGAAACATCTCGGCAACCGCAACATAATCATCCGCATAATCACCTTCGGCAGAAATATGCGCACTGATAATCCAGCCCGTCGCTTCATCCTGCCCACCATCTTCAATATGAGAAAACCGTCCTTCATGTTTGGTTACATTTAAGCGCGCACCCATAGAAATGGCCATTACGGGACGGGATTTAATATCCGGCTCACGGTAAACAAAACTGCGTGGCACACGCACAATATGGTTGGTCTCATAATAAGGTTGTAGATCGCCTGACAGAACATAACCGACATAATCATCTATCAAAGATTGCCCCCAAGCCCAATTCCCACGTTTTTCATAAACACGAAAACCTTCGCCAAAAAGAAGTTGGGTATCCATCATGGCAGCATCTGCCGGACTCCGCCGCAGAGCTGTTACTGGCGCAGAAACACAATAAGGCTCGCCATCAACATATTTCGAAGCCTTCACTTCGCCCCTCAAATGCGATGCAGCGAGATCATCTCGCCATGGGCTTAAGCGTGGATCAGGTTTGCTGTCACCGCCCATACCTTTGCTCCAACATTCGGAAAAGCGCACGCATTCCTTGGGCTTCTCCACCAACAGGCCGCCCGGGGCTTGATTTAGGATTCCACGCATAAATATCGCAATGAATCCAATCGGTCTGTGCATCAACAAATCTGGACAAGAAAAGCGCTGCCGTTATGGCTCCCGCATGGGGTCCATTGCTGATATTTCTAACATCCGCAACACGACTAGACAGCCAATCATCATATCCGGCCCAGAGCGGAAGACGCCACATCGGATCACTTTCGGCATGCACCGCCGCTTCCAGATCATTCGCAAGCGCATCCTGACGTACAAAAAACGGGGCAACTTCAGGTCCTAAAGCAGTTCGCGCGGCGCCGGTCAATGTTGCCATATCGATAATTAAATCAGGTTGCTCACTCTCGGCCTCTGTCAGCATATCTGCCAGAACAAGCCGCCCTTCTGCATCCGTGTTACCAATTTCAACTGTCATGCCCTGCCTGCTTGGCAGAATATCACCCGGGCGGAAAGCTTCAGGGCCAATGGCATTTTCAACGGCCCCAATCAAGACGCGCAAATTAACATCGAGACCACATTGCATCACAGCCCTAGCAAGACCGAGAATATTTGCAGCACCGCCCATGTCTTTTTTCATGAGATCCATATAGGAGCCGGGTTTTAAGTTTAGTCCCCCGCTATCAAAACAAACGCCCTTGCCAACAAGCACAAGTTTTTTACCTTCGGGATTACCCCAGCGTATATCAATGAGCCTTGGCGCTTCATATGCCGCCCGTCCTACCGCATGTATCAGCGGATAGTTAGCTTCAACAAGTGCATCCCCGGCAATGACTTCGATTTCAGCATTGAATTTTTCAGCCAAATTACGTGCAGCCATTTCAAGTTCAATCGGCCCCATATCTGCCGCAGGGGTGTTGATAAGATCCCTGACCATAAAGACTGCCGCGCCTAAAGCCTGAATTCTATCCAATCGGCTATCTTTAGGTAGAACAAGTTGTGGCGCTTCAAAATCTGGTTTTTGGGGCAGATACGTGTCAAAGTGATAAGTACCAATCAACCACGCATGTGCTGCAAGTTCCATATCACCGTTATCAAGTTCATGGGCAAGTCTGTAAACGCCAGATGGCAAAGCTTTTGATAAAGCGCCGAGGGTAAAAATATCCACTTCTACGCCCTGCCCCAGCAAAACCGCCTCAACGCCACCAGATTTATCCGGCAGAAGCAGAATTTCACTGTGAGCAGCTTTGAAATGATTGGTTTCGACCCATGCAGCTTGTTTGCCGGCATGTTCCTCTAGCCAGCCCTTAAGGCTTTGCTTAGTTAAGAGATATATCGGACATGCCGGACGGCCTTTATCAACTATAAAAAGATTTTCCAAATCAAATCCGCCTTTATTAAGTGTTGCAAGATTGACCGACAATAACGGGCTACGTCAATAGACAGTTTGCTTGTCCATAGCGACATATTAATCTAACATAAGTTTACCGGGGGTCCGTGCAGATTTAAATTCTGGCCGGTGAGATGATACCCTTTGAACCTGTTTACGGGTAATGCCGCTGCAGGGAGTGTCTTTCTTAAGCGACCCGGCAATCTGCCTATTTAGGCTCATCGTAAGGAATTTAAAATGTCGGAAGCTCGCTCATCCAAAAACTCTGATTTTGCCGCTGAAAAAGCACTTGTTGATAAAGCCGCTATTGCGCATTTACCCAATAGCGAGAAGATATATATCACCGGCTCGCGCGCCGATATTCAGGTTCCTATGCGTAAAATTTCACAATCGGAGACGCCTACAGATATGGGCGGTGAAGAAAACCCCCCAATATTTGTTTATGACACATCCGGTCCATATACAGACCCAAATGCTAAAATCGATATACGTAAAGGGCTCGCTCCACTCCGCCAAAAATGGATAGAAGATCGTGAGGATACCGACTATTTAAGCGGGCCGACCTCAAAATATGGTCAGGAACGACTAGCAGATGAAAAACTTGCTGCTCTTCGTTTTGATCTAACGCGCCAACCGCGCAAGGCGAAACAAGGGCAAAATGTCACGCAAATGCACTATGCCCGAAAAGGCATCATAACGCCTGAGATGGAGTATATTGCCATCCGCGAAAACCAGAACCGCGCCGCTTATCTTGAGAGTTTGGCGGCGACTGGCGAGCGCGGGGCGCGCATGGCCAAAATGATGGCGCATCAACATCCCGGCGAAAGCTTTGATGCAGCTCTGCAAGACGAAATCACACCGGAATTTGTCCGTGATGAAGTCGCCAGAGGCCGCGCAATTATTCCGGCAAATATTAACCACCCAGAGAGTGAACCAATGATTATCGGTAGGAATTTTCTGGTAAAGATTAACGGTAATATTGGTAACTCCGCTGTCACCAGTTCCATTGGTGAAGAAGTTGATAAAATGACATGGGGTATTCGCTGGGGTGCTGACACAATTATGGATCTATCAACCGGAAAGCACATTCACGAAACCCGTGAATGGATTTTGCGCAACGCACCCGTACCTGTTGGCACAGTACCAATTTATCAGGCGCTTGAAAAAGTGGACGGGCGCGCTGAGGAACTGAACTGGGATATTTTCCGTGATACGCTTATTGAACAAGCCGAACAAGGCGTGGATTATTTCACCATCCATGCCGGTGTATTATTACGGTATGTCCCGCTAACAGCAGAGCGTATGACAGGCATTGTTTCCCGTGGCGGTTCCATAATGGCAAAATGGTGTCTTGCACATCATGAAGAGAGTTTTCTCTATACACATTTTGAAGAAATCTGCGAAATTATGAAAGCTTATGATGTGTCTTTCTCCCTTGGTGACGGTTTGCGCCCCGGCTCTATTTGGGACGCAAATGATGCCGCGCAACTAGGTGAATTGGAAACACTGGGCGAGTTAACCCAGATTGCATGGCAACATGATGTTCAGGTGATGATTGAAGGACCGGGGCATGTGCCTATGCAACTCATCAAAGAAAATATGGATAAGCAACTGGACTGGTGTGATGAAGCGCCATTTTACACACTCGGCCCATTAACAACGGATATCGCGCCCGGTTATGACCACATCACCTCTGCCATTGGTGCGGCTCAAATCGGTTGGTATGGCACAGCCATGCTGTGCTATGTCACACCAAAAGAACATCTGGGCCTGCCCAATAAACAGGATGTGAAAGATGGCATTATTACCTATAAGCTAGCGGCACATGCAGCTGATTTGGCCAAGGGTCATCCCGGGGCGCAAATCAGGGATAATGCTTTGTCAAAAGCCCGTTTCGAATTCCGCTGGGATGATCAATTTAACCTGTCGCTTGACCCGGATACGGCAAGATCTTTCCATGATGAAACTTTGCCGAAACAATCCATGAAAGTGGCACATTTCTGTTCCATGTGTGGTCCGCATTTCTGTTCTATGAAGATCACGCAAGATGTGCGCGATTATGCGGCGAAACTCAATATGTCTCCCGAAGACGCGCTCTCCGCGGGCATGCAGGAAAAATCGACAGAATTCAAGATTGGTGGCAGTCAGGTCTATAAGAAAATCTGATTGGTTTAATTAGCTTGAGTCATTTGACAACATCATATGGATTGACCGAATAACGATAACTTAAACGTTAAAATACTTTTGAAAATTTTTCTAATCTCAAAAAAAGGTTCATATCCACATGCGAACACTTGCTTTGTAAACTTCAAATTTTTCTCCAAATAAATCCTTCATAGCTCTTTCTTCAGGAAGAATTTGAAACAAGGTTATATAGGCCATAAAAATAAAAATAAGTGGCAGACCCAACCAGGCACCACTAAAAATGCTGGTCGCCAATAATATAAAGCACATTCCAAGATACATCGGATTACGAGTGACACTGAAAACACCAGCGGTAGCGAGGGATGTTGCCGCCTCTGGATTTAAAGGGTTAACAGTTGTTTGAAGTTTTTTGAACTCTCTTACTCCAAAGAACATAAACCCCAGTCCAATTAATAAAATTGCTAAAGAAATAAAATCTTGAAATGGAAAAGTATCTGCAGCTGCATAATTAGTGGACCAATAAATAAGTCCAATAAATATTAGCGTGACGATTGGTGGTGGAATTTTATGGTTTAAAAACATCAAACACCCTTTGAGGATAGGACTTAAAATAAATTGCTCTTAAATGAACCTAGAATGATATGGTGAGAGTGTAAAACCATTATCATTGCATATTAATTTTTATAGACTGGTGAAATAAGCATATACCAAATAGACGAAGCTTTTTTAGCAGGAATATTTCGCGTACCTATTTTCATATCTATATGGTCATAATTAGGATCAGGGCGATAAGTTCCAAATAATCTATCCCATAGGCTTAAATTAAAACCAAAATTTGTTAAAGCCTCATCGGTTTGATCGGAGTGATGTATTCTATGCATATCCGGTGTCACAATAAACCATCGCAATAAAATATCGATATTTCTTGGCATGCGAGCATTAGCATGTGTAAAAAGCGAAGAGGAACTCAATAAAATCTCAAACATAAGAACTGCGGCAGCAGAAGGGCCTAATAACAGCACTAAGATCAATTTATAGAACATAGAAAAAATTATTTCACCAGGATGAAATCTAACTCCTGTTGTGACATCAAAGCCAGTATCTGCGTGGTGTACTCGGTGAAAGCGCCAAAGAAAAGGTACTTTATGAAAAATCACGTGCTGAATATAAATAGCTAAATCTAGTAAAATTAGACTGATTAAAAAGATGGCAAACTCAGGTAAAGCTATCTGTTGCAAAATTCCAAAGCCCTTTGTCTCTAGTTGAAAAGCAAGTTCAATAGCAAGAATTGGCATTACAAGACGAAGTGCCAGCGAGTTAATTAGCATTAGCAAGAAATTCGTTAGTGTTCTATCTACACTAAATTCAGAGGATCTTTTCTTTGCTAGTAATTCCCATGAAAAAATTATTATAAAAGTACTAACAAATATTATTAGTCGGAATTGAGGTTCATAATGAAGGAAATAATCAAACATAACTCTTAATAGTTAGTATATCCCAATTTAGTTTCTAGTGATTAATCTAATTATTGCACACAAATTCCCAGCGGAATTTAATTATACTCTCACTCACTAGAACCATACCGTCACCAACTGGTTCCGGGCCGCCAACATTCATGTTGCCTTCATTAGTTTCATCCATATTTGTTATACGGTAGTTATTACGACCACAAAGCTGGGCCATTTTTTCTAGAGCGTCTAAACGTCGTTGGATAATAGTTCCTTCCAATCCCTCAACGAAACCGGCTTCGAAATTCTTTGCTATATCATTTTGATCAAGGAAATCTTTCTTAGCCGAAGCATTAGAACTACCCGATGCACAACCAGCCAGTAATGCCGCAGAAAAGGCAAGACAAAGGGGGAAACTTTTTAAAGACATCATGCATCACCTCATATTTAAATAAAAATCAATTGATTTAAATGATGATAACACTTGCAAAAAATATTCCCTATTTTTTTAAAAAAAATTTATTGTGAATAAAAAAATTTGATTAGGGAGTATGGCGGACAGAGAGGGATTCGAACCCTCGAGACGCGTTAACGCCTACACGCTTTCCAAGCGTGCGCCTTCAGCCACTCGGCCACCTGTCCCCAGAAGGTGCATTTATAGCTAGGGCTTTTGGAAAAACAACCCTAATCATCCATTTTTAATGCAGAGATAAACGCGTCCTGAGGGATGTCCACCTTACCGAATTGACGCATTTTCTTCTTACCCTCTTTCTGCTTATCCAGAAGCTTACGTTTACGTGTCGCGTCACCGCCATAACATTTAGCCGTCACATCTTTACGCAAAGCCGCAATCGTCTCACGCGCAATAATCTTGCCGCCAATCGCTGCCTGCACCGGAATTTTAAACAAATGCCGGGGGATGAGGTCTTTCAAACGTTCGCACATGGCACGCCCACGACTCTCTGCCCGCTCACGATGAACAATCGTTGACAGCGCATCAACAGGCTCTGCATTGACGAGAATGGACATCTTCACCAAATCGCCCTGCTCATAACCTGTCACACTATAGTCAAAACTGGCATAACCTTTGGTGGCAGATTTAAGTCTGTCGTAAAAATCGAAAACAACCTCATTTAGAGGCAAAGCATATTCCAGCATAGCGCGGCTACCGGCATAACTCATATTTAACTGCCGTCCGCGCCGGTCTTCACATAGCTTTAAAACCGCGCCCATATATTCATCCGGCACAAGAACTGACGCCTTAATCCAAGGCTCCTCAATATGTTCGATTTTCACAACATCCGGCATATCGGCAGGATTATGCATCTCAATCATCTCACCATCATTCATGTGCAAGTGATAAACCACAGATGGCGCAGTTGTAATCAGGTCAATGTCAAATTCGCGTTCAATACGTTCGCGGATTATCTCCAAATGCAGCAGACCAAGAAACCCGCACCGGAAACCAAACCCCAAAGCGGCACTGGTCTCCATTTCAAATTCAAAGCTCGCATCATTAAGGCGTAACTTCCCCATCGCATCGCGCAAATCTTCAAACTCACTGCTATCGACGGGAAATAAGCCACAAAATACCACCGGCTGGGATGGCTTAAAGCCCTCTAGTGGCACCTCACATGGCTGGCGATCATCCGTAACTGTATCCCCGACGCGGGTATCTGCAACTTCTTTAATGGCAGCGGTGAAAAAACCAATTTCGCCCGGACCGAGTTGGGCGACACTTTCCTGTTTCGGACGAAACACCCCCACGCGGTCTAATAAATAAGAAGCACCATTCGACATCATGCGGATTTTCTGGCCTTTTTTCATAACGCCATCAATAACCCGCACCAGCACCACAACCCCAAGATAAGGATCATACCAGCTATCCACCAGCATGGCTTTAAGCGCGGCGTCGGATGTTCCCTGAGGCGGCGGTAATTGTGTAACTATTGCTTCAAGGACCGTCTCAATGCCAATACCCGTCTTGGCAGAAATTTCTAAAGCGTTCTCAGTATCAAGCCCGATAACATCCTCAACCTGCTGCTTAACACGCGCCGGCTCAGCAGCAGGGAGGTCTATCTTGTTGAGCACAGGAACAATTTCATGATCAACCTCAATTGCCTGATAGACATTTGCAAGAGTCTGCGCTTCGACACCCTGGCTGGCATCCACTACGAGCAAAGAGCCTTCGCACGCCGCCAATGAGCGATTTACCTCGTAAGCAAAATCGACGTGACCGGGCGTATCAATTAGATTGAGGTGATACAACTCACCATCTGCGGCAGTATAATCAAGCCTAACAGTTTGCGCTTTAATCGTAATCCCGCGCTCGCGTTCCAATTCCATATTGTCCAACACCTGCTCCTGCATCTCACGATCAGACAACCCCCCCGTCACCTGTATGAGGCGGTCAGCAAGGGTTGATTTTCCATGATCAATGTGGGCAATAATGGAAAAGTTACGGATATTTTCTTGTTTGGTCATTTTCGGGTCACAATCTGTATCATTGGTGTGATATAGCACTGCGTCAGCGCACCGCCAATGCGTCAAATCATCAAATTCAAAGGGGTGTTGTTTCTGGATTATCGGCGGAGTTTCCCACCTGTTACCTTTTCTACAGCTTGAATAATTTTATCTGCAACCGCCTCAATTTCAGCATCGGTCAAGGTCGCTTCCATCGGACTAAGCGTAACTTCAATCGCAAGCGATTTCATGCCCTCTCCCAGCGCACTTCCACCTTCGGAGGCACCCATAAAAGCATCAAATAGAACGATATTTGAAATCAATTTTTTATCTGCACCTCTTGCTGCTTTAATGAGCTTATCGGCAGGTAAATCAGCGGCAACTTCAAATGCAAAATCACGACGCACAGCTTGGTAAGGTGACAAAGACAAAACGGGTTTGCTGCGCGAAGGTTTCTTCTTGGGCATTGGAATTGCCATTGGAAAAATTTCACAAACCATAACTGGCCTATTGAGATCAAAGTCTTTCAGCAACGCCGGATGCAATGCCCCGAAGCGTGCTAAGGGCGTTCGCGGGTCACGGCACACAATGCCTGACTGACCCGGATGATACCAGTCGGGCGTATCGCGCAAAACCTGCAGGGACTCAGCCTGAACACCATAAGCAGACAACAAGGTTAGTACATCAGCCTTAATATTAAAAAGATTAAGAGGTTCGGCCTTACCGGACCAGTCCCGCGGTTTCACATGACCATATCTGAGTGCGGCAACAACCGTTTCTTGCGCGCCTGGCGTAGCACCCGAGAAAACCTGCCCAACTTCAAACAAACCAAAATCCGACAGCCCGCGCGCGACATTACGTCCGGCGGCGTGCAACAAGCCAGGTAAAAGCGATGGGCGCATATTGGACAGTTCTGAAGAAATCGGATTGGCGAGTTTCAAATCTAGATGTCCACCAAATTTTAAAGCGTCCGTTTCGGCAATGAATGACCATGTAACGGCTTCCGTCAGACCAGAACCAGCCATAACCCGACGCGCTAATGCGGTGCGCGTTTGTTGTGGAGTTTGTATGGCCTGAGTGATATTTGCGTCACTTGATAATGGCACGCTCGGCACATTATCAAGACCATAAATGCGGGTGACTTCCTCAACAAGATCGGCGGAACCATGCACATCCGGACGCCAGCTTGGCGCTTTCACTTTCCATTTTTTATCATGACGGGTGACGTCAAAACCAAGTCGAAGAAGAATATCCTCAATATTGTCGTCAGTTAAATCAATTCCAGTTAGTGATTTCACGCGCCCAGGGTCAAACGCTATTTCTTGTTGCTTGTCCGGCACATCACCAGCTTTTATTAAAGATGACACCTCACCGCCGCAAAGTTGCGTGATCATCTGAACCGCCTGATCCAGACCAGACAAAACTGTTTGAGGATCAACCCCGCGCTCAAAACGGTAACGTGCATCGCTGTCTATACCGTGGCGGCGGCCTGTATTTGCAACGGCGACAGGCTCAAACCAGGCACTCTCAACCAAAACTTCAGTTGTAGCCTCACGCGCCCCGGACTCAAGCCCCCCCATAACACCACCGAAACCCAAAACGGATTTATCATCGGCAATGACGCAATCATTCTCATTAATCTCATAGCTTTCATCATCAAGCGCGGTGAATTTTTCACCTATCTGGCCTGCCCGCGCCATAACCGTACCGGAAAGATAGGTCACATCGTAAACATGTAAGGGGCGCCCACGATCAAAAGATATGTAGTTGGTAATATCAACAAGCGTATTAATCGGACGTTGCCCAATCGCCTGCAATCTGGCTGATAACCAATCTGGGGACACACCATTTTTCAGACCGCGTATAACGCGTCCGGCAAAGACAGGACAATCCGGCGTCGTGACGCTAATATTAATTTCGCTTTCAAAATCCGATTGGGCTGGCTGAACCGTATCGGCCTTGAGCGAACCCAGACCCGCCGCCGCAAGGTCACGGGCTATACCACGCACGCCGAGGCAATCAGGGCGATTAGGCGTAATAGCGATTTCAATCACCGGATCAATTGGAAATCCGTTATCCCCCAACGCTTCCGCCGCCGGCGTACCAACGACAGCAGTTTCTGGCAATTCAATAATGCCGTCGTGATCGTCAGACAGTTCCAACTCAGCCAGTGAACACATCATACCGCGACTTTCAACACCACGGATTTTAGCCTTTCCCAAAACCATGCCACTGGCAGGAATAACCGCGCCTTCATTAGCAAGAATACCTTTAAGGCCAGCATGGGCATTAGGCGCACCACAGACCAGCTTTTGTTCTCCCTGACCACTCTTAACCGTACAGATTTTCAACCGGTCAGCATCCGGATGTTGTTCAGTTGACACAATTTCTGCCACTTCAAAACCTACAAGTTTTGCGGAAGGATTGATGACTTCTTCAACCTCCAAACCGATGCGGTTCAAAGTATCGCAAATCATGTCCAGATTGGCGTCGGTTTCAAGGTGGTCATGTAACCAGTCGAGCGTGAACTTCATCTAGATCCCCTCATCAACTGAGAGGCCGCGTTGCAAAGTCGGCACATTCAAAGCGGAGAAACCATAATGACGAAGCCATCGTAAATCAGCATCGAAAAAGGCTCTGAGATCCGGCATACCATATTTCAGCATGGCAAGACGGTCTATACCCATACCAAAGGCAAAGCCCTGATAAACCTCGGGGTCAATGCCGACATTCGTTAAAACATTCGGATGTACCATGCCGCAACCTAGAATTTCCATCCAGTCCGTGCCTTCACCAATACGAATTTCATTGCCCGCCCTTGCACATTGCACGTCAACTTCCATGCTCGGTTCAGTAAAGGGGAAATAACTTGGGCGCAGTCTCAACCCAACGCCATCCACCTCGAAGAAAGCAGACAGGAAAGTCTCTAAAACCCATTTCAGATGACCGAGATGTGTATCTTTGTCGATAACCAGCCCCTCAACCTGATGAAACATAGGCGTGTGCGTTTGATCACTGTCACAGCGATATGTTCGTCCGGGTGCAATAAATCTGAATGGTGGCTCACCAGCTTCCATTGTGCGAATTTGAACAGGCGAGGTATGCGTCCGTAGCAGCAGCCTCTCACCATCTTCATTTTCTTCAAAATAGAATGTGTCGTGCATCTGGCGCGCAGGGTGCGACTCGGGAATATTAAGCGCTGTGAAATTATGGAAATCCGTTTCCACATCCGGCCCTTCGGCAACCGAAAAACCCATATCCGCAAAAATCGTGACGATTTCTTCCGTGACCTGGCTGATAGGATGAAGACGCCCATCCGACAAGGCCCTAGGTTGCACTGGAAGCGTGACATCCTCTGTTTCAGCCGCCAGTCGGATATTAAGCGCTTCTATCTCCAAAGAAGATTTACGATGATCCAAAGCTTGTGACAATGTCTGCTTTAAGCCATTTATAATCGGCCCTTGTTCTTGGCGCTCTTCAGCCGTCATGCCACCAAGACTTTTTAAAAGTTCGGAAACGCGACCTTTTTTTCCAAGCGCAGCAAGACGCACTTCCTCAAGCTCCGAAAGCGTGGAAGCGTTTTCTATAGCAGCCAAAAACTCTTTTTCGAGGCTGGCCGGATCTGTTGCTGGATCAGCCATAGCTTCTTTGTCGTTGCTTATTGCAACGCTCCGCGGGCTTTCTCAACCAGAGCTTCAAAAGCAACCGGCTCATGAACAGCCAGATCCGCAAGAACCTTACGATCAATTTCGACGCCGGATTTGGTCAGACCGTCAATCATACGCCCATAAGTCAGGCCGTGTTGACGCGCAGCAGCATTTATCCGCTGAATCCAGAGGCTACGAAAATTGCGCTTGCGGACACGTCTATCACGATAGGCATATTGCCCCGCCTTGGTAACAGCCTGCTTGGCAACTTTAATGGTATTTTTACGACGTCCATAATAACCTTTGGCTTTATCAAGGATTTTTTTATGACGTGCGTGGGAGGTAACTCCGCGTTTTACTCGTGACATATCAAACTCTCCTATCAGCCATATGGCATATATTTTTTAACGGTACGGGCGTCCGGTGAGGACAATGTATCCGTGCCGCGCAAATTACGGATTTGCTTATTGGAACGTTTAATCATGCCATGGCGCTTGCCTGCCTGACCGGCTTTAACTTTACCGGAGGCGGTGAGCTTAAAACGCTTTTTGGCACCACTCTTGGTTTTCATTTTGGGCATTTTGCTCTCCTAATATACGGCGACCACATGATATAACGACGTTATAAAGATATAGCCTTACCGGGTTTGCATTTCGGACAGACACGGCAGCCCTTCAGCCGGACCGTCCTGAATGACGTTTTATACCCGTCTGGCAAGAGATTGCAAGCCCCTGATGACCCCTTAAACTTCAGTAAAAGGAAGATGATTGATGAAAACGCGCATTATTGCTCATCGTGGCGGTGCAAGCTTATGGCCTGAAAACACGCTTATGGCATTCGATCAGGCTTTAAGGCTTGGATGCGACGGCATGGAGCTGGATTTACAACTTACAAAAGATGATGTGTTGGTTGTTCATCATGATGCCACTCTCCGCGCTGACTCGACTCGTCGGAACGGTGAGTGGTTACCTGAAGCTTTTCCACCCATGAAGCTCGAAGACCTGACATGCAAAGAATTGGCAAATTTTGAGGTAGGGGTTTGCCGCGACCATTCCGAAATTCGTCAAAAACACCCAGAACGCGGAGATTTTCAGGGTCTTCACGTCCCTAAATTTTCCGAAGTACTGGAAATGAATGCCACTTATGAGAAAACGCCCTTCTTAATGGCTGAAATCAAAACAGAAGGGGCGGCAACCTCCAATGCGGCCTGCCGCAACCGTACTGGCATATTTGCCCACCAGATTGTAGACATAAACCCGGAAAATATCGTTACTTTATGTTTTGATTGGCGGTGTCTGACACATTTGGCAAGCTTGCTGCCCGACACGCCGCTTGGTTTCACCACCCTGCCTGTTTCTCGCCAGGAGGATGCCGGAAAAGCAACGACTTTGATTAAGCGTCACATTGAAAAGATGAATGAGTTGGCAACAAAAGCAGGTACAAAATCACATCTGAACGCTTGGAATGCGTGGTATGGCGACATCACCGCCGAAACCGCCGCTTTCGCTCATAATCAAGGTCTGGCGATATATGCCTGGACTGTCAACACAGCTAACGAAATGAAACGGCTGCACGACCTTGGAGTAGACAGCATAATAACCGATCGTCCGGATATCGCTTTAAAAATAGGACAGTGGGCCAGTGAGGAAAATTAGCGCGGCGCAAGAACCATAACCATCTGACGGCCTTCCATTTTAGGGGCGGCTTCAACTTTAGCCTCTTCCTCAAAATGATCGCGTACGCGATTAAGCACTTCCATGCCAAGTTCATGGTGCATCATTTCACGTCCGCGAAAGCGCATTGTGACTTTGACCTTGTCGCCAGCAGTTAAAAACTTATTCACACTTCTCATTTTGACATCATAATCATGCGTGTCGATATTCGGACGCATTTTGATTTCTTTGATATCAACTGTCTTTTGCTTTTTTCTGGCTTCGCTGGCTTTTTTCTGGTTCTGATATTTCAGCTTGCCGTAATCAATTATCTTGCATACAGGTGGGGATGTATTCGGGGAAACTTCCACGAGATCAAGTCCAGACTCTTCAGCTACCGAAAGCGCATCTTCCAATGAAAGAACACCTCTTTTTTCACCAGCAGCATCAATCACCATAACTTCGGGGTGGGGAATCATATTGTTAACACGAGGTCCCTCTCGGGACGGAGGTGCCTGTAAAGGTCTGCGAACTATCTTTCAATCTCCTCTGATGTTTCAGCAAATATGTTTGAATGTTTAGGCGACCTGACAAGGAAGTCAAGCAGGATAAGATGTATTGTGCCACATAGGTCGGGGCAAAATGAAAAACCTCAGCCATGAATACCCACTTCTGTTTGCCGCTTGATGAGGTTGGTAAACGGCTTCAAACCGCCGCCATGAAATGCGGCGTAACATTGCAATTAAGCCAAACGGTCCCAGCCGTTCCAACCACCAGACCTCATCGGCAAGTGCCACATGATTTTTTTGCCGGGGTAAAGCCAATACGGTAACAGAATTTATGTTCGCATCATCCAAAAAGCGTGTGATGGTCGACTCTATCTCAGTATCAGGAAGGTCAAGAAGTATGACCAATACGCCCCCAGGCTCTTTAAGTATCCGACGCTTAGCAGATTGATTATGCGCCATGATAATCGCGAATAACTAACTGATATATTTGCAAAGTTTGCACGCACATTTTTTCGGTCGTAAAATTTTCCATAACCCACAGGCGTGCCGCCTGACCGATAGCGGATAACGCATCATGACTTAAACTTGTTACAGTTTGCAATTTGTCAGCGAGGGCATCCACATCACCTGACGGCACACGCCAGCCAGTCCGATTGGTATCGCTGTCATATAGCGCATCATCCTCTCTTACGGTTTCACGAAACCCACCTGCATCCGATACAATCACTGGCAAAGTTGCCGCTTGAGCTTCTACCGCCGTACGCCCAAAAGGTTCAGGGTCAAGAGACGGGAGAACAGCCAAATCGGCAACGGCATAAGCTAGTGGCATATTTGCAACATGCCCGGCAAAAACCAGCTTTTCACTCAACCCGGCCTCCAAAGCGCGTGCTTTCAACTCTTTCGCAAAGCGACTTTCTGCACCGGTTTTATCGGATGTATCCCCTGTCAGTATCAAACGAAAATTGCCGGGCAAACGCGCCACGGCATCCAATAAAACCATTTGTCCTTTCCAGCGTGTCAATCGTGCAGGGCACAGAATGACAAATTCGCCATCCTGCACACCCCATGCCGCACGTTGCTTTTTGATGTCAGCATCAGAAATATGCGCCGGGTCAAATCGGGCTGGATCACAGCCGCGCGGGATAATCGCAATTTTTTCAGATGCAATCTTGTGAACTGCTCTGATGCGCGCAGCAGTAAATTCAGAATTAGCAATCACCCGCACACCTCTGGTCATGACTGAGTTGTATAGAATTTTTAACTTCGGGTTATCATGCACTTTGCTGTGATAAGTCGCCAGATAAGGCTTACCAATTTTTTGCGCCGCCCATAAACTGGACCAAGCCGGAGCACGAGAACGAGCATGGAGAATATCGATATTCTGTTCCTCAGCAATCCGAGCCAACCGATTGATATTTTGATAAATAATAAAGGGGTTTTTGGATGCAACAGGCGCGTTAATTATCTCGCCCCCCGCCGCAATAATTGAATCTGATAACTTTCCGCCTTCACTGACAACGACCGACCTGCCTCCCGCCGCCGTAAGAGCTTTAGTAATTTCCAGCGTCGTTGCTTCAGCCCCGCCACCGTCAAGACGCGGAATAATTTGCAGGATATTTGGTGCTGTGCCAGTAATAGAAGTCATAACTTTCTATAACATGTATCATCGACCAGTGGACACGCTTTAAATGCCAGAAGATATGCCAAATCACAAAGATGATGATCTCGTAAATGATACGAGTGTCAAATTCCTTGACCGGGCAATTGCCGACCATCACGAAAACATCAAAAATTTTAGAACAGCTTACAGGCAACAAAAAGGGAGTAATCCGGGGCCGGGCGTCGTTTTTCTTACCGGCTTTAAATCCGATATGGATGGATCAAAAGCGGAAGCTCTTGCCGCATGGTGTGCATCTGAAAAACGAGACTTTTTACGCTTTGATTATTTTGGTCATGGTCGGTCAGAAGGTGATTTTATTGACGGCACGGTCTCGCTTTGGCGGGAAGATGTATTCTCTATCATTTCGGAACTTACCAACGGCCCACAGATTATCGTTGGCTCCAGTTTTGGGGGTTGGCTGTCTCTCATGGCAGCTTGCCAAAAACCACTCAATATCGCCGCGCTTGTTCTTATCGCACCGGCTGTGGATATGACAGATAAATTAATGAGATTGCGTTTCGATCAGACCATGTTGAAAGAGCTTGATAGCAAAGGCGTCTGTTACATGCCGTCAGATTATGATGATGAAGGCTATCCCATCACCAGCAACCTGATTGAGGATGGTGCAAAATATCTCATGCTTGAAAAAGGTATCGAAT
This sequence comes from Candidatus Micropelagos thuwalensis, assembly GCF_000469155.1. NCBI lineage: Bacteria > Pseudomonadati > Pseudomonadota > Alphaproteobacteria > Candidatus Micropelagius > Candidatus Micropelagius thuwalensis. Next base: position 746,334 of record NZ_AWXE01000004.1, on the reverse strand, counting down.
TTGAAGGTCCGGTGAGAATATTGCACGGACGCTTGGATGACTCAGTGCCTTGGTCTTTATCTCTCGAACTCGCCGGCGCTTTGGAAAGTAAGGATGTAGAGATTACTTTTGTCGAACAGGGTGACCACAGCCTTTCAGAGCCGGAAAACATTACCCTGCTAACGTCAACACTGTCGCGGCTATGCGACCAGATACAGCTATAAAACCTAATATGTCCCACTTTCCCAGAGCGCTGACAGGCCAGCGCGATAATCGGGGTATTCTAAAGATACACCGAGTTCCTCTTTAATTCTGTTATTACGGATACGCTTATTTTCTCCATAAAAGCTCCGTGCCATTGGGCTCAGTTCAGCCGTCGCAAAATCCTGCAATGCCGGGGGGGAAACACCCATGAGTTCGGCAGCATAGGTAACAACATCCTGTGGCGGCGCTGGTGTATCATCGCAAACACTATAGGCACGTCCGGCATTGGGGTTTGCCATTGAGGCTTCAAGGATACGCGTAATATCTGCCAAATGAATTCTAGAAAAAACCTGCCCCTGTTTCACAACGCGGCGTGCCGTTCCGTTTTGTAACGCACGTAGACTGTTACGCCCTGGGCCATAAATCCCCGCCAGCCTGAAATAATGCATCGGCAAACCAGTCGCCGCCCATTGCGCTTCCGCCGCAACCCGTCGCTGCCCACGTTCACTCAACAAGCCAGCAGGTGTTTCCTCATCAATCCATGCACCTTGATGATCACCATAGACACCGGTTGTAGAAAGATAGCCCACCCATTTTATTTGGTCTTGAAGAGCCGCCAATGCCGCCCCAGCAAAATTTAAAACCGGGTCACTGCCATCTTGTTCAGGCGGCACCGAAATCAAGATATGATCAGCTTTACCTAAATCAGTAACCGTTACTTTTTTTCCTGACAGCAAGACAGGGCGAATACCCGATGCTTCCAGCACAGCTGCTTTTTCTGATGTCCGGCAGGTTGCAGAAACCTGCCATCCTTGCTTTATCAATTTGGCAGACAAATAATCCGCACAATAGCCCAACCCGAAACAAAAGAGATTCATAACCAGAACTCCCATTCAGCCCGCACAGTTTCATCCATCTCCTGAGCGGAAACAACACCTGATGAGGAGTCAGACAAAACATTGGTCGCTCGGGATTTCATGTCATCAGCGGAAAGATATTGGCCAAGCGCCCAGACCGCCATGCCACGCACAAGCGGTGCCGTATCCGCCAAGCGGCTTTCTATGGCTGTGAGATATTTTAATCTCTGCGCGTTGTTTGCCGCCCCCGCCGCATTACCAATAGCAATTAAGACATTGCGCACAAATCTGTCCCGCCCTGTTCGTTTAATGGGCGAGGCACGAAACAAAGCTCGAAAATTGGTGTCATCCAATTTCACAAGCGTTAACAAATCAGGCGCCGTAAGCTCTGTACGCGCGTGCAATTTGGCTTCCCGGCTGATAGAGGCATATTTATTCCACGGGCAAACAGTTAGACAATCATCACAGCCATAAATATGGTTGCCCATTTTAGAACGAAACTCGAGCGGGATTTGAGATTTAGCCTCAATCGTCAGATAAGAAATACACCGCCGCGCATCAAGTTTATAGGGTTCGGGAAACGCGTCAGTGGGGCAAATGTCGAGACACGCCGAACAGCTCCCACAGTGATCAATTTCAGGCGTGTCTTTTGGCAAATCAGAAGTGGTGAAAATACTCCCAAGAAAAAGCCACGAACCAAAAGTACGAGAGACAAGATTTGTATGCTTGCCTTGCCACCCTAGTCCGGCGGCTTCCGCGAGTGGTTTCTCCATAATTGGCGCTGTATCGACAAATACTTTCACTGCCCCGCCGGTTTCCTCAACAAGCCGCCGCGCCAGCTTTTTCAATTTCTTCTTAATGATATCATGATAATCATGCCCACGCGCATATACGGAAATCACACCCTTTTCTTTGACCTCCAACGCATCCAGCGGATTGGTGTCAGGGCCATAATTCATGCCAAGCATAATGACGGTTTTTACATCGGCCCAAAGATTAAGTGGCGCTTCTCGTCGTGTCTGGTGTGTCTCCATCCAATCCATATCACCATGTCTTCCCGCACTGATAAATTCATGCAGGCGTGTCGCGGCCTCGGGAATGGCATCAGGGCTGACAAAACCAACGGCATCAAATCCTTCAGCATGAGCTATATCTCTGAAAAGACGCGTCAGGTCTTCAGGTGCATCAATATGCGCGTGGTTTTCAATCTTAGAAGTCAAGATCAGTATAATGGCTCGCCGGGCGAAGACCGGCAAGGTGATCGGATAACAGGCTGCGGAAACTTGGACGTGACTTCAGTTTGGCATACCATTCACGGGCATCAGGCCATTCGCGCCATACAACATCACCCGTATAATCAAGACAGGATAAATGCGCCGCCGCAGTGATATCGGCAAGGCTCAATTCCTGTCCGGCGAGCCAGTCGCGTTGCGAGAGAAGATAGCAAATATATTCAAGATGTATTTTGAGATTATGCAAACCGATTCTGACATTTTCCATATCAGGCGTGCCGCCACCCTGTTCATGGTTCATGAAGCGGCGATCAATTTTTTCATGGATAATCAGACTGCCCACCTCTTTATGAAACTTATCATCAAACCAGGATATTAAACGTCGGACTTCCGCACGCCCCAGACCGCTATCGGGAAAAAGTTTGGCAGCACCTCCTTTTTCTTCCAGCCATTCTGAAATTGCATAATGACCTGCAATCGTCCCCACCTCACCTTCGAGTACGGGCACTTCGCCGGAGGGGTTAAGCATCAAGAAATCCAGACGCCGCTCCCATGGTCGTTCCTCAACCATATCGGCAGCGAATTTTTTCTCACCCATGATTAAGCGGATTTTCCGAGAAAACGGACAAAGCGGATTATGAAAAAGGGTCGCCATAAACTTCACCAGCCAAACAAGTTAAACTATTGTATGTATTAAAATATGAATTTCAATATATTAGGTTTCAATATGTCAGGTATGAGGGGGACAACCCGTCCCGCACTTACAAGAGACACAATAAGGCGGTTAAATTAGTCAGATGTCAATGACCCAAATTTTCTTACTCGCCATCATTCAGGGTGTTACGGAGTTTTTACCTGTCAGTTCTTCAGGTCATCTCAACCTATTGCATGGCCTGACTGATTTACCTGACCAAGGTATTATCATTGATGTCGCTGTTCATGCAGGGACATTGTTAGCAGTTATGATTTATTTCAGACATGATGTCCTCCGACTGCTCCACGGCGGGATAGAAATTCTAAGCCCTCAAAGCGCGAAAAAACCCTGTGAAAACAAATCCGCGGCCATTCAAATTATTATCGCAACTCTCCCGATACTCCCCGTCGGCGCATTATTGGTTCTAACCGGATGGATAGATCTGTTGAGAGACCCGAAAGTTGTTGCATGGGCGACAATTATTTTTGCTCTTCCGCTATTTCTCGCTGATCATTTTCGACAATCCAATATCTCGGTTGCGGCAACGGGATGGCGGGGTGCGGCGATTATTGGATGTGCGCAGATATTTGCTCTTATTCCGGGCGCCAGTCGCGCTGGGGTGACCATAACGGCAGCGCGGACTTTAGGATGCACCCGACAGGATGCCGCCAGATTTTCTATGTTATTGTCCATACCTGTCATTGTCATTTTCGCAGGGTTGGGTCTTATGGATTTAATCGTTGCAGGTGATTTGACTTTAATGGGGAATGCGGCTCTGGCAGCTGTGCTTGCGGCCGCAACGGCCTTGGTAAGTATTCATCTGTTTATGAAAATGACGGCAAAGCTCTCGCTCTTGCCATTCGTGCTATACCGCCTGGTTCTTGGCGCATCTCTGCTTTACATATTGTAGTTTAGCGGCTTTTAAAGCGGGAAAGATAATGCGGCAAGACCGACTCGATGGGTGTTGGCGCAATACCTAAATCGCCCAGACCGGGCAAATTATCATCTGCAATATTATCAGAACGGAGCATTATCACCTGATCAGGTGTTAATGGCGGGTTTGGGAGAAACTGTGTGAAACGGCTAATAAGTTGCGCCGCGAAAAACGGCAATGGTGCCAAAATTCTTTTTTGCCCCGTATGGCGCAACATGATTTCCATCAAATTTTTAAAACTAAAAATATCAGGGCCACCCAACTCATATATTTTGCCACCACAATCAGGGTTTTCTAACGCCTCACAAGTGGCTTGCGCGACATCCTGAACGGCGACAGGTTGATAAAGCGTTTCTCCGCCCCCTACCAAAGGTAAAGCTGGCGCCAATGCCGCCATTTTGGCAAATCGGTTGAAGAAGTCATCTTCAGGGCCAATAACTATGGACGGGCGTAAAATCACCGCCTGCGGGATAGCCTCGAGGACTGCAGCTTCGCCGGCGGCTTTACTTTGGGCATAGGCCGCCTCGCTTTCAGAGGACGCACCAATGGCAGAAAGCTGTACAAATTTTTGGACACCTTCATCGGCGGCGGATTGTGCGACGGTGCGCGCGCCTTCTGCCTGAACGGCAGAAAATTTCTGCTTTCCGGTTTCATAGAGGATACCCACCAGATTGACGACGGCATCCACGCCCTTAACAGCTTTACGCACGCTTGCTTCGTCGCGAATATTCGCTTGCATTATCGCTACCTGACCGACAGCACCGGCAGTTTTCAAAAACAAGGCTTCATTGGGGCGGCGAACGGCAACACGTAAGCGCCAGCCGCGTTTTACGAGCGCGCGCACAATGTGACGACCTAGAAAACCGGAGCCACCAAAGACGGTAACAACAGGTGAAGCGGAACTGACTGTCCGGGACATAAATACCTCGTTTAATACGAAACCTAGCAAGACTTTATTATCCGAATTGATGGGTTAGGTCGAGAAAAGAGTTGTCGCAGGGCATGAATTCAGCCCCCGCTGGAAATAGGGAAAACCGATTGACAAGTCCTACCCTGCGGCTTAATCAAAACCTCTGGATTTGCCCCTGTTAAAGCCCAGGTGGCGGAATTGGTAGACGCGCTAGCTTCAGGTGCTAGTGCCCGTATGGGCGTGGAAGTTCGAGTCTTCTCCTGGGCACCATTTCTCAGTTTTGTACTGGAAATTTCACCTAGTTCTTACCTGTAAGATGACCTGACAGCAAAACACTGTTATAAAGTTTCGATTATAAAAGTCTGATTTACCCGCAAATATCAGGAAGGTTTTGACTCATGAGTATTACGTTTCACAAAGGCGATTTGCCGGACGATGTCACCTTTTCAGGCAGTGTCGCTGTGGATACTGAAACCCTTGGCCTGAAAATATTGCGCGACAAGCTGTGTCTGGTTCAACTCTCAGCCGGTGACGGGACGGCGCATATCGTCCAACTGGACAGAGAAACCTATGAAGCACCAAATCTGAAAAAACTGCTGGGCGATCGCAATGTGGTTAAGATTTTTCATTATGCCCGTTTTGATGTCGCGGTTATCGCACATTATCTTAGAGTTCATTGTGCGCCTTTATGGTGCACAAAAATCGGCTCTAAACTGGCACGCACCTATACCGACCGCCACGGCTTGAAAGATTTGTGTCGCGAGTTGCTGAGTGTCGATCTGTCTAAACAACAACAAAGTTCAGATTGGGGGGCGGATGAGTTAAGTGACGCTCAGCTCCAATATGCGGCATCCGATGTGCTTTACCTGCACCAACTTCAACTTGAGCTGACAAAAATCTTGGAACGCGAGGGGCGGCTGGATATGGCCATGGCGTGCTTCGATTTTGTTCTGGTTCGCGCGGCTATGGATATTGCCGGCTGGGAAGATATGGATATTTTCTCGCACCATTAAAGTGTGGGAACAAAATAATCGAGCATGACCGATACCCCCCCGCACCAAAAACGAGATATAGAGTCCAGTTCCCAGCGACATTCCAGAAGAGTTAGGCAATTAAGAATTGTCTTGCCGGTGACGGCTGGCCTTTTAATGGTGGTCATCTTTCTTCTCATTCGACCCAATAACTCGAATACGCCAATCAGATTCGAAAATGCCGCCCTTACAAATCAAGGGGTGGTCATTCAAAACCCCGTCTTTTCTGACTCAAGTGAAAATGGTGAACCATTTGACCTGTCTGCGGCATCAGCAAGGGAGGATTTAGCTTATCCGGGATGGGTTTATCTCGACACGATCCGTGCCTCAATGACAAGCCGGGAGAATGTTTTAATCGAGCTGGTTGCCCCCGAAGGCGACATGCTGAGAGCACAAAAAAAGCTCGTCCTTTCTGAAAAAATTCTGAAGGGTGACACGCTTCCAGTTTCTCTGATCACCTCAAACGGGTACCACTTGGATATGCGAGATTTGAATGTGGATTTTGAAAAAAGGTCAGCCTATACAGATAATGAAGTCATTGGAAAAGGCCCTATTGGTCGTTTCCGTGCGGACAAAATGGTTTTAAAGCCCGATGCGCATCTCATTTCATTTATCGGCGACGTCACTATTCGCGTTACCCCGCAAAAACAGGAGGCACGCAATGAATAGCATCCTTGGAAAACTAAATGCAGTGATGCTTCCGATAATATGCGGCGCGGTTCTTATTGGCATAACCGACATGAAGGCAAGTGCACAGAAAAGCTCAAGTCACTTGTTCAAAACAGATGCCAAGGCAGAAATTTCTCTCAAAACTGACCGGCTTGATATTGAACTAGACAGTGAAACTGGCAGGCGGCAGGCTATTTTAAGCGGTAATGTGAAGGCGTCACAGGGCCCACTTTTATTGCATAGTGATAAAGCAATTATAGAAAATCAAAGAGGACAAGTCGGTAACATCAATGTCCGTGGAAATGTTATGATTGTTTCAGACAATGGTCAGCAAGCAAATGGCGACTGGGCTAATTATGAAATTGGTAAAAAAATTATTACCATGGGCGATAATGTGACCCTGACCCAAAATGGCAACAAGCTTCAGGGGCGCAAATTGATTATCGACACATTGACCGGTATCGGCACGTTGACCGCAGACCCTCAACAATCAGTCAGTCGAGTGCGCGGCGTCTTTACACCAGTCCAAAAATAATTTCATAAAATCGGTACAAATTAATCAGCCAGCAGAGACTTGTACATTTGCCAAGATTGGCTAGACTTTAATTGAGGTATTTCTTGTTGGACGCACAAAACAAAACAAACGACACCAAATTGACGACAAATTTTTCCGACAGCTCTTCAGGGCTGATCGTGCAAGGTATTGGTAAATCTTTTGACAAAAGACCAGTCGTTCGCGACGTTTCGCTGAGAGTTTCTCGCGGCGAGTCTGTTGGAATTTTAGGCCCTAACGGTGCCGGCAAAACCACCTGCTTTTATATGATTACTGGGCAAATTCCTGCCGACAGCGGACGCATCCTGCTGGATGGTGAGGATGTTACCGACCTTCCGATGTATCGCCGCGCGCGGCTCGGCATTGGTTATTTGCCTCAAGAAGCTTCAATTTTCCGTGGGCTTTCTGTTGAAGATAATATTTTAGCCATTTTGGAAGTCATTGAGCCGGATATAGAGTTGCGACATAAAAAACTCGAAAACTTGCTCACGGAATTTGCAATTGAACATTTGCGCCATCACAAAGGCGTATCTTTATCCGGTGGCGAGAGAAGGCGTGTGGAAATTGCGCGTGCGCTGGCAACTGACCCATCTTATTTATTGCTGGATGAACCATTTGCGGGCATTGATCCGATCGCAGTGAATGATATTCGCGAACTTGTCTCAATGTTGAAAAATCGGGGTGTCGGGGTTTTGATTACTGACCATAATGTGCGCGAAACATTGGGTATTATCGACAGGGCAATTATTGTTCATGACGGTCATGTGCTGACCGATGGGAAGCCAGAAGAGATAATCAAAAATGATGATGCTCGTAGGCTCTATCTTGGCGAAGCATTTGAACTTTAACGTTCATAAATTTGAACATTTAGATTTAAACGAGAAGCGTAAAGGAGATAAAAATGCAAATAAAAATCACCGGTAAGCATATCGATACTGGCGAGGCGCTCAGAAATCATGTTGAAAAAAATATTGAAGCATCAATCAGCAAATATTTTGAGCGTGGTGCGGAGACAAATATTATATTTTCCAAACAGGGACATTTTTTTCGGGCAGATTGTACAATTCATCTCGACTCGGGCCTGCTGATTAAATCCAGCGGCGATAATGATGATATTTATGCCTGTTTTGATACCGCCCTGCAAAAAGCCGAAAAACAATTACGTCGTTATAAGAGACGCTTGAAAAACCACCATATTCAAGGTGGTAAGCGTGTAGAACAGCAGAATGCGACGGCACGCATCATCGCACCTGAACCGGAAAATGAAGAATTACCCGAAGAATGGTCACCAATTACTATTGCGGAGGACAGTATTTCTGTGCCAGAACTCTCCGTAAGTGAAGCCGTCATGCAAATGGAAATATCGCATGAGGATTTTCTGATTTTCAGAAACGGCAGTCACGGTAGGCTGAACATCGTCCATCGTCGTCCCGACGGGAATATCGGTTGGATTGACCCTGAGGAAAATGCCAAATAATTGCAGGTTTAAAGCCAGCTTATAACCAGCATATAGGAAGACTCGAGTCTATCTAAGCGATGCTATTGTCAGAATTTTTAAGCCCTGACCGCGTTTTAGCGGGCGTAAAGGCATCTGGAAAAAAACAGATATTGCAGTTTCTCACAGAACTTGCAGCCGAACATACGCAACTTGATGCCCATGACCTTATGGACACTCTTCTTGCTCGCGAAAAACTCGGTTCGACAGGTGTCGGTCATGGAGTCGCCATCCCACATGGTAAAAATGAAGCTCTGCAGGAGCTTATTGGTTTTTTTGTACTGCTGGAGCGTCCGGTACCTTTTGATGCCATTGACCAGGAGCCGGTAGATCTTATTTTCTTATTGCTCGCGCCAACAACGGCAGGGGCTCAACATCTCAAGGCTTTAGCAACCATTTCTCGCCTTATGCGGGACGAAAGTGTTGTCAAAAGAATTAGAAATGCCACCCAAGCTGATGCCATTTATGCCTTGCTGACCGACCCAGATATCACCAGTTAGTTTTTTTAATGTCATCCTTGAGACTATAAAAAGGATGCACAATTATAATTTTCTGTCATTTCCTATCAAACTTTGGATAATTAATTGATACATAAAGTCTGTAGATATAAAGTCATCAGAATATTTTGATGACGTTATGAAAGCCTTTGAGAATATTATTAAAAAGATATTCGGGGCGCGTGTCAGAGCCTTACGAACCGAAAAAGGTTGGTCACAGGCAGACTTCGCTTTTGAGTGTGGTTTGCACAGGACTTACATTGGCGCCGTTGAACGCGGGGAACATGATATCTCACTTGAGAACATCAAAAAGATAGCCGATACATTCAGGGTTGATATTGCTGAGCTATTTTAAAGCTAGATAAACCGGACTGTAAAAGAAATATGGTGGAGCCAGGCGGAATCGAACCGCCGACCTCTTGCATGCCATGCAAGCGCTCTCCCAACTGAGCTATGGCCCCCGAGACAGAATGCAAAATCATGCCGTCTAAGATTGTGCGGAACTTAGGTAATTTAGCTGTGTCAATCAAGAAGATTTTATGACGGTTTCAGGATAACAAAAAAGCTTATTCTTCATTATCGTCGATAAGGGTGACATCGCCATCATCATCATCGATTTCGTCATCATCAAAGTCTTCTTCAAACTCATCAAACTCTTTGAGTTCATCAAGTTCATCGTCATCGTCTTCACTGAGATCGTCCTCAATTGAGTCTTCCAAGGAGACAGTCGTGTCATCATCCGCAATGACTTCAACATCATCGGCCTCAGCAGCTTCGTCTGTTTCCAACGCAACCTCTTCAACCTCAGGCGCTTCTTTAAACGGCGCAATGGGTGCAGACGGTTTAGGCGAAGCTATTTCTTCATAAGGGGTACCACATTTAGGGCAAATGATTGGGGTTTTACCCAAATCATAAAATTTTGCACCGCAAGAACCGCAAATGCGCTTTACACCAAGTTTATCTTTAGAAACTTCTTTGGACACTTTTATTACTCCAACAAGAATTCCACTTTTTTCCATTGCCACAAGGATAAGCCCCTGTCAAAAGCTAATATATTGAATTTTTAATTTTTCTTAACATCATTGAATATTAAACTGCCGACATGAAAAACAAAGAAACACCTCAGCCAGTCACCACAGAACGCTTAAAGGCATCCTTACGTGGTGAAATTCAGCTGCCTGGGGATAAATCAATTTCCCATCGAAGTTTCATTTTATCGGCGCTGGCTGTCGGCACGTCCAAAATCCACGGACTGCTTGAAGGCGAAGATGTATTGGCAACAGGTAAAGCTATGCAGGCCATGGGCGCTCAAACCGTTCGGCAGGCAGACGGCACATGGGAAGTCACAGGCCGAGGGGTTTCAGGTCTGACCAGTCCAGACGAAGCACTTGATTTTGGGAATTCTGGTACAGGCATTCGGCTGACACTCGGCGCCATGACAGGCTGCCCGGTCACGGCTAAATGCGTTGGTGACGAGTCTCTCTCTCGCCGCCCCATGGGAAGAGTGACAGAACCACTAGAGCAAATGGGTGCAGTTTTTGAATTTCATGGCGTGGCACGAGGACAATTACCCTTAACACTGACCAGCCCCCAAAGAGCCTTACCGATTGATTATGTTCTTCCTGTTGCATCTGCACAGGTGAAGTCCTGCATTTTGCTTGCCGGATTGGGCGCGCCAGGCATAACTGCAGTGACGGAAAAACAATCTACGCGTGACCACACAGAAAGAATGCTCACCTTATTCGGCGCGAAAATTTCATCCACGCCAGAAGGAAAAGGTCTCGTTAAAGGCAGGCGAATTGAACTGACAGGCGAGACAGAATTATTAGCTACAACCATAAACGTACCGGGCGACCCCTCCTCTGCAGCGTTTCCGATGGTTGCAGGTTTGCTCTCGGACGGGGCAGAAATTCGTTTAAACAATGTCATGGTCAACCCTTATCGAAGTGGCCTGTGGGATTGTTTGAAGGAAATGGGCGGCAAAATAGAAGAAGTGAATATGCGCGACGCCGCCGGTGAGAAAGTCGTCGATTATATTGTAAAAGGTTCAGAGTTGATCGGCATTGATGTGCCGCCCGAAAGAGCGCCCGATATGATTGATGAATTTCCTATTCTTGCCATGGCTGCAGCCTGTGCGCGAGGGACCACACATCTTCACGGTCTGGCAGAATTGAGGGTCAAGGAAAGTGACCGGCTCGCTGCTATTGCCGATGGGCTGAAGCTGTGTGGCGTGACAGTCACTGACGGCGAAGATGATCTGGTGATTGAAGGATGTGATGGTCCCGTTCCCGGCTTGCAGGATAATGTCCCCATCACAACCCATCTTGATCACCGCATTGCCATGAGTTTTCTGGTGCTAGGTCTGAATTCCGAAAAACCGATAAGGATTGACGACTCACGCATGATTGCCACCAGTTTCCCTAATTTCTTTGAACTTATGGGAACGTTGGGCGCAAAGTTTATCTCTTAATAGCTGGAAATAGTAAACATGTCTTACCCCTCACCCATAGCTATAGATGGACCGGCAGCCGCCGGCAAAGGCACACTTGCCAAAAAGCTGGGGAGCCATTTTAATTTCGCTTGTCTTGATACCGGAGCCTTATATCGGGGGGTTGCTTTGCTTGTTTTACAAGCACAGGATGACCCTACCGACTCGCAAAAATCTCTCGAAGCGGCACAAAAACTTGATATTGATAAAATTGACCATACCGCCATCCGTAGTGCGGAAGTTGGACAAGCTGCAGCGGATGTTGCTGTCCATCAGGGTGTTCGTAGCTGTATTCTTGACCTACAACGTCATTTTGCCGCCAACCCGCCAGCCGGAAAAGACGGAGCCATATTGGACGGAAGAGATATAGGCACATTTGTATGCCCGGATGCACCGGTTAAACTTTTTGTAACTGCAAGCGCAGAAATCCGCGCTCACCGTCGCTGGCTTGAACTTTCAGTCAATGACCCCTCACTCAAAGAGGCCGACATTCTGGAAGCTGTGATTGCCCGCGATAAAAAAGATATGGAGCGCGCAATAGCCCCTCTACGCCCGGCTAAAGATGCGCACTTGCTAGATACTTCAGATTTAGGTATAGAAAACGCATTCGAGGCGGCTCTGAAGCTGATTACATCAATCGGTGGCTGAAATCCAAACCGCTCGGGTAATTTCATAATAGCTCTTTGCCGTCGCATGGTGTGGCGGTTAGGGAAGACCGCCGGACACAACCGGCCGGCACTTATTTAATTTGATGATTAACAGGAGATGACACTTGTCTCAAACCTCTAACCCGTCGGAACTGAATCCGACAACTGAAGATTTTGCTGCCCTGCTGGAAGAAAGTTTTTCCGGTCAATCTGTTCTTGAAGGAACTGTCGTTAAAGGGCGCGTAACTGCTATTGAAAATGATCTCGCCATTATTGATGTGGGCCTCAAAACAGAGGGCCGTGTCCCTTTGAGAGAATTCGCTATGGCCGGACAGCCCGCCGATCTGAGTGTTGGCGACGATGTCGAGGTCTATTTGGAACGTATTGAGAATGCTATGGGCGAAGCCATGCTCTCGCGCGACAAAGCTAGGCGCGAAGAGAGCTGGACTGTGCTTGAAAAATCATTTGAAGCCAATGAACGTGTAACCGGTGTTATTTTCGGGCGCGTGAAAGGCGGCTTCACTGTCGATCTGAATGGCGCGACCGCTTTCTTGCCGGGCAGCCAGGTTGATATTCGTCCGGTTCGCGACATCACCCCGCTAATGAATAAGCCACAACCTTTCCAAATTTTAAAAATGGATCGCCGTCGTGGAAATATTGTTGTATCGCGTCGGGCGATTATGGAAGAAACACGTGCAGAAGCCCGTAGTGAGATTGTCCAAAATCTTGCAGAAGGCCAAGTCACAGAAGGCGTGGTTAAAAACATCACTGATTATGGTGCATTTGTTGACCTTGGCGGTGTTGATGGCCTGCTTCACGTTACGGACATTGCTTGGCGCCGGATTAATCATCCATCAGAAGTGCTGACTATTGGTCAAACCGTTCAGGTTCAAGTCGTTAAGATTAATGCTGAAACCATGCGCGTTAGCCTTGGCATGAAGCAACTCCATAATGACCCATGGGACTCTGCGGAAGAGAAATTCCCACTTGATGGCAGGTTTACAGGCCATGTGACAAACATCACCGATTACGGTGCCTTTGTTGAACTTGAAGATGGTGTTGAAGGTCTTGTCCACGTTTCGGAAATGTCATGGGTGAAAAAGAATGTCCATCCGGGCAAAATCGTCTCAACTTCGCAAGAAGTTGAAGTCATGATTCTCGAGGTAGACAGTTCCAAACGCCGCATTTCTCTCGGACTAAAACAATGCATGGATAATCCATGGGACAGCTTTGCTACAACCTATCCGGTTGGTACGAAAGTGACAGGGGCCATCAAAAACATCACAGAATTCGGTCTCTTTATCGGACTTGAAAATGATGTCGACGGTATGGTGCATATGTCAGACCTTGACTGGAATCTTTCCGGTGAAGAGGCGCTTGCAGGCTTTGCGAAAAATCAAGATGTCGAAGCAGTTGTTCTGGATATTGATGTGGAAAAAGAACGCATCAGTCTTGGTATTAAACAGCTTGAGAGTGACCCGATGGAAGGTATCAGCAAACTCAAGCGCGGCGATACAGTCACATGTTCGGTTACTGCCGTTAATGATGGCGGTCTGGAAGTGTCTGTTGGTGAAAGCGAATTTAGCGCCTTTATCAGACGCTCCGACCTGTCCCGTGACAGAGAAGACCAGAGACCTGAACGTTTCGCAATTGGTGATAAGCTGGATGCCATGATCACCAATTTTGATGCCAAGGCACGTCGGATTGGACTTTCTATTAAAGCTTTGGAAATCGCGGAAGAAAAAGAAGCTGTGGCACAATATGGTTCAGTGAGTTCAGGCGCGTCACTAGGTGACATTCTGGGTGAAGCTTTGAACAAAAACACGGATGCAGAAGCACCATCTGAAAAAGCTGCTGAAGAAGCACCAGCCGAAGAAGCCCCTACACCAGAAGTTGCCGAGGAAGTGCCCACTGAAGAAGTTACAGAAGAGGCAACTCCTGAGGAAACGCCCGAAGCAGAGGCAACGGAAGACACAACAGATGAATCTGCTGATGAGTCAGGTGACGATTCCGCATAATTGAATAAGTTAAGGGGTGATATTTTTTTAAGAATATTGCCCCTCTAGCGACTTGACTGATATGCGGTTGAAAGGATAACTTTTCCTTACACCAAGGAATTATAACTCATGATCAAATCTGAACTCGTTAATCGTCTTGCCGACCAATATCCCCATCTTTATCAAAGAGATGTAGAGCGGGTGGTGAATACGATACTTGATGAAATCACCGAAGCCCTTGGTCGTGGTGATCGCGTTGAGTTACGCGGGTTTGGCGCTTTCTCTGCTAAAATACGTCCACCCAGAATAGGACGTAATCCCAGAACCGGCGAAGCCGTTGCCGTTGCCGAAAAATGTGTGCCTTTCTTCAAGGCCGGTAAGGACTTGCGGGATCGCCTGAACAATGAAGGCTCGTGAGGGCCTCTATTGAAACTTCTTAACAGGCTGATATTTTTTCTGATTGCTTTGGGTGTTATCTTTCTAGCCCTTGCCAACAGACAAATCGTTTCCTTTAGCCTAAACCCATTCTATCCTGATGACCCTTCATATGGATTTCGCGCACCGCTTTTTGTCCTTTTAATGGGCGCCATTGGCTTTGGCATTTTACTCGGCTATATACGCAGTGGCGTGACCAGTGTGATGAATGGTTTAACTAAAAATATGGACCGTATTTTTTCGAGGGATAAGGATAGAGAAGACGATGAATGAAAATCCAGTTTTTTGCGCCCTCGACACACAGAACCCCGCACGGGCAACTGAACTCGCTGAGAACTTGTCACCCCATATTGGCGGCATTAAAATTGGCATGGAGTTTTTCTACGCCGCAGGTTTGGCAAGTTATCAAAACCTCGCCGCGACCGGACTGCCGATTTTTCTAGATTTAAAGCTTCACGATATTCCTAATACTGTGGCGGCTGCTGTGAGCGCGTTATGCCCGCTTCAACCAGCCATTTTAAATGTGCATGCGGGGGGCGGCCTCGACATGATGCGCGCCGCCAGTAAAGCCGCTAAAGATACCGCGGCGGAAAATGACCTTACTGCGCCTTTGATGATTGCAGTTACCGTGCTCACCAGCCTTGAAGATGACGACCTTAATCTGATTGGTGTTAACGCCACTCCGCGTGACCAGGTATTAAGGCTTGCCGATCTTGCCCAACAAGCCGATATGGGGGGGGTTGTCTGCTCAGCGCATGAAGTAGAGGCGCTCAGAAACCAGTGCGGCCCAGATTTTAGACTCATAGTCCCCGGCATTAGACCGGCTGAACATGCAACAGATGACCAAAAACGCATTATGACGCCCGAAGCTGCTTTGGAAGCTGGGGCGGATATTCTTGTCATTGGACGCGCTATTACCCAAGCCACCGACCCCGTTCAAGCGGCATCTGCTATTTTGGCTTCTCTAAAGAGTGCCAGGGGCTAGAGATGAGCATTAAAGTTAAAATATGTGGCATTACTAAAATAGAAGATGCGCATTTTCTGGAGGAGTCTAAAGCCGATTACGCCGGCTTTGTCTTTCACCCCGGATCATCTCGTCATTTATCTTATGAACAAGCCGGGTTGATTGCCAAAGAACTGCATGCGTCTATCAAGAAAGTCGCTTTGGCCGTCGACCCCGACGATTATCTGACAGAATATATGATTGAGGCCATTGCACCGGATTATATTCAGCTGCATGGCGCGGAAAGCCCTGAAAGATGCACAATGCTCAAGCAGAAATTTGACTGCAGAATTATCAAAGCACTGGGAATTGGCTCTGCGGCGCATTTGGAGTCTGCCAAAAACTTTGATAGCTGTGCGGATTTCATTCTTCTGGATGCCCTACCTCTTCCTGATGGTCCAAAAGGGGGCACAGGACATCGTTTTGACTGGTCGTTATTGACGGATTATGACGGCGCTCTTCCCTGGTTCTTGGCAGGGGGGCTGACACCAAACAATATCAGAGAGGCTGTGCTAGCGACCGGTGCAACCTATGTGGATGTTTCTTCCGGTGTGGAAAGCCAAGCAGGGATAAAAGACCAGGATAAAATTTCACGATTTATTCAAGCAGCCCGCTTAGAAAAATGATATATAACCCACTTTGTGATTTCAGAAATGGAACAGGCCATGTCGAAAGCAAATTCCTATACAACTGGACCGGATGAAAATGGCCGTTTTGGCATTTTTGGTGGGCGCTTTGTTGCCGAAACGCTTATGCCGCTTATACTTGATTTGGAAAAAGCCTACGGCGCAGCACGTCAAGATCCGGCATTTCTCGACCAGTTACAGGATTTACAAACTCACTATGTAGGACGCCCCAGCCCATTATATTTCGCTGAACGCCTTACGGAACATTATGGCGGCGCGAAAATCTACCTTAAACGGGATGAGTTAAATCACACAGGGTCTCACAAAATAAATAACTGCCTTGGTCAAATATTGCTCGCAAAGCGCATGGGCAAAAGTCGTATCATTGCCGAAACTGGAGCAGGTCAGCACGGTGTTGCTGTGGCAACAGTGGCAGCGCGCTTTGGTCTGCCTTGTACAGTATTTATGGGCGCAACAGATATTGAACGCCAGAAGCCCAATGTGTTCCGCATGAAATTACTGGGGGCGGAAATCATGCCGGTCACATCCGGCGCGGGCACATTGAAAGACGCGATGAATGAAGCCCTGCGCGACTGGGTCACCAATGTCGACTCGACTTTTTATATTATCGGCACTGTCGCAGGGCCGCATCCATATCCCGCTATGGTCAGAGACTTCCAGTCCATTATCGGGCAGGAAACCAAGCAACAAATGCTCGAACGCGAGGGCCGGCTTCCGGACACTTTATGTGCCTGTATTGGCGGCGGGTCTAATGCGATGGGCTTGTTTTATCCTTTCCTCGATGACGAGTCAGTCAACATTATCGGCGTTGAAGCAGGTGGGCATGGTCTTGATACACCTGAACACGCCGCTTCACTGGCGGGGGGCAAGCCGGGTGTATTACATGGGAACAGAACCTATCTCCTGCAGGATGAAGATGGGCAGATTACCGAAGGACATTCTATTTCTGCTGGCCTAGATTATCCTGGCATCGGGCCAGAACATGCCTATCTCAAGGACACTGGTCGCGTTACTTATGTGTCCGCCACTGACCAAGAGGCGCTTGACGCTTTTCAGCTTTGCACAAAACTTGAAGGTATTATTCCCGCTCTCGAACCGAGCCATGCGCTGTCTCATGTCGGTAAAATAGCGCCAGACCTTCCAAGCGATCACCTTCTGGTGATGAATATGTGCGGTCGCGGAGACAAAGATGTGTTTTCCGTTGCAGAGCACCTTAATGTGGATATTGGCTGACGGACAACACTGATGCAGCAGACTAGACTTGATAAGACTTTTAAACATCTCAGTGAAAGCAATTCTAAAGCTTTTCTGGCATTTATTTCCGCCGGTGACCCTGACCCGACAACCTCACTAGAAATTATGAAAGGGTTACCCGGCGCAGGTGCGAATATTATTGAGCTGGGAATGCCTTTCACCGACCCAATGGCGGATGGGCCGTCTATTCAAGCCTCATCGCAAAGGGCTTTAAAAGCGGGCATGACCCTTAAAGGCACGCTTGACATGGTACGCCAATTCCGCACTCATAACGACCAGACACCAATTGTACTCATGGGCTATTACAATCCGGTTTATATATATGGCGTAGACGCCTTTATTCATGACGCCAAGCAAGTAGGTGTCGATGGCCTGATTATTGTCGATTTGCCGCCCGAAGAAGATGATGAGCTTTGCATACCAGCTTTGGATGCAGGGCTGAATTTTATTCGCCTTGCAACACCGACAACCGATGACGTCCGCCTTCCCGAAGTACTCGCGAACACCTCTGGCTTTGTTTATTATGTTTCCATAACAGGTATTACCGGCTCCGCCAGCCCCGAACGTCATGTTGTTGAAGAGGCTGTCGCACGCGTGAAAAGACACACCGATTTACCGGTTGCCGTTGGTTTTGGTATAAGAACTGCTGACCAGGCTGAAGCTATCGCCTCTGTCGCTGATGGGGCTGTGGTCGGTTCGGCCTTGGTAGATATCATAGCTGACTCGCTTGATTCACAAGGGCGCGCAAGTTCCGAAACAGTGGGGAAAACGCTAAAAAAGGCACAAGAGCTTGCAGATGGCGTAAAACGAGCGTAAAAGGGTTACTTATATTCAGAATATCGAATAAATCCATGCAGACTACATGGGATAGAAAATGAACTGGATTAAAAATTTCGTAAGGCCAAAATTCGAGAGTGTTTTCCGCGGTAAGGATGACACTGAAGAAAATTTATGGGTCAATTGTACAGAATGCGGCGAAATGATTTTCCATCGAGATATGGATGATCTGAGCAAAGTATGCCCTGGCTGCGATCATCACATGCGCCTTTCAACAAAAGAACGCTTTGAGCTTCTTTTTGATGGTAGCTATGACCTTGTGGAAACACCAGAGGTACCCGTTGACCCACTGAAATTTAAAGACCAAAAACGTTATATTGACCGTTTGAAAGAAGCACGCAACAAAACTGGCATGCAGGATGCTGTGTCCATTGGTGTTGGCGATATTAGCGGCGTTGAAACAGTTGTGGTCGTGCAAGATTTTGCCTTTATGGGCGGGTCTCTGGGCATGGCAGCTGGTGAAGCTGTTATTCGTGGCGGGGAAACAGCACTTGAAAAAAATTGCCCGTTTATTGTTGTCGCGGCGGCTGGTGGCGCGCGTATGCAGGAAGGCATCATGTCCTTGATGCAAATGCCACGCACAACAGTCATTATTCAAGAATTACGCGATAGGGGCCTGCCCTATATCGTTATTTTGACCGACCCTACCACAGGCGGCGTGACTGCTTCTTATGGCATGTTGGGTGATGTTCATATTGCCGAACCGGGCGCACTTATCGGTTTTGCTGGACCACGCGTTATTCAGGACACGATTAACGAAAAGCTTCCTGAAGGTTTCCAGCGTGCAGAATATCTGCTGGAGCATGGCATGGTTGACATGGTTGTTCACCGTCACAGGCTGGCTGAAACGCTTGGCAAATTATTGCGTCTTCTGATTGACCCGCAAAGTGGTCAGGAGAAACAAGCTATTCCTGCCGGAGAATAATTCTGTCGCGTCAAAGTGATATGACGCTAGCAAATTTACTGGCGCTTCACCCGAAATATATAGATTTATCATTAGACCGCATGTGGCGTTTGCTTGACGATTTGGGCAACCCTCAAAACCACCTGCCTCCGGTCATTCATATCGCCGGAACGAACGGTAAAGGCTCAACTCTCGCCATGCTCATGTCTATGTTGGAGGAAAATGGAGCGCAGGTGCATAGCTATACATCACCGCATCTCGTAAATTTCCATGAACGCATCCGTCTCAACGGATGTGATATTTCCGAAGACCTGCTCTCTGAAACTCTGGCAGAGGTTGAACAGGTCAATAATGGCGAACCAATTACTTTTTTCGAAGCCACAACCGCCGCCGCTTTTTTGGCGTTTAGCCGCCACCCTGCAGATTATCTTTTGCTGGAAGTTGGACTTGGCGGAAGATTAGACGCCACAAATGTTATTGACGCACCCTTATTATCCATCATCACACCTGTCAGTTTGGATCATGAACAGTTTCTGGGCACGGATATCAGGGCTATTGCAGCTGAAAAGGCGGGTATTCTTAAACCAAGCCTCAACGGAATGCCTGTAATCATATCGCAACAAGATGAGGGTGCGCGCGAAGTTATCATGGCGCGCGCCACCGAATATAATCTCCCTCTAATGTGTTACGGACACGATTGGGGAGCCTATACAGAACATGGAAGGCTCGTCGTCCAGCACCCAGACGGGCTGATGGACTTGCCCATACCGGGACTTATCGGAGCGCACCAAATAGTTAATGCCAGTACGGCTGTGATGGCAGCATATTATCTGGGCATAGCTGAACATGCGATATGTGAGGGTCTTAAAAAACCTGTATGGCCCGCGCGCCTCCAAAAACTCACCACCGGGAAACTTATAGATATGGCGACAGGTGAAGTCTGGCTTGATGGTGGGCATAATCAGGCAGCGGCAGAAGCACTTGCCGTCTGGTTATCTGACTATTTTTCTAGCGCGGATAAACCTGTAACTCTTATTTGCGGATTAATGGCAACCAAACATGCTGAAAAATGGCTGGAATCATTCAGTCAAAGCCATGTGGTCTTGAATTGCATCACCATTCCTGACCAACCAAATAGTTACACCGCACATGACCTGACCGCAAAAGCGCAAGCCGCCGGACTAAAGGCGGTAGCATTCAATGACCTTGAAACTGCTATTTCCGCAGCACAGGGAGATGTCTTAATTTGCGGATCTCTGTATCTGTCAGGCTATGTGCTAGCAGAAAACGATAACTAAACCGTTTCCTCAATCCAGCTTACCAGATCGGATTTCGATGCCGCGCCGACTTTTGTCGCTGTTGTCTGACCGTCCTGGAAAATCATCATTGTCGGAATAGACCGCACACCATAATTAGTTGGGGTTTTAGGGTTTTCATCAATATTGACTTTAACAATCTTGATGTTTCCCATTTCAGCCGCAATCTCTTCAAGAGCCGGGGCAATTTGCTTGCAAGGCCCGCACCACTCTGCCCAAAAATCGACCAAAACGGGTGTGTCGGCATTTAATACTGTTTCTTCAAAATCACTGTCACCGGCGTTGATGATGGCATTATCTGACATGCAGTTTCTCCTTGTTTTGTTCTATGAAACTATGTCTTCGAGCCACTAATTTCAAGAACCTGCCAATAAGTTTACGCGATTTGCACACGTAATTTTAATTTATTTTTTTCCAGGCTGTTTCAAGTTCTTCAGATGTAACAGCTCGGTAATATGGCCCTGTTGTCCAAACAATAGCACAGCGCACCTCTTTACCGGGGCAGGCGGCGGTTACAAGTTTTCTATAGATTTCCAACTGAACGGCAATATCCGTCTCAATAGGATCATCCGGTGAAGGTGGATGCCGTGTCGTTTTATAATCTGCAATTAAAATCTTTTCAGGCAATTCGACATATCGGTCAATTCGCCCGCTGAAAAGTTGCTGATCGCCACCGGGCATAAGCACCCGCCCGCCTATCGGAACCTCAGCACGGCTATGTGGCCCGAAGAGCATTTGCAAATCTGGGTTTTCCAGAAGTTTTATCACCTCAGAGATTATCTGCTCATGTTCAACTTCCATATCAGGGTAATGCATCAAAAATTGTCGTGCAGTTGTTTCGTAATATTCAGCTTCAAGTCCGGCAAGCCCTTCCAGCAAAAGGTGTATAATTGTTCCGCGTTGGCGAGCTTTTATATCTGGTGTTGGCGTTTCATCAGACCTCTTTGGTAACGGGTCTTTAGGCCCCCGCCTTTGGTGAAAATAATCAGAGGGACCAAGTGGCAGGTTTGAAATGGATTCCCTTTTGGCGGCCTGATTTACCCATGATGGAAGCGGCACATGAGTTGTTGGAAGGTCTTCCGCATTTGGTACTTCAGAAGACACAACACCTTCTTCATCAAGCGCAATTTTTTCACCGACAGCAGAAGCATCTCCAATTTGCCACCCAGCCCCATCCGGCAAAGCATGCCCGTCAAGTTTTATGCCTTCTTCAATCAGACTGTACCAGCAGGCCTCTGGCAAATTCCTATTCGCGGGAAGAAATCCTGTGACATATAGACGGTCTCTTGCGCGTGTGAGCGCGACATATAGAAGCCGCTTGTGCTCGGCACTTTCAAGGGCGCGCTCTTTATCGCCGGTTTGTTTTCCCGCTTTACTGATAAGTTTTTTCGATGGCTGCCACAGAACATTCCCTGCAGGAGAAAAGCTTATAGGCGATTGAAGATTTGCGGATTTAACGGGCGAACGGCAAGTATCAGGCAAGAAAACCACCGGTGCTTCAAGACCTTTGGCGCCATGCACTGTCATAATACGCACCGCATCGCCCCCCTGTTCCATATCTCGCTTGATTTGCAAATCATCATATTGAATTCTGTGCAAAAAACCTTGCTGGCTGGGCAAATTTTGTCGCTCATATTCCAGCGCCTGATTTAAAAACTCCTCCACTGGATCATCGACCTCTACCCCCAACCGGGCTCTTAATTTGTCCCGCCCGGAAAGCGCGTCTAACAAATAAGCATAGAATTCATACGGCGGGAGCTTGTCAGCATGGGTCATCAAAATATCAATCATCTCCAATGCTGCACGGGCGCGCATGAGATAACCCTTGTCTTCGCCAGATGTCCCGTCGGCATCAATTTGACGCAAACAGGCAAGCAAAGATTTTTTTCCACGATTAAACCCAGAATTGAGACAGAGTGTCATAAGGTCCTGTTCACTCATCCCCCCTAATGGCGAGCGTAAAAATGTAGCTAACATCAAATCATCTTGCGGCATCAAAACAATTTGCCCAGCGCAGATAAGATCTTTAACTGCTAACTGGTCAGTCAATGTCATCCGGTCAGCCCCGGCAACATCTATCGGCGGATGTTGGCTCTTGAGAGCACGTATCATATCTTGCACAAATGGTCCGCGATTTTGTACCAAAATCAAAATATCGCCAGGCGTGATATTGCTCTCTGGATCATCCCGCCATTCGGCAATTTGATGCGCAATTTTGCGCGCCACCTTTTGCTGTGGTGTCATCGTCACCCCACCTGTGATGTCCGATGCAGTTTCCGAAGCCTGTCGGGGGTCAAATAAATCTACCGCCGGGCGTGTTTCACCTTTTTCAACCGGCCATAATGTTACCAACCCGCCTGTCTCATTTTTCTTGGCACGCATGCTGATATGCGAAACCTTCTCACCCTGCTTGGTTAATTGCGACTGCACTTTCTGATTTTCACAAACCCTATCAACAAGGTGCAAAACATCCTTTGTGGATCGCCAGGATGCAGTGAGTTCAACCTGTTTAAAATCAGCCTGCGCATGGGCGGTTTTGTCTGCGTAAAAACTCCGCATGCCATCAAATTTATCGGGGTCTGCCCCCTGAAAACTAAATATGGATTGTTTCTCATCGCCTACGGCAAATAGGGTACGCTGGCGGGGGGAGGCGCCTTCACCGGCAAAAAACTCCTCCGCAATAGCGGAGATAACCGACCATTGCCGCGGGCTTGTATCCTGCGCCTCATCGACCAGAATATGATCAATGCCGCCATCCAGCTTATACAGCACCCATCCAGTATCCCGGCGATTGCTGAGAAGTTTATCGGCATAAAAAATTAAATCATCATAATCAAGATAACCCTGTTGATTTTTTTTGAGGTCAATCTCAGCCAGCAACGCATCTGCCAGAGTATAAATATCCAAAGAAATTTGTAGATTAAGCTGCGCGAGAAAATCCTCCCGCAAGCGGATATAAATCGCCTGAAGCTCCAACAAATAGCCGGTTTCTTTCGGGAATTCTTCGGCAACAGATTTGGTAGCAAATTTCTTTCGAGGGCCATTATCCGTCATGAAGAAATCTTCCATCGTCGGGAAAAGCATTTCAAAATCGGTGAATTGTTCGAGCGCCGCCAGCAATGTCTCAATTGAGTTGGCGAGTTTCTGATCACTTGTGCCGGACTTTTTAAGGCATTGCGCTGCATCCACCAATGTGGAATTTGAGATACCCTTGATAAACGCGTCGCCGAAGCTTTCCAACGGAACATGCTGTGTTACGTTCAACATATTCATTAACCCGTCACGTCGCTCTTCATCGCTTTGCGTCAAAAAATCTCGCCGCTTTTCAGTAATAGCTTTACACAAATTGTTAAAAACAGTTTCATTCATGCGCCGCGTTAATCGTTGCAGTGCTTTTGTCAGCTCATCTGACTCGGTTTGTTGAAGAATTTTTTGTCGCGTATCTGTCGCAAGTGCCTGAAAAGCCCTTTCGTCCATCACTTTGAAACCCGGTGATATGCCAGCTTCAAGGGGAAAGCGATTCAGCAAAGCTTCACAAAAAGCGTGAATTGTCTGAATTTTCAGACCTCCAGGTGTGTCCATAGCGCGGGCAAAAAGCTGACGCACATCGTTAATTTGTTTTTGTGTTGGCGTTAGACCGGTGCGGCGTTTCATTTCGGATTTCAACTTACCATCCGGCAATACCGCCCATTCACCCAACAAATCATTAAGGCGTTGCTTCATTTCCGCCGCAGCTGCACGCGTGTAAGTCAGGCAGAGAAGTTTTTCAGGCCGCGTGCCGGACAGCATGAGCGTCACCAGACGGGTGATTAACACATAGGTCTTGCCCGACCCCGCATGCGCTGACACCCATGCAGAGTTTTCTGCACTGGTAGCCTCTTGAACAGCTTGCTGATGTGCGCGCTCCATATCAACTATCTTCCTCGCTCATCCATTCTTGCACCCTTGCAAGATGGGCATAATCCCTGAAGCTCACACGGTCTGGGTGAAGCTCGGGAATATAAGCCGTGTTTTCATCAGCGTAATATTCCAGTAATTTCTTCAAGCCGGATAAGGCTGTTTCAGCAAGTTCCTCAGGGTTCTCTTCCGTTCTGATTGTCCCTGCGGGATACCCGCCATGCACCTGAATATGTGACAGCTCCTTAATGCGGGCGTTTTTGTCGATACCCTCAAAACCACCAGAAATGGCAATGGCGGCCTCAAGTGGCATTTGCGGCGCACGCATTTTTTCAATATCGGACTTGCTGGGCGGTAATCCGGTTTTGTAATCGAGAATATTAATATACCCCTTATCGGTCAGCTCAATCCTGTCAGCCTTAGCAGTCAAATTAAAAGGCTTGTTGGCAATATCGAATGTCATACTGCCGGTAATTTCAGTAAATATTTTGCTTATCCCGGGACGACGGGACATTTCAAAATCCGCAATCCAATCTGCAACAGCCGAAAACCTTGACCACCAATAAAGCAAAACAGCTTGCCCCTCGGCGGTTTCATCAGCCAATTTTAATGCTGTTTCGCGCAAAGCGGCGGCCGTATCATCCGGCAAAGTATCTGGATGATTGAGAGTGAATTGCTCCAACACTTTATGAATAAAACTACCGCGTATCGCCGCGGTCACATCTGCTTCAAGCGGGTCAAGCGGCTTAAGCTTCAAAATATGTTTTGCGTAAATTGCATATGGGTCAGATTGAAGAGTTGCAATTTGGGTAACGGACAGGCGGTCAGGTCGAACATCGGCAGGCGGTTTAGGTTCAGGCCGTTTTTCCGCCTTTGGTGGTGGTGGTGTATCCAGTGCCGTCCACAAAGTTGATAACCGCTCTGCATCTGGCCAGGAGCAGATATCCTCATATAAGCCTGCATGTAAGGCTCTGAGGCGGCTCAACCAGCGTGAAGGCAATTGCGGTGTACCTGATATTTTTTCCGCACGGGTCAGGAGGACTTCCGGTGCGCTAAACGCCTGAACGAAATCGTGAGCACTTTGACCAATACGGCGCTCCGGCGCAACCATACCAAGGCTCTCCCGCATAGGACGCGACAACCAAGCCCCGGTTTCCGGCAGGGTCGGCCAAGTCCCTTCATTCAGACTACCGAGTATGACCAAATCCGCGTCAACAAGCCGGGCTTCGAGCAAACCCATAATTGATAATCTGGGATGTGCATTGACCCTTGGGCGAACGGGCGTCTGATATAGCCAGTAATCTAACAGAGCCGACCATTCACTTTGTGGCACAGTGAAATCTTCAGCTTTAATAAATTCAACCATTACCGACATGAAGGCATCGAGATGCTCACTATCCTCTTGCCGCGCAGAGTCCCATAAAATTGAGATATTCGCGTCATCACGACTGAGGCTCTCCATCACCGCCAAAAGAGCCAGACCAACTTTGTTCAAAGTTGCCTGAAATGGCACTTCCCTCAGTGGCTTAAATAATTGCTGAAGCTTATCTATAAAGGTAATCACTTCGCCAATATGCGCTTCTTCTTTTGTATTTTGTTTGTCCTGCCTTTTTTCAGATTGCAGGCGCTCAAGGCGCGCCTTGATATAATCAAGACCGTTTTTACTCTCAACTTTTACCCCGTTTCCTGCGGGCTTAAAGCCACGAAGGGCATAAAGCTCCAATCGAGAAATCATCTGTCGGTAGGTCTTGGCACTCTGCCCAGCGCGGCAAAAAGGATGCTTTAAAAGAGCAAGTAAATTAACAGGGGAAAAGTCAGTAACCATGGCTTGTAAGACCAGACCGGCAAAAATACCAACCGGTGTCCGCGACAATGGTTGACCCGCCGTATCGTTAATCTTAACGCCCCATTTTCTCAGCAAAATCGAAACGCGCCGTGCCAATTGACGATCGGGAGTAATTAACATGGCTGTCTTTTTAGGCGTTTCCAAAACCTCTCTGAGGGCCAAGGCGATAACGCCGGCTTCACTTCGTATATCCGGCGCCTCATAGATATGCATGTTTTCAAAAAGATTTTGGGATGGTTTTTCGTCCGTGAGCAAATCAACCCATCGCCCCGTCAGCGATGTCGGCCATAAAGCCTGGTTCACAAAGGCCGCACGCGCGCATTGGATATTCGTGGTAGATTTTGTCTGTAATCCAGGGAAGGTCCGAATATCTGATCGTTGTAATTCCATTGCCTCGCAAAGGTGAAACAAACCAGATTGCGGATGAGCATGTTCATTTTTTAATTGTGCCCAACCTTCCGGCGGCAACTGCATGTCCAACCCCGATAAAACAACCGCCCCCTTTTCAAGCCGCGCAATGCATTGCAATAATCGAGAAGTCGCAGGAATACTCCCCGTAGACCCTGCTGCTAAGACCGGTCCGCCGGGGGGATGCGTTGTCCATAATGTCGTCAGCCTGTCCAATAAGAGGCGACGCCTTTCACTCGGATCACAACGACCAATTTCTTGTTTATGAAGCGGCCATGCCGATGTTAAGATTTTTAGAAATTCAAGCGTCTGTTGCCAATTATGACTGAATTCGCCCGGCACGAGGGAATTCAGTTGAGAGGTATCAACTTCCTCAATTTGCAAACTGTCCAGCAGGGCTGTCAGTTCAGCGGTTAGTTTCGAGGCTGATGCCAGCCCCCCGGCACGACCAGATGTCTCAAGCCAGGCTTGAACCAAGCTCATCAAACTTATATCGCGTTCAATGCCAGAGATTGCCGGTACCTGCGAAGGTAACGCACCGGAAAGACCTGTTAGTCCGGCCTCGGCCTCAGCAAAAATCATCTCCTCTGGATCGACATCCCCCAGAGGGCGGATTTCAGGCATTAAAAGCACATCTGTTCCTGATTTTTGCAACAACAGATTTTGTAAATTTCTTACCGCCCGGCGAGTCGGAAGTAAAATTGTGTAATCCTGTAGGCGTGTTTGCGAGTCAAATAACCCATCGAGAGTCGGGTCAGATAAAATCGTTGTTGCCAGTTGCTCAAGAAAGCTAAAGCCGGAAGGAATATTAAAAACATGCGAGCGTCGTGACATGTTTTTATTCTACCAAATTATCTGAGGGCGCGGATATGTTTAGAGATTATTTTTCTTGCAAAATGCGTTCGGCATCTTGCACACCTTGCGGTGTGCCTACATGCAACCATGTGCCATCCAAAGAACACCCGTAAAGCCGTTCTGCGGCAAGTGACTCATCCCATAAAACATTAAAAGAAAAGGGGTGTGACTTTACCGCCTCAGGCGTTTTTTCAAACAGAGAGGGTGATACAATCTGAACCCCGGCATAAATCCATTCCGCACCCGACTCCACTTTACGTCTTTCAATCTTTCCATGCAGCGTATAGTTGAAATCCCCTGTACCATCATAACCGGTGCAATTATCTCTTGAGGCTAGTAACAAGCACGCGTCCATTTTCTCCGGCTCAAAAGTGCTTGCTAACTTTTCAAGCGTCTTCGTGTTCACATTTTTGGCGTTTTCAATCCAAAGCACATCCGCGTTACACACGAAAAACGGCATATCACCGAGCAGGGGGAGAGCTTGAAAAACACCCCCCCCTGTCTCCATTAAGCTGGCGCGTTCATCGGAAAAAATAATTTCAAAGGGATAATCTACATCTCGCAAATGCGCCTCAATCATCTCCGATTTATGATGCAGATTAATCACCACATGCGTTACCCCGAAATCCGCAAGGCGTGTCAGCATGCGATCCAATAAGGCAATGCCACCGATTTTGGTTAGAGGTTTCGGCGGGTCCGTTTCGGAGGCCTGCATCCGCTGCCCCAATCCGGCTGCAAGCACCATGGCATGTGTCGGCTTAGACATTGGAGAGGTCATGTTGCCAGCACCTCTGGAACATAAGTCTCAAACCAGCCCCGCAAATCAGCCAGCGCCGCATGTGCCAAGCCAGCCTTAATATAACCATTCACCCTTGGAATATGTTGCAAATAGCTTGATTTGCCCTGCACTTTCGAAAGCCAAACAAAAATACCCAAAATTCTAAGATTTCGCTGCACCCCAAAAATGTTATAGGCTGTGTCAAAATCTTCAGCATCCAGACCAGTTTCAGTCACATAAAGGGCTTTGAACCGTCCTTCAAAATCTTTCGGCAAATCGCGCCGCGCATCCTGAAGCAACGACACCACATCATAAGCGGGGTGCCCGGCGATACCGTCCTGAATATCAATAAACCCGACACGTCTTATGGACTGGCGATTGTCGAGCCAATGCAAATTGGGCGAGTGAACATCTCTGAGCATCATCACATCATGGACCTTCATAGCTTCCAGCTTGGTGACCAACGTCCCCCAAATCTCTTCCCAAGCTGCAAGCGCGCTATCAGGTAAGGTCTTTTCTAATGAGGGCATATACCAATCAATGAATTTCTGAATTTCGGTTAAAATAATTGCTTTGTCATAACGAACCGGCGTACTGAATTGCCTTCCGTTGGTTTGAGGATTTTTCGTATCTGCATGATGATAAAGCGCCGCGAGAGCCATGATGGACTCGTGATATAAAATGGGTAAATGCGGGTCTTTCGCGTCTATAGTTTCTGTGAAATTATGTTGACCGAAATCCTCCAACACCAGAAAACCCTGTGCGTCATCCTGCGCGTAAATTTCGGGGGCGGACAAACCACACCGGATTAAGTAAGCGCATATATCACGAAAATCCGTGACACTTTTGGAGAGAAAAACCTTCGCCTTATAGTCATCATTTTCATTTGGAAGAGCCGGCCAGTCCATCAAGATGAAACGCTTATTATCCATCTCAAGTCTCTCATAGCGACGGCTTGATGCGTCACCAGCCAATGTCGTTCGAACAGCTTGCCCATAACCGTTTTTTTCCAGAAAATCGGTTAGCACCTTCTCACGGTTGATAAAATCATCAAGTCCATGAAAAAAGTCAGCATTATCCGGGACGACGTGGAGCGTGCATTGGCGTATAGATCCAACATCCTCCAGGTGTATCGTCACCGCTTTTTCCGGCATATACGCACCGAGTTTTTCTGGCCATTCAACCAGAACGATGCTATCTGTTTCATCCAGAAGCCCCAATTCAGCTATTTCTTCAGAACTTTCAAGACGATAAAGATCGGTATGCAATAATTTAATTTCTGGTGACTCGTAATGCTGAATGAGTGTGAATGTAGGACTAGGCACATCTGTATACACACCGAAAATCTGGCGAATAATGCCTCGTGCGAGTTCCGTTTTGCCTGCACCCAAATCGCCGGACAACAATAACCAGTCACCTTTGTTTAGCCGTGGAGCTATCCATCCTGCAAAACGCCTGACAGCCGAAATATCGGGCAAAGCCAATTTTACGGAAATTGTCGCATTCCCATTTTTCATAAATGTGGTTGTATATGGTGAAAATTATTGTCGCAAGGGTTGAAAGTTTACCAAATGTTTTTATCCTGCTGCAAAAATAGGAAATGACTCATGAATCACATTGTTATTATCGGCGCCGGTCAAGCAGCAGCACAAGCCATTGTTAGTCTCCGGCAAGGTGGATATGAAGAAGCCATCACTCTGGTCGGTGATGAACAAGAATTACCCTATCAACGCCCGCCGCTTTCAAAAAAATATTTGTCTGGTGAAATGGAGGCTGAACGGCTGTTTTTCAGGGGGCAAGAATATTATGACAATGAAAATGTGACGCTGAAACTGGGTTGCCGCGCCACGGCTATTTCTGCCGACAAAAAAACTGTGACGCTAGAAGATCAAAGCGACCTTGCTTTCTCCAAACTGATTATCTGCACAGGCTCACGCCCTCGCCAATTACCCCTTCCGGGCGCGGAACTGAAGAACATTTTTGACGTACGCACTATTGCCGATATAGACGCAATGAAACCCGCTTTTACACCAGGAAAAAAACTCATCATTATCGGGGGCGGCTATATCGGTCTCGAGACAGCAGCTGTTGCCTGCAAAATGGGTCTGGAAACCACCGTCATTGAAGCCGCTGACAGGGTGCTCGCACGGGTAACCGATTCAGTCATGTCGGCCTTTTATCAACGCGTCCATGCCGAAGAGGGTGTAACCATCCTGACAGGCACAGGCGTCGCCGGTCTTCATGGAACTGAGGTCACTGTGTCAGGCGTCGAACTGTCAGACGGACGAATTCTTGAAGCAGATTGCGTTGTTGTCGGTATCGGTATTGTACCCAATACCGAGCTGGCTGAAGCCGCTGGGCTGGACGTGGATAACGGTATTGTTGTTAATGACGTAGCCCGCACATCCCATCCAGATATTTATGCCGCTGGAGATTGCACCCAGCACCCAAATGATTTGCTGGGTCGTCGCCTGCGCCTCGAGTCTGTTCAAAATGCCATCGAACAGGGCAAAGCCGCTGCGAGCGATATTCTCGGCACACCTGTCGCCTATCACCAGATACCTTGGTTTTGGTCAGATCAATATGACGTAAAGCTTCAGATTGTTGGTATGTCAGGCGACCACGATAAAATCGTGACCCGCGGCGATTTAAACAGCCGATCCTTCGCAGTATTCTACTTTAAGGGAGATCAACTCACTGCCGTCGATGCGGTAAACAGACCCGGCGAGTTTATGGTCGCCAAGAAACTCGTCCACCGTGCCGCCGAGGGCGACGTTTTCGAACCTGACAAGCTCGCAGATGAGAGCCTGTCAGCTAAAGACTTGATGGCTCTTTGACCTGCAAATTTTTTAATATCTGTAGTGTTCCGGCTTGAATGGGCCTTGCTGAGCCACACCAATATAACTCGCTTGTTCGTCGGAAAGCTTTGTCAGCTTCGCACCCAGCTTGGCAAGGTGCAATGTCGCAACCTTCTCATCCAAATGCTTGGGCAGAACATAAACTTTGCGCTCATAATTCGTGTGGTTTTGCCATAGTTCGATTTGCGCCAGCACTTGGTTGGTGAATGATGCACTCATCACAAAGCTTGGGTGACCTGTGGCACAACCCAGATTGAGAAGACGACCCTCCGCCAACAGAATAATTCGTTTACCGTCGGCAAATTCGACCTCATCAACCTGTGGCTTCACATTATGCCATTTTTGGTTTCTCAGCGCTTCAACCTGAATTTCACTGTCAAAGTGGCCAATATTGCCAACAATCGCACGGTCTTTCATATCCCGCATATGGTCAACGGTAATCACATCTTTGTTGCCAGTTGCAGAGATGAAAATATCGCCAATTGGCGCAGCTTCATCCATGGTAATGACTTCATAGCCTTCCATCGCAGCTTGAAGCGCGCAAATCGGGTCAATTTCTGTAACCATAACGCGCGCGCCTTGACTGCGGAGACTTTCAGCTGATCCTTTACCAACATCGCCGAAACCACAAACGACAGCTATTTTACCGGCAATCATAACATCGGTAGCGCGTTTCACGCCATCAACGAGACTTTCACGGCAGCCATAAAGATTATCAAATTTGGATTTTGTCACACTGTCATTAACATTGATCGCCGGTGTACGGAGCGTGCCTTTCTGTTCCATTTCATACAGGCGCAACACGCCGGTTGTTGTTTCCTCAGAAACACCTCGCACATCGTCCAGCAATTCAGGGTATTTATCATGCATGATGACCGTTAAATCACCGCCATCGTCCAACAGGATATTCGGTGTCCAGCCATCCGGCCCTTTTATGGTCTGCTCAACACACCACCAATATTCTTCTTCGGTCTCACCTTTCCAGGCAAAAACCGGAATACCTTCTGCGGCAATCGCGGCAGCGGCATGGTCTTGCGTCGAGAAAATATTACAACTTGACCAGCGAACCTCTGCACCAAGAGCAATCAGTGTTTCAATCAACACGGCTGTTTGAATGGTCATGTGAAGACAACCGGTAATGCGCGCACCATTAAGCGGCTTCTCTTCGCCAAATTCTTCTCTGAGCGCCATGAGTCCAGGCATCTCGGTTTCCGCAATCGCGATTTCTTTTCTGCCCCAGTCAGCGAGGCTAATATCCGCGACTTTATAATCTTCAGCCATGTTGTATCTCCATTAATTTATCGGCTTTTTATCAGCCTAAAACGCTGAAAGCAATGACAATATAAAGATTTCTTTATATGTTTTGCCGCTTCTACATTTCCCAAAATTGTCGCTTACCGGGTAAAAAACCAATCCAACTCAAAGTTCTTTCAGGTTTTAGTCGGGCTTATGGTTATTTTGGGCGCTCTAATCGGCATCATTCTCACCAAAACCGTTCTGCACAAGCGTGACCAGTTCTGCCAATGCAATTTCGGCATCTGCGCCTTCTGCTGATATTTTTATAGAACAACCGAGACTGGCCGCCAGCATCATCAGACCCATGATCGACGTACCGGGTACATTTGTGCCATCACGCGTGACATCAATTTTTGCGTCAAATCTGCGGGCACAGGTAACGAATTTAGCAGAGGCACGCGCATGAAGGCCGCGTTTATTGGTTATCTCCACGACCGCTTCAGGCATTAATCTTCTTTTCGGCTCAGAACTTTACTGGCAACTGAAATGTATTTACGCGCTGAGTCTTGTGCCGCTTCCACAGCTTCTTCAAGGCCCATTTTTTCGCGCACACCCACAAGTTTAATGAGCATGGGCAGATTTACACCTGCAATCACCTCCACGCGCCCATGATCCAGTAGAGAAATCGCAAGATTGGAAGGTGTGCCACCGAACATGTCGGTTAATAAAATCACCCCGTCGCCGCTATCAACATCCTTAGTTGCAACAGCAATGTCTTCCCGCCTTTTTTCCATATCATCATCTGGGCCAATACAAATAGCCTCAAACTGATGCTGTTCCCCTACAACATGCTCAAGCGCGGCTCTGAATTCATTGGCGAGACCGCCATGTGTCACTATCACAAGACCAATCATATTTTCTCCTTAAGTCACCATGCCTGACCCGCTCTTCTCAGGCAAGACCGACTTTGTGTCATAGTTTACACTTTAAAAAGCATCTCTTTTTTCAAAAGCTCCGTAGCCAGCCATAATGTATCGGCACTACTCGCCTCATGACCAGCCAATCTCAATAAAGGGAGAGACAGACCTTCTATTTCTTTTTCACTTTTTTCAGCTATGAGCGGTACATCCTCATGCGGCACAAGCTGAATAATCAAATGCAGTGGCACAGGGGCCATGTAATCAAAATCAACAATACCAATACCATGAATATGCATCATGCCTTTCAGAGCTTCGGGCGGACACGCCATCAAGATTTTATGCGCGCGATTGATAATGACTTGGTCATCTGCAACGAGAGTTCCGCGCCCTGAATTGATCATCGCCAAAGTCAGACCCGTTTTGCCACTGGCGGCCTTTCCTAGAATCAGCACCCCAGTTTCATTTACCCAAAGGCAATTTCCATGTAGAGAGGATGTATCTTGCTGGTCTGTCATAAGCGTCTCATCTGGCTTTTTATTTGCCTTGATGCGGTAGAAATAAAGTGAACCGCGAACCGTAAGCATTAATACGATTGCGGGCAGTCAAATTGCCACCATGTGCGCGGGCTATTTGTTGCGAGATAGAAAGACCCAGGCCGGAGTGAAGGTCATGCCCGTCTGGTCGATCAGTGTAAAAACGGTCAAAAATTTTCTGTTCCACCCCATCAGGCAGACCCGGCCCTGCATCATCTACGTGAACGAAAATACCTGTCCGGTCGCTATCCAAACGAACTGTAATATCCTGCGCCGGAGAAAAAGACAGAGCATTATCCAATAGGTTACGAATGATTTGGGCAATCCGGTCTTTTTGGGCGTTAATACTAACCTTTGTCTTTATTTTTAACTGGATATCGCTATTCACCAGAGGAATCATCTGTTTCAGCAAATCCGATAGGTCAAAATTTTCAGCAGCAGCACGCCCTAACTCTGCATCAAGGCGGGAGGCTTCTGAAATATCAGTAATCAGACGATTCATGCGTAATATATCAGCCTGCAAAATACCCATAAGCTCCTGCCGCGCGACATCATCCGAAGTTGCGGCAAGCGACTGTACAGCGCTGTTAATTGAAGCGAGTGGGTTTTTCAATTCATGAGCAACATCAGCGGCGAAATTCTCAATCGTATCCAACCGGTTCATGAGGCGGTTTAGCATATCCCGTAAGGCCAGCGACAGATCGCCAATTTCATCCTGACGGTTGGAAAAATCCGGCACGGTGCTGGGCGCAGGTAACGGCCCACCTGAAGCCTGAAATGCCTGAATAGCCGTCGCCAAACGACGAACAGGCATGGTGATCGTCCCGGCCAGCGCGAATGATAAAACTAATGTCACACTCAACACGACCAGAAAAACTTTTGCCAGAAAGGTGCGTTCAGCCGCCACCAGGCGGTCAATCTCACCCGGCGGGCTGGTCAGAAGGAGAACGCCGATTATTGCCCGATAATGTTGAACCGGAACCGCCACCATAACAATATCGTCACCATTTGGCGTTCTTTGAGCCGATGCACGCATCTCTCCCTGCATGGCTATATTGATGGCACCCAATAAGGCCTCGTCTCTGCTGCCTTTATTTGCGTCAGGTGGCGTTAAATTAAGCGCGGGTGAATTTTCTTTTTGTGTCTGTGAA
Organism: Candidatus Micropelagos thuwalensis; assembly: GCF_000469155.1. Lineage (NCBI taxonomy): Bacteria > Pseudomonadati > Pseudomonadota > Alphaproteobacteria > Candidatus Micropelagius > Candidatus Micropelagius thuwalensis. The sequence continues at coordinate 711,269 of NZ_AWXE01000004.1, read as the reverse complement.
GACGGCGGCGGCAAATCGCGAGAAATGACCGCAGCGGAATGAAGCAGAACATCACTATCGATTACTAATTGTCGTTGACGATCATAAACCCTTGCCCGATTTAATGTAGGCTTAATAATGCGTCTTAAAATTTGCTCAGTCAGTTCTGCATTAAGGCGCGGCGCCATAATTTGCCCGGCCTGCACGGTATCTTCATTACTCTCATCAGGGTTGATAATATCACCGGCGCCAGTTTCATCTCCTGCAGACTCACCCAAAGCCTCAGCAATAATTTGCGCCTGCACCTCAAGACTTTGTGTATATGCATCAGTGAGGCTTTCACGTGTCTGGCCTAAAACCAAAATGCCAGCAAAAAAGCCTAATAGTCCGAGACTATTAATCACCACGAGACGCGCCGAAAGCCCTGATTTAAAAAAACTCAACACATTCACGCCTTATACCTGTACCCGACACCGTAAAGCGTCTCAATCGCATCGAAATTTTGATCAATTTTTTTGAATTTTCGGCGCAATCTTTTTATGTGACTGTCAATAGTGCGATCATCAACATAGACCTGATCATCATAAGCGGCATCCATGAGCGCATCGCGGCTTTTTACAAAGCCCGGGCGCTGAGCCAGCGCTTCAAGGATTAAAAATTCTGTCACCGTTAAATTAACCGGCTGTTCTTCCCAAAGGCATTCATGGCGCGCCGCATCAAGCCTTAGCCCGCCGCGCACCATAATATCCTCCTCATCTTCCGTAACTGCCTGCCGCGCTTTGGTGCGACGCAGAATGGTTCGCACGCGTTCAATTAATAGTCGCTGGGAGAAGGGCTTAGTAATATAGTCATCTGCCCCCATTTTAAGACCAATAAGCTCATCAATTTCGTCATCTTTAGACGTAAGATAAATTACAGGTAATTCATGTGTGGCACGCAATCGGCGAAGAAGCTCAAGGCCGTCCATTTTGGGCATTTTGATATCAAAAATACCAATATCAAAGCTATCCGATGGCTGAGATGTCAAAGCTTCAAGCGCGGCAGCACCATCTTCAAAAGCTTCCACAACAAAACCTTCACCCTTCAAAGCCAAAGATAGCGAGGTCACAATATTTTTATCGTCATCTACAAGCGCAATACGTGTCAAACCACCCTCTCTATTCTTTCTAGCCTTTCTATACCCTTTTCGGGAAAGCTTTAATAAACCTCTCCAAAATAGCTGTTGCTGAGCTTTAGTTTAACTCTAATTTGGTTGTTAACAAGCTGGATAATTTTACGTTGCAGAGTCAAATGGTCCGCGCTTAAAGTGTGACATTATCTATTATTTAAAAAGATATAAAGTTTCTCCGATAAGCTTTTTTCTTTTGCGATTTGTACTTAAAGGGTTTAAGAGGTAGTGCCATTATGGATCAAACCGGTTTTAATAAAAGTAAATTTGGCCCCGATATTCACGGGTTCAACGACCTGAAAGCCCTGCACTGGAATCATCGCCCTGCCGCACTTTACCAAATGTCCCTTGAGCGTGGTGAGGGTGAAATTGCCGATGGTGGCGCTCTTGTTGTTAAAACTGGCCAACATACTGGCCGATCTGCTCAAGACAAATTTATCGTGCGTGATGAGACGACTGAAAACACCATATGGTGGGACAATAATAAATCTATCACCACTGATCAGTTTGATAATCTCTACGAAGATATGAAAGCACATACCAATGGTCGTGAACTTTTTATTCAAGACTTGCATGGTGGGGCAGATGTGACACATAGATTGCCAACACGCATTTATACTGAACTTGCATGGCACTCCCTGTTTATTCAAAACCTGCTCATTGAGCCACCTGCAGAAGATTTAGAAAACTTCAACCCTGAATTTGTAATTGTTAATCTGCCGAGCTTTAAGGCGAACCCTGAGCGTCATGGCTCACGAACCGAGACAATTATCGCAGTTAATTTCGCCCGTAAAATTGTGCTGATTGGCGGCACATCCTATGCCGGTGAAACCAAAAAATCTGTCTTTTCAATGTTGAATTACACCCTACCTGCAAAAAACGTCATGCCCATGCACTGTTCGGTAAATGTCGGAAGTGATAATGACGCAGCCGTTTTCTTCGGCCTGAGTGGAACGGGTAAAACAACCCTTTCAGCTGACCCGAACCGGACACTGGTCGGCGACGACGAGCATGGGTGGTCAGAAAATGGAGTGTTTAATTTTGAAGGTGGTTGTTACGCCAAAATGATTAACCTTTCCGCTGAAGCGGAGCCAGAAATTCATGCCACAACACAACGTTTCGGCACAGTGCTTGAAAATGTCGTGATGGATCCTCAAACCCGTAAGCTGGACTTATATGATAATTCTCTAGCTGAAAATTCCCGCGGGGCCTATCCGCTATCATTCATTCCGAATGCTTCAGATACAGGGCGCGCAAGTCACCCCAAAAACATAATTATGCTGACAGCAGATGCGTTTGCCGTTCTACCACCCATCTCACGTCTAACACCTAGCCAGGCCATGTATCATTTTCTTTCTGGCTATACCGCCAAAGTCGCCGGCACCGAAAAGGGCGTGACAGAACCAGAAGCGACTTTCTCGACTTGTTTCGGCGCTCCCTTTATGCCACGACATCCGTCGGAATATGGCAATCTTCTGCGTGACCTCATCGCCGAGCATAATGCAAGTTGTTGGCTGGTGAACACGGGCTGGACCGGCGGGCCTTATGGTATCGGTAACAGAATGCCGATTAAAGAGACACGCGCACTTCTTTCCGCCGCCCTGGATGGCACTTTGAATAATGTTGAATTCCGCATTGACGAAAACTTCGGCTTTGAAGTGCCGGTCAGTGTGCCTGGTGTTGATGTCTCAATCCTGAACCCACGTGATACATGGGAAGATAAAGAAGCCTATGATGCTCAGGCACGTAAGCTTGTTGGCATGTTTGTCGCAAACTTCCAGAAATTCATGGACTATGTCGGCAGTGATGTACGTGAGAGCGCCCCCGCCGCTGAATAGACCAGAACAATCGTCACAACCAACAAATTGTATTTAATGCGCCTCGTCCCAATTCTTGGCGGCCTGAGCTTCTACCACGAGAGGCACAGATAACGACAGGCGCGGCGCACACGCATTCTGCATCACCTCCCTGACATTCTGCATCAACTTGTCGGTTTCTGACTCCGGGGCCTCAAAAATCAATTCGTCATGAACCTGCAAAAGCATACGGGATTTAGGCAATTTCTTTTTCAAAACAGGCGGCATGGCTATCATAGCGCGGCGGATAATATCTGCTGCTGACCCTTGTATTGGCGCGTTAATAGCCGCGCGTTCAGCAAAAGCGCGCCGCGCCGGTATTTTGCTGATTATCTCGCGCAGATAAATACGCCGCCCGAAAAGGGTAGAAACATAGCCCTGTGCATGAGCTTCTTGCTTAACCGCTTCCATATAATCTTTGATGCCCGGGAACTTCTCAAAATAGGCCTTGATATAGTCACTCGCTTCACCGCGTGAAATACCCAGCTGGTTCGCAAGTCCAAAAGCCGAAATACCATAAATAATCCCAAAATTAATTGCCTTTGCTCGGCGGCGGGTTTCAGCCGTCATATCTGCAAGCGGCACACCAAACATTTCAGAGGCCGTCATGGCATGAATATCCTGACCATCGGCAAAAGCCTGACGCAGTGAGTCAATATCGGCAATATGCGCCAACAGTCGTAATTCAATCTGACTATAATCCGCACTCACGAGAAGATTACCCTTCTCTGCCACAAAAGCTGTCCGAATACGCCGCCCATCTTCCGTACGAATAGGAATATTTTGCAAATTTGGGTCTGACGAGGCCAACCGCCCCGTTGTCGTTGACGCAAGTGAATAAGAGGTGTGAATCCGCCCCGTTTCAGGATTGATAAATTCCGGCAAAGCGTCTGTATAGGTGGATTTAAGTTTTGCCAGGCCGCGCCATTCAAGTACTTGCGCAGCTAAATCATGACCTTCAGCTGCCAGGCCTTCCAGCACATCCGCACCTGTGCCCCATGCACCAGTTTTGGTTTTCTTTCCACCGGGCAACCCCATTTTGTCGAATAAAATATCGCCCAGTTGTTTGGGGCTGGCGATATTAAACGTCTCACCTGCCAACTTATAAATATCCTCTTCCATTGCAGCCATTTTCTGAGCAAATTCTCCTGACAGACGGGAAAGAACATTGCGGTCAACGCAAATGCCGTTTTTCTCCATATCCACAATCACAGGCACGAGCGGTTTCTCGGTTGTCTGGTAAACACTAACCACTCGATCCTTGACGAGTTCAGGGCGCATCATCTGCCAAAGCCTTAATGTGATATCCGCATCCTCGGCAGCATAGGGCGTGGCTTTTTCCAGTGGCACTTGGTCAAACGTAATTTGAGATTTACCCGTCCCCAGCAATTCTTTGATAGAGATGGGCTTATGCCCCAAATAAAGCTCGGAAAGTTCATCCATACCGTGACCACGCTGACCTGCGGCAAGGGCATAGGACATCAACATCGTGTCCTCAACAGGGTGAACCTCAATCTTGCGTTGCCCAAGAACCTGCAAATCAAATTTTGCATTTTGCAGAATTTTCATAATGGATGCATCTTGCAAAAGTGGCTTTAGCCGCACCAAAACATCCGCCTCAGCAAGTTGCGATGGCACATCATCGGCGAGAGCAAGTCCTTCACCAATACCATGCGCGAGTGGAATATAGCAGGCATGCCCCGGGCGGGTGGCCAGCGATATACCAACCAAACGACAACTCACTGCATCAAGGCCATCTGTCTCAGTATCAATCGCCACATAACCAGTAGCGATAATGTCCTCAATCCAGTTATCAAGCACAGCCATATCCGTTACACATTCATATGCAGAAGAATCAATTGGCGGCAGGTCGGTCATCGCTGGCGGCAGGTCAGATGAAGCTTTTTCTGTTGCGCCTGAGGAAGATATTGCTGTCGGTTTAGCTGCCAGATCCGACGAAGCCTCATAATCATCCGCATTTATGTCGTAGCGTTTGCTGACTCGTCGAGTCAGTGTGTTAAATTCCATTGCCTTGAGGAAACCCATCAACATGCCAGCCTCAGGCGGTGTCAGGCCCATCTCACTCATATCAACTGGCAAAGGCGTATCAGTTCGGAGCGTCACCAGTTCACGGCTTATTCGCGCTTGTTCGGCAAATTCAATGAGATTCTCACGGCGTTTATTCTGTTTAATTTCTCCGGCGCGCTCAAGCAGAGTTTCCAGGTCGCCATATTCATTAATCAGCAGAGCCGCCGTTTTAATCCCAATACCCGGCACACCGGGGACATTATCAACGCTGTCGCCTGCAAGCGATTGAACATCAATCACGCGTTCTGGGCCGACTTCAAATTTCTCAAGCACCTCCGCGGGACCGATTTTTCTATCTTTCATTGTATCAATCATATTCACCCGATCAGTCACGAGTTGCATGAGATCTTTATCTGAGGACACAATTGAAACGCGTGCGCCGCTTCGTGTGGCGGCATGCGTGTAGGCCGCAATTAAATCATCGGCCTCATAACCCTGTAGCTCAATCGAAGGAATACCGAATGCTTTCACTGCCTCCCGAACAAGAGGGAATTGTGGTATCAGGTCTTCAGGTGGCGCATCCCGATTAGCTTTATAGTCAGGGTAAATATCATTTCTGAATGTTTTGCCGGATGCATCGAAAATCACAGCAAGATGTGTTGGGCTTTCCTCTGCCGCCATATCATCCATCAGCCGCACCAACATATTGCAAAACCCGGCAACCGCACCAATCGGTAATTTGTCACTTTTTCTGGTGAGTGGTGGTAATGCATGGAAAGCACGAAAAATATACCCAGAACCATCAACAAGATAGAGGTGATCCGATTTTTTGAGGCTCATAAGGCCACTCCTTGCTCTAAGTTTTACTCTTTGCCTTAAACTGACCGCGTGCTAGTTCTGATAATAAGCTTGAGGACGAATAATGCAGAATTTATCCAACCCTGACAATCATATTGATGGCGATATTGAAAATGCCATCACGGCAGAGGGTCTCTCAAAAACATATCAAACCAGTGGCAATCAGTCCGAAAAAAAGGCTCTCAAAAGTATTAATCTTGAAATCCCTCGTGGGATGATTTTCGGGCTTCTGGGACCTAACGGTGCTGGTAAATCTACCTTCATCAACATTCTTGCAGGACTTGTGATTAAATCTACCGGCAAAGCATCTGTCTGGGGGTTTGATATTGACGAGAACCCGCGCATGGCAAGAGCCTCCATAGGCGTTGTGCCGCAAGAGATTAATTTCGATCCGTTCTTCACCCCATTGGAATCACTTGATTTGCAAGCAGGGCTTTACGGCGTCACAGCAAAGCAAAGACGCAGCATGGAGATTCTGGAAACACTCGGCCTAGGAGACAAGGCGAATGCCTATTCTCGAACCCTATCAGGCGGCATGCGGCGGCGGCTATTGATTGCCAAAGCCCTTGTTCATCAGCCGCCAATTCTGGTGCTGGACGAACCGACTGCCGGGGTAGATATTGAACTGCGCCACCAACTCTGGACCTATGTCCGCGCCCTTAATGAACAAGGTGTGACCATTGTACTGACAACGCATTACCTAGAAGAAGCCCAGGCGCTTTGTGACCGCATTGCGATTATTGACCACGGTGATCTTGTAATTTGTGATGACACACCAAAGCTGTTGACCCTGTTGGATAGCAAAACACTTTTGCTTCGCCCTGACACCACGCTCTCTGAAGTTCCGGCAGGCCTTGAAAGCTTCCACACGACTTTGCAGTCGGATGGCAGGTTAGCACTCACATTTAACCCACGTGAAAAAACTGCATTGCAGGTACTAGATGAAGTGCGGCAAAAAAATATCTCGATTACAGATTTAGAAACCGAAGGCACTAGTCTGGAAGCTGTATTCATGAAACTAACGGGTAATCAGACCCTATCCAAACAGGCAGACTGACATAATGAAACGGCTCATCGTCATTTGTGGTGACCAACTCAATCCTTCAGCGCAAGTTCTCAGCGACTTTGACCCAGACCATGACGCTATCGTTATGACGGAAGCCGTTGAGGAAGCCACACCCAGACAGCATAAAAAAAGACTTATTATGTTTTTCGCTGCCATGCGCCATTTCCGCAATGCGCGCCGCGCCGAGGGAAAGCAGGTTTATTATTATCCGCTTGATGATACAGTAGAAAAACAAGAAGCACCGCAAACCATTGCAGAGGGTATGTTGCGCGCCGCCGAAGATTTCGAGCCGGATCACATACTTATTACCCGAACCGGCGACTGGCGTATTCAAGAAGCCCTCACCAAAGCCGCAGGTAATCGGCTGATACGCGTTGAAGATGATCACTTTTTCACAACGCCGGATGATTTCGCGAAATTTGCCGAAGGACGGAAAAAACTGGTGCTGGAAGATTTCTATCGTCCCCTTAGACGCAAAACCGGCTGGTTAATGAATGGCAATGAACCGGTTGGCGGACAATGGAATTTTGATAAGGAAAATCGCAAAAGTTTTGGTAAAGATGGCCCCCCTCTTATCCCCAAACGTCGCCCTTTTGAGCCAGATGATGTCACGCGCTCGGTTCAGGCCATGGTTGACCGTATGTTCCCGGATGCGCCGGGGAAAAGTGATGGTTTCGCAGAACCTGTGACTCCGGATCAGGCGAAACAGGCACTCAAGGACTTTATCGACTATCGGCTACCGGATTTTGGTACTTATGAGGATGCCATCGCCATGGGGCATGTGACGCTCTATCACTCACGTCTGTCAGCGGCGATGAATATACATCTGATTTCACCAAAGGATGTTTGCGAAGCCGCTCTTGAAGCTTATGAAAAAGGTAATGCCCCTATTAATGCTGTCGAAGGTTTTATCCGACAAATTTTAGGCTGGCGGGAATTTGTGCGGGGACTTTACTGGCATTACATGCCGGATTATGCAGCATTGAATAAGCTCGGCGCCAATGAAGAAGTCCCCGAATTCTTCTGGACAGGCGAAACCGATATGGCCTGTGTTGCCGACGCACTCAGCAGTGTTTTGTCTGAAGGCTATGCACATCACATTCAGCGTCTGATGGTACTCGGCCTGTTCCTTATGCAATATGGCGCCAACCCCTATGCCGTGCATGAATGGCATATGGGGCTTTATCTTGATGCGATTGACTGGGTATCCTTACCTAATGTCGTCGGCATGAGCCAATTTGGGGATGGTGGCATTATGGGGACGAAACCCTATGCGGCCTCTGGTGCCTATATTGATCGTATGTCGGATTGCTGCAAGACCTGCCCCTATACACCCAAAAAAGCACATGGGCCTGAAGCCTGCCCCGTGACCGCGCTTTATTGGGATTTTCTGGCGCAACATGAACAGCAGTTTAGAAAAAATCCGCGCATGGCATTTCAATTGAAGAACCTAGACAGAAAAAACCCCGAGGAGCTTGCTTCCATTCGAGATACGGCAAAGGCATTGCGAAATAAATGTGCGCGTGGCACGAGAATTTAACAGGTTAAGTTACGCATCTTGATCAAGCGGCAATCGCCCACGAAGCGTTAGCGGTAATTGTGCCAGCATAAAAATACCTGTTGCAGGAGACATAACAAAAGTTCTGAAGATCACCCAATTCGCCTCGGTTAAATAACGCCAGGCAAGTTCATTACCAATGGCCGCAACGAGAAAAAACACCCCCCAGCGAAAACTGAGTTGAAACCAAGTTGCTTCAGTTAACCGAAATTGTGTTCCGAAAAAAACCTGCATCATAGCTTTCCCGCGCAACAGGCCTCCAAGCAAAACACCCGCCATCACAAGCGAAGAAATTGTTGGTTGAATTTTAATGAGCATTTTTTCGGATGCCAAAATCGCCGTTGCTGTCAGAACGCCCGAAAACAGCGTTGAAAAAACCACAAATTTAGCCACACGTCGCTCAACCAGCCAAAAATATAACAGCATAAAGGCCGACATGGAGACCCCCGCAATGGCCGCTGCATAAAGACCATAAAGCCGATAAAAGACGAAAAAGCTCGCCAGAGGCAAAATTTCACTTAAAAAAGACCCCAAACGCATTGATTTTGTGGGGTTCACAGTATGACCTTCAGAGCTAATTTTAGGCGGTTTTTCGTCTGTTTCAGTTGTTTTCATCGTGTCTGACATGTTTTTTCTACGCAAATAAATATTAGATGGATGTTTTTTGCTATTGCAACTTATTCTTAATTAGAATACGAGAATATTTGAGAATAATTCTCAATTGCAAAAAATTATAGCCGAGGAGTACAACAAATGATTAATAGGAGAAATAATGTTGACATGCCCACAAATATGATTAAACCGGCGGTTCTTATCACCTGCTTAATCACCGGGCTGCTCAGAACCGAAATTGTTTCGGCACAGTCAACTGACGAAATTGTTGTGGAAGGTAAGTATCTTTTCACAGATCAGGTGAATGCTCTCAAAACCCCAGTACCCATTTTAAATGTACCCCAAAGCTTATCCATTATTACAGATGATGATATCCGCCAGCAGGGTTTTAGAGAATTAGGCGATATTGTACGCTATACTCCGGGCGTGAATACGTCACAGGGTGAAGGTCACCGCGACTCCATCGTCTTTAGAGGGGTTCGTTCAACAGCGGATTTCTATCTCGACGGCGTCAGAGATGATGTTCAATATTACCGCTCATTATATAATCTTGACCAGGTTGAAATTCTTCGTGGCCCAAACGCACTTCTGTTTGGTCGCGGTGGTACGGGCGGTATCGTTAATCGCGTCACAAAAAAAACCACTATTGGAGAAAACTTTGGCGCCATTGATATCGGAGCTGATAGTTTCGGCGCCTATGATGTAGCGGCTGACTACAACATTGCAACGAGTGAGAAAGCCGCCCTGCGCATAAATGCCCATTACGATGCCTTGGAAAATCATAGAGACTTTTATGATGGTGACCGCATCGGATTTAATCCGACCCTCAAGATTGCATTGAGCCCCAAAACAACTTTAGACCTTTCATATGAATATGCCGATCATGAGAGGTTTATCGACAGAGGTATTCCAACACAAAACGGTGAGCCGGTTGAAGCATTTGAAAAAATCACTTTTGGCGACGAAAATATCAACCTCACCACGCTTGAGGCACAAATTTTCCGTGGCCTTCTTAGTCATGAATTTTCCGACACTATGAAGGGTAATGTGACAGTTCATTATGGTGACTACGAGAAAATGTACAGAAACCTCTATGCCACTGGCTATGACGGCACGAATGTGACAATGGACGGGTATCTTGACCCGACAGAGCGCACCAATCTTATTGTCTCCGGCAATCTTATTAAGGAATTCAATATGGGCGATACCCAGCACGTCTTACTGGTGGGGCTGGAGCACATTAAAACTGAAAATGAGAATTTGCGTCACAACACATACTGGTCAACAACCGGCAACGATAAAGAAACTTTCAGCGTTACACGTCCAATGGACTTTACGGTCAATTCGGCTGGAGTCACGACAAGTGTTGATTTCACAACTGATTTAAACGACCACACCGAGTCTGATATCACGGTAACATCTCTTTTGATTCAGGATCAAATTGATGTCTCCGAGACTTTCAAAATCATGCTGGGTGCACGTCTAGATAATTTTGACATCACAGTGGACGATATTGATGACGCATCATCTACCTCGAGAGAAGATGAGGAAGTTTCCCCGCGTGCCGGCCTGATTTTCAAACCGCAGGAAAATCTCTCTCTATATGCGAGCTACAGCGAAAGCTTTCTGCCGCGCTCCGGTGAACAGTTCAAAAAATTGTCTGCAAGCGCTTCGCGTTTGGATCCTGATGTCTTTGAAAATTTTGAAATCGGCGTTAAGTGGGACATCCGACCCAATTTGAGTTTCACCATGAGTTACTTTGACAGCGAACAAACCCAAGCAGTTCGTGACAGTGATACTGGTGAGGCATCTGAAGTCATCGGCCTGACAGTGGACGGCATCGAGTTGGAACTTAAAGGTCAACTGACTGATCAACTCAGCATCGCCGCAGGCTATAGTAATTTTGACGGTGAAACAAGCTCAGGCGGTGTGCCGCGTGAAATTCCGGAGTATAGTTTTTCTCTCTGGAGCACCTATCAGGTTAACGAAAAACTGGGCATAGGTCTTGGTGTGACGCATCAAGGAGAGTCCAATATCAAGAATAATAGTGCGACCCCAATCCTACCTGATTACACACGGTTAGATTTAGCTGCCTATTACGACATTGATGAAGATATGACGCTTCAACTCAACATCGAAAATTTGACTGATGAGTTGTACTTCCCTCACGCGCATAGCACTCATCAAGCTTCTGTTGGGGAACCGTTAAATGCACGTGTTTCTATTCGCAGAAATTTCTAGGTCTCCCAATGCCTGGATAAAATTAGGGAGACAGTTCGCTAAGAGTTAGGGAAGGCGCTGAGGGACATTCTTCCCCTTCCACCTAAATTTTCGAACTGTCTCTCTAATCAATTATTCCATATTGAATGTGAGGCCTGCATTGGCCTCAAGTCGGGTGACGAGCCTATCGCCCATCGCGGAAGCAACGGTATAAATACCCCCACCTAGATCTCCACAATCTTGCACCAAACATAAAGCACTCTCTGCAATCATCTTGGAGGTTGACCCATATCCAGGATCCATATCTCCCTTGACGGAAGCTTTGAGAATCGCACCATCAGCTCCCTCAGCAAGAAACAGCACATCATAATTACCGGCTTCACGCTTTTCCTTAGATGGGCCTTCCCCCGGTTGAGGTACGTTTTCGCCTTCAAGTGGAGAGGCTTTAGCCACAAATTCAGCAACCGCTTTGCCTTCATCACCGACACCCGCCACCATCATTTCGTCATAAAGGAAATTCTCACCATAGGCATAGCCCATCAGGGCATTTGAACGGTGAACATTTTTGGTGTTAATCGCCGCCATGATGAAAGGCGCAACCCATGCGCCCAACACATCATCTTCATAAGGTTTGTTGTCAGCCGGTTGTTCTGGGCCAGCTTTGCCAGCCAGACAGAATGGATCGATAAGCACATTGAAAAGCTCCGGGCGAGTCTCTAGAGATTTCACCGTAGCTTTAAATGATGCAGCCGTGCCGCCGGAGAACTCTCCATTCATGGCACGGACACGGCATCTGACACGACCAGCAGGTTCGCCCCATTTTCCAATAGCGGCTTTTTGAACATATTGCACACCTAAATCAAAAGGCACAGAGTCAAAGCCACAGCTAAACACCAGACGCGCGCCGCTTTTACTGGCGGTATCCTGATATTTACCAATCATGTCATACATCCAGCCTGGCTCACCGCATAAATCCACATAATGCGTTCCCGCTTCGGCGCAGGCTTTGAACAAACCTTCACCATAAAGCTGATAAGGCCCAGTGGTTGTCAGAACAACATCCGCCCGGGCAACCATATTTTTTAAAGAGGCCTCATCATCTGAGTCAGCGATAATAAGCGGTACATCACCGGCGCCAACTTCTTCTATTACAGATTTAAGCTTTTCTTCATTGCGGCCAGCCATCGCCCATTTCAGATTGTCGCCATATTGCGCTGCGAGATACTCAGCAACCAGACGTCCTGTAAAGCCGCTGGCACCAAAAACGACCAGACTGAATTCTTTTTCATTATTCATAACGGTAACCCCCTGAATTTTTTCCCATTACTAGTCAACCTAGACACATATTCTTTCTGACGCAATAAAAGCTCGAAACCATCAACCTTCTCGTTTATTTCCCCACAAATCATGTTATTTTAAATCAACACAAAATAAGAAAAATAAAAATGTTAGAATCTATTAAATTGTCTGAAACATCAGCGCTGGTATTGCTTTTTTTGCAGGATCAGGTTTATCACTCCAATGCCGTAAAAGAATATCTTCTCCACCTTGATCTATCTGCTGGGAAAGAACTTCACAACGCCTGCAACGCGATTTGGCCGCAATATGCAGAAGTCATTGTTAATCGCAAGCATACTATCCTCCAACATATTAATGAGGCCTTAGCAAAAAATCCCTCATTGCAAATCATATCCGGCGCAGCGGGGCTTGACCCGTTTGGGTTAGAATTAACTCAACGCCATAAAGGATTAGAAATTTATGAGATTGACCGCGAACAAATGCCCATAAAAGCTGGGTTAATCAACATACCAAACCTGCATCTCATTGCGTGTGATCTTGCCGATACAACAACTGTTATTGAAAAATTGAAACAGTCTGGTTGGCAACAGGACGAACCGACATTTTTGGTTATGGAAGGCATTAGCTATTATCTGACCCCGGACATTTTGAGAAATTTTGTCACAACAATAAAACCGCGATACGCCATTTTTGACCATTTGCGTGAAAGTGGCATGAATGAAGCGGCGGACCTTATCGGTTCAAACGTATTTGACCTCATTCACGATTATATCAAAATGGATAAAATGCAACGCTATAACGCCTTGTCATTAAGAGAATTACTAGAAATGAAAATAATCAAAAATTGGTCTTTATGCGCCATGGAACATCAACGTATAGGGCAGAATGTTCATTTCCCTTCTGACGATTTTGGCTGGGTGGATGTCACAGCTTTTGAATCCAAAGGGTAATCTTTACGGGCCAGCATTTCCTCACGCAAGGATTGATTAGTTTTTAAAGTTTTTTTAAGCGCCGCCTCACGCGACATTGCTGCCCCACGGGTTTTAAATATTTCAAAATGTAAAATCTGCCAGACACGACCTCTGGTCGCCTTGGCTCCCTTACCAGCATTATGGGCTGCTAATCGTTTTTCAAGATCATGCGTCCAACCGGAATAAAGACGCGGACTGCCCCCCTTGGCACAATCAGACCAAGAGCCAAGGACATAGGCATAACAAGGCTTCACTTGTTCTTTTTCATCCTTTTTTTGGGGTGTTTCCATTAGTTCGTCTTTCTAAGGCATAATCGTGCGCCTAGGCTTGCATAATCACCTAAAAATCGTAAATTGGCTAATCACAAAAGAGGTAAATATGACCACTCAAATGATTCGCCATGACTGGACCGCCGAGGAAGTGCAGGCCCTTTTTGACCTCCCTTTCAATGATTTGATTTTTAAGGCCCAGACCATCCATCGGAAATTTTTTAATCCGAATGAAGTCCAAATGTGCCAGCTTCTGTCCATTAAAACTGGCGGGTGTCCAGAAGATTGCGGCTATTGCAGCCAGTCGGCATTTGCCGAGTCAGACCTTGGCGCCAGCAAGCTTATGGAAGTTGAACAGGTTTTAAACGAAGCCCGCAAGGCTAAAGAAGGCGGCGCGACACGCTATTGCATGGGCGCTGCATGGCGTTCCCCGAAAGACCGGGATATGGAAAAGCTTAAAGCGATGATTAGCGGTGTGCGGGATATGGGCATGGAAACTTGCGCAACGCTCGGCATGCTTACCGCAGAACAGGCTCAAGAACTGGCTGACTCTGGTTTAGATTATTATAATCATAACATTGACACCTCTGAGGAATTTTATGGTGAAATCATCACCACAAGAACTTTCCAAGATCGCCTTGATACGCTCGAAGTCGTAAGAGAAAGCGGCATGAAAGTCTGCTGCGGTGGCATTATCGGCATGGGAGAAAAAATACTCGACCGGGCAGAAATGCTTCGTACACTGGCAAATCTTGCCAGCCACCCTGATTCCATTCCGATTAATCAACTTATTGCCATTCCCGGTACCAAACTGGAAAATGTCAATCTGCCACATGCGATTGATTTTGTCCGGTGTATCGCTGTTGCACGGATAATGATGCCCCGATCAACTGTCAGGCTCTCAGCCGGGCGTGAAGAAATGTCAGATGAAATGCAAGCACTGTGTTTCTTTGCCGGTGCGAATTCAATTTTTGTCGGTGATGAGTTGCTGACCACGGATAATCCGGGACGCGATAAAGATGCAGAATTGATGTCCAAATTGGGTATAGAGCCGCTTCCAGCTTTTGAAGAACCAGCACTGGATAAAGCACCTACCAACACGCTACTTACCCCTGCCTCGCGTGAAAAGCGGGCTTAACAAGATCAATAATTTAGGACTTTATCGGGGTGCGCGTTTAGCCAGTATTCTTTGTAATGTGCGGCGGTGCATATTCAGTCGTCGCGCTGTCTCAGAAACATTACGATCACAAAGTTCATATACGCGTTGAATATGCTCCCACCGGACCCGGTCAGCAGACATGGGGTTTTCAGGTGGTTTTGGTTTGGACTCACCATCTACAGTAAGAGCTGCTTCAATCTCATCCGCATCGGCTGGCTTGGCAAGATAATCAACCGCGCCTTTTTTTACTGCTTCTACAGCAGTCGTAATATTGCCATATCCAGTGAGCATAATCACCCGCCCCTCTGGGTTTGCCTGTTGCACAGCTTCAATCACATCCATGCCATTACCATCCTGAAGACGCATATCCACAACGGCATAAGCAGGCTTTACGCTTTTAGCGAGCACCAACCCCTCGGCCACAGTGTCAGCAATACTGACGATATATCCGCGACGCTCCATAGCGCGAGCAAGCCGCGTTAACCAAGGCTGGTCATCATCAACCAAAAGCATTGTTTTCCCTTCAGGGAGTAAGCTTTCTTCCGTGTCATGCTCTTTATCAGTCACAGTATCCTCATTAACCGATTAAAGTCTCACCATATATATAGGTTACCTATTAAAATACGCAAATTTACATCGACTGATTCTCAAAACGCGACTTTTATTAGCTATTTTATGCCTCAGAATTGGCTTCTAAAAGAGCCCGTGACCATGTCACCTTAATCTCAGCACCCTTTTCAGATAACGCTTTATTTGTCGCCGTTACTTGTCCACCGGTTCTCTCAAGCAAGGTTTTGGCAATAAAAAACCTAAGCCCATACCCGATTGCGCGGTCATATCACCAGAGGCCGGACGCGAGGTCAACCAAGGCTCACCAAGGCGCGGTAAAATATCATTGGCAAAGCCCGGCCCGTCATCAGAAACACAAATTTCGATGCGCTGCGCCTCAATCTGGGCTGCGACGGTAACTGCATTTGTTGCAAATTCTGCCGCATTCTCTATGAGATTCCCAAGACCATAAATAATTTCAGGCTGTCGGATAACATAAGGCTCAGATATATCCGTCGGCCCGATAGTAACTAGAATTTGTTTTTCATGCCCTCCGGCTTCATCAATTGCTTCCTGAATAAGGGCAGACAGAGACATGCGAGAAAAAATGGTGTCACCCTGATCAGATTGTGTGGTCAAAGAGGACAATATTTCCTTACATCGTTTGGTTTCAGTGAGCAAAGACTTCAAATCTTCCGATAACTCCCCGTCTGCAAGCGGGCTAGATTGCAATTCTTTGGCAATCAGACCAATTGTACCGAGCGGTGTGCCAAGTTGATGTGCAGCAGCAGCTGCCAGCCCATCCAAGGCGGATAATCTGTGCTCACGCGCAAGCACTTGTTGTAAGGCCGTACTCGCCGCTGTCATTCGCCGCCCCTCATGGCTAATGCGCCAGACGTAAGCCGAGATAAATGCTAAACCAAGCATTAATGCCGCCCACACACCAAGCAAATAAATTTCAGGAAAATTCGGTGGCTCTCCCTTCCAGGGAAGCGGCAAATGGAAATATGCAAGGAGGCTGATAACCGCACAGGACATACCGACCAACAACAAGGTAGCCCGTGCAGTCAAAACAGTTGCAGAGACAGTCACAGGTGCAAGAATCATCACAATAAAAGGATTAGCAAGACCACCTGTCATAAACAAAAGTGCCGTCAACTGCAGCAAATCATACATGAGATAACCAGCAGCAAATTTTGGTGATAAACGATAATTAGATGGGTAATAAAGCCAAAGCGCGGTATTGACCATAACAGACATCAAGACCAGCCCAATACATGGCACCAGTGGCATTTGATACTCAAGCACAAAACCAACGACAAAAATCGTTACCGATTGACCGGAGACAGCCAGCCAGCGCAATAATGTTTGAACACGTAAAAGGACACCCGCATCGCGGGTTAAAAACTGGGCTGGTTGTTGATTGCCACCGTAAATGTTAGCGTCAGCAGTTTTTTCAGACATTTACTCTTGTGTTTCTAAATACGATACAATTTTACGATGACGTTGTTCTCGCGCCCAATCGAGCGCCGTCCGACCGGTCAAATCCGTGTCATCGGGATAGGCGCCATTTTCTATTAACACCTTTACGGCCTCTAGGTGACCGTTACGTGCGGCCCGAATAAGCGGCACTTCACGGCGCAAACCTGTTTTATCTGGGTCAGCTCCAGCTTTCAGGAGATGCCCAACTATGGCGGCATGGCCTGCCGCTGCAGCCACCCCAAGAGGCGTCCGACTGTTCAGGCCCCTGTCATTGACCCTTGCACCTCTTGAAATCAGGTAACGAACACCGAGTTCATAACCGTTTTCTGCAACAATGATGATCACTGGGTCACCTTCACGGCTTCGGCTATTAGGGCTGTTGCCCTCAATAAAACCTCGCTCCATGATACCGACGCTATTATTTTTTGCCCCCTTAACCATATCACTTTCCTTGCCAAAGCCTTGCGCATTGGCATCTGAAGATACAGTCGACAAGGTAAAGCACACCCAGAAACCACAGGCACGTAATGGTTGAAAAACATTTCTTATATTTTTTAGGTTACCCAATTGCATGGTCATAACGTCCTTATCAAGCATATGCACTTCTCATTGACACTGTTAAACATTCTGTAGCATAGAATAAGGATTGTTGCCACGCATACAAAACAAATGATTTGAATGGAAATATAAATTTGTCAGCTAAACTTAGAATATTCCTGCTTACGGCCATTGCACTCTTAGCGCTGGTTCTGGGTTATCTTGTTGCTGCTCTAACCCGTCCCACACCCCCGTTAAATCAGGCCGCACCAAACTTTTCACTTGATGGCGGATTTAATCTGGTTGATGAAACCGGACAGCTGGTAACACAAGACAGCTACACAGGGAAATTCAGGCTAGTTTACTTCGGCTTCACTTTTTGCCCAGATGTATGTCCGATGCAACTTGAAGTAGTAAGCCGTGCGCTCGAAATTGCAAAAATCTCACCCGATTGGCTGACGACGCTCTTTATTACGCTGGATCCCGAACGCGACAGACCCGAGGAAATGGCGATTTACACAGATACTTTTCACAAAAATATTATTGGTCTGACGGGGTCATTGGATCAAATTCAACAGGCGGCAAAAGCCTATAAGGTTTATTTCCAAAAAGTTTCAGATCCGGAAACCACCGGCGGTTATACCGTTGATCACAGTTCAATCGTCTTTCTGATGGGGCCAGATAATAATTACAGGCAACATTTTACACATCGCGACAGCGCCGAAGATATTGCCGAAAAAATCACGACAATCATTCAAGTAGCTCACAACTAGATATCGAGATTTGTCACTGACAAGGCATTATCCTGAATAAATTGCCTACGTGTTTCGACCACATCACCCATTAGCTGTTCAAATAGATTATTGGTCTCGGCAACATCACTGATTTTAACTTGCAATAAAGATCTCGCATTATTATCCAGCGTTGTTTGCCAAAGTTGGTCAGGATTCATCTCCCCCAACCCTTTATATCGTTGCAGGCTGAAACCCTGTTGCCCGATTTCAAGTACAGCCTTTAGGAGGTCTGTCGGCGACAAGATGCGTATGGATTTATCCTTATGATTTAATTGCGCCGGGCCAAGGTAAGACGCTTGTAATTCCTTGGTCATTTTATCTAGCCTGCGCGCATCCGCTGATGCGATAAGCGGGCCATCAATATGAATTTCCTCGCGAACGCCACGCAAAACACGCCACAAATGCAGCCCACCATCTCCAGACGGCTCCCCATGCCAACCCCGTTCAATATCCTCAAAAAGCATATCCAGTCTTTTGGCAATATAAGCCGCGCTTTGCTCCGCTAGGTCTGTTTTGGACATAATATCCGGCGTCAACGCGCCCGCAATTGCAGTTTGTTCAATGACAAAATGCGGATATCTTGGCGGTAAACCCGCGAGTATCGTTCGAATTTTAAGTGCTTGATTAACCAGTTCACGCAAATCATTACCGGAAATCTGCTCACCATTATGCAGAACCAAAACAGCATCCTCGAGCCCTGAATTAATAAGGTAATCTTCAAGCCCGGCTTCGTCCTTAAGGTAGGTCTCGGAGGATTGCTTTTTCACCTTATAAAGTGGCGGCTGAGCAATATAGAGATGCCCGCGCTCAATAATTTCCGGCATTTGCCGATAGAAGAAAGTCAGAAGTAAGGTTCGAATATGCGCCCCATCAACATCCGCATCCGTCATAATGATGATTTTGTGATATCTGAGTTTCTCAATATTAAAATCTTCACGCCCAATACCGGTTCCCAATGCGGTAATCAGCGTACCTATTTCATTAGATGACAGCATCTTATCAAAACGTGCGCGTTCAACATTCAAGATTTTACCCTTAAGTGGCAAAACTGCCTGATTGCGTCTGTTTCTACCTTGCTTCGCAGACCCGCCCGCAGAGTCACCCTCAACAATAAACAATTCGGAAAGCGCAGGGTCTCTCTCCTGACAATCCGCAAGTTTGCCCGGCAGACTTGAAATATCCAACGCCCCCTTGCGGCGGGTTAATTCACGCGCCTTGCGGGCGGCTTCTCTGGCCGCAGCAGCCTCAGCAACCTTGGCGACAATATGCTTTGCCTCATTGGGATGTTCCTCAAACCAGTTATTCAACACATCATTGACGACGCTCTCAACAACCGGGCGCACCTCAGAGGACACCAACTTATCCTTGGTCTGGCTGGAAAATTTGGGATCAGGCACTTTAACCGATAAAACAGCCGTTAGACCTTCACGGCAATCATCGCCTGTAAGCGTCACTTTTTCTTTTTTAGCTATGCCGCTGGCATTGGCATAACTGTTCACAGTTCGCGTTAACGCCCCTCTAAAACCAGCCAAATGCGTGCCACCATCTCGCTGAGGAATATTATTAGTAAAGCAAAGTACAGTCTCATGATAGCTGTCATTCCACCACAATGCGATTTCAACCCCGATGCCATCTTTATCAGAGGCAATCAATACAGGGCTCTCAATCAAGGGTTGCTTAGCCCGGTCAAGATAACGGGCAAAAGCTTCCAGTCCGCCTTCATAAAACAGTGTGGTCTTTTTTCTTCTGCCCCGCGCTGGTCGCTAAGCTCAATCGTAACGCCACTATTGAGAAAAGCCAATTCGCGCAAGCGATGCTCCAGTGTGTCAAAGCTGAAATCCGTCATGGTGAAGGTTTCATCTGATGGATGGAAGGTAATCTGAGTGCCGGTCGTATCAGCCTTGCCGATCTCTTTCAAATCCTCTTTAGCCTCACCATGCTCGAAGCGCATCGAATGGGTTTTGCCATCGCGATAAATAGTCAGCTCAAGCCAGTCCGAAAGCGCATTGACCACGGAAACACCCACCCCATGCAGACCACCAGAGACTTTATAACTATTCTGGTCAAATTTACCCCCAGCGTGAAGCTGTGTCATAATCACCTTAGCGGCTGACATGTTTTCTTCTTCGTGGATTTCAGTGGGAATACCGCGCCCATTATCCGACACAGTAACCGAACCATCTGGATTCAGCATAACGGTGACCCTATCACAATGCCCTGCCAGTGCCTCGTCAATCGCATTATCGACAACCTCATAGACCATGTGATGCAGACCTGTGCCATCATCCGTATCACCGATATACATGCCCGGGCGTTTTCTGACAGCTTCCAGGCCTTTCAGAACCTTGATGGAGGACGCGCCGTAATCTTCCTCCTGATTATCCCCTTTTGACTTTTTCTTTTTGTCACTCATTATTCTCTCCACATGCTATCAGGCGTTCTTGATGAGCTGCCCGTCAAAAGTTAAATGTGTCCCAGTAAACGCAATCTGCTGAAACACCGCCGGATCGGTTCCGGTAATCCAGGCCTGCGCCCCCAGATTTTCAATCACCTCAATAAGCGCGGCGCGGCGCGTCCCGTCCAGATGGGCGGCAACTTCATCAAGCAATAAAAGCGGCACCCGCCCAGTCTCACCAGACATCACGCGCGCTTGCGCCAAAACCAGCCCGACAAGAAGAGCTTTTTGTTCACCTGTCGAGCAATCAGATGCAGGCATATCTTTACCCTTATGACGCACAACCAAATCACTGCGATGCGGCCCTTCGAGCGTTCGCCCAACAGAAGCATCCAACCCACGCGATTTTTTCAAATGAAGACGAAAAGCATCTTCAACATCCAGCGCAGAGTCCTGCCGTAAGGCGGCTTCCATCCAGCCCTCAAGTGCAATTTCAGCTTCGGGGAAGGCATCATGGCTATGCTGTAACCCTGCAGCCAACGCATCCAACGCAGTTAGGCGGGCATCGGCAATCGCAACGCCCGACACCGCCATATTACTTTCCAAACTGTCAAGCCAGCTATCAGCAGACGG
Source organism: Candidatus Micropelagos thuwalensis (assembly GCF_000469155.1). Taxonomy (NCBI): domain Bacteria; kingdom Pseudomonadati; phylum Pseudomonadota; class Alphaproteobacteria; genus Candidatus Micropelagius; species Candidatus Micropelagius thuwalensis. Next base: position 689,836 of record NZ_AWXE01000004.1, on the reverse strand, counting down.
ATCCTCCTGTAAGAGACGATTACGCTCCCGCATGGCACGTTCATAATCTTGAGACATTTTCGCATGTTGCGGCGACAGACCCAATGCATAACGGTCAAGAAACTTGCGGCGCCCGGATGCGCCATCAACAAACAACCTATCCATCGCCGGTGTAAGCCATAATTGCGGCAACATCACTGTAAGACGGTCAAACCCTTTAACATTTTGCCCGTCAATTCGCAGTCGGCGCGTATCGGCATTAGGGTCAATTCCAACACCAATTTGAATATCTTCTTCCTGTGTACGCACCAGTGCCGATACTGACCACGCATTGGCACCATCGCGTCGCGCCAGTTCAGATAGCTTTGCAGTTCGCAAGCCTCGCCCTGGGCCGAGCATAGAAATTGCTTCAAGAATATTGGTCTTGCCGACCCCATTATCTCCGGAAAGAACAACAATACCCTTGCTCGTAACAATATGGGCTTTAGCATGCGATCTAAAGTCAGTCAGCTTCAGTTCAGCAATAGAAGGGGCAAAGGTTTTAGCTTTTTCATTATTTGCCACATTTCGTTTAGCACTTTTTATCGTGCCATCTGGCAAGTCATGATTAGTTTGAAGCATGTGCCTCAAACCCGCATTGGCATGAGGACATAAAGCGCGTCGGAGTCCTGCTCATCGCGAATAAGAGTTGGCGAGCCGGAGTCTGCTAATTCAAAAACCGCCATATCTCCATCCAACTGGCCAGTAATATCTAGCAGATAACGCGCATTAAAACCGATATCGAGAGCGTCGGCATTATAACCAACCCCTAATTCATCCGTCGCACTGCCACTCTCAGGATTTGAAACCGTGAAGGTCAGTGAGTCATTTGCCAGACTGAGCTTAACAGCGCGTGATCGTTCATTTGAAACGGCAGATACCCTATCCACACATTGCACAAATGCTTTGGCATCAACCGAAAGGCGTTTGTCATTATTAGACGGAATAACGCGGTTATAATCCGGGAACTTACCGTCAATGAGTTTCGACGTTAGCGACATATTCTCATGCGAGAAATTAATTTTGGTTTCAGAAACCTGTACCGAGACTTCACCACTTGAATTTTTTAATAGTTTTTGCAGCTCGTTGACCGTTTTGCGCGGCACAATAATCGCCGGCATTTCATTGGCCCCAACAGGTTGCGGGCATTGTGCTTGCGCCAGCCTATGACCATCAGTGGCAACGGCGCGTAACATGGATGTCCCGCCCTCATCAACAATGTGAAGATAAATGCCGTTGAGATAATGACGTGTATCTTCATTTGAAATCGCAAAACGGGTTTTATCAATGAGCCTAAGCAAATCTCCCGCCGGCAGAGCGAAGGCATGCGGCATGTCACCTAATGTCAGGGAAGGGAAATCCTCACGGGGTAGGCTTTGAAGAACGAAGGAAGAGCTGCCAGAGTTCAAACTTAATTGTGTCGCAGCCTCATCTTTGGAGAGATTGACCTGACTGCCAGCTGGCAATTTATTGACAATATCATAAAGCATATGCGCCGGAGCAGTGGTGGCACCGGTTTCGGCAACTTCAGCCTCAATGCTCTCTTTTATTTCTATTTCAAGATCAGTCGCGGTTAGCAACAAAGCCCCGTTTTGAGCTTCCAGAACAACATTAGACAGGATTGGGATGGTATTTCTGCGTTCCACAACACTCTGGACATGTTCAAGTGCTTTTAGGAGGGCGCCCTGTTCAATTGTTACTTTCATTTCTTCATTATCTCCTAAAGATAGGCATTTCTAAAGGCTCCTAAGCGTCTGCAAGCCGAAAGACGAATCACGTTTAGAATATAACACCTAAATGGCCTTCATGACACTATTTAGGTACGGATTTATGACCTGTTTTGCCGATTAATTGGGCAGAAAATACAGCTTCATAAGCCGTCATAAGTGATACTTAAACACAAGATGTAAAGATTTTGGCTTTCAACTCAAAGGGAGGGAGCGATTTATGCCTCAAGGCTGCGTAACAGCAGATCTACATCTTCTTCAATTGAAGGGTCGGACTCACGTAAGCTCTCAACTTTACGAACAGCATGAATGACCGTTGTGTGATCCCGCCCGCCAAATTTGCGACCAATTTCAGGCAGAGACCGTGTCGTTAATTGTTTAGAGAGATACATAGCAATTTGACGCGGACGAGCGACAGCGCGTGAACGCCTTGCCGACAACATATCCCCCATGCGGACATTATAATAATCCGCCACCTTGCGCTGTATCTGATCAATGGAAATCCGACGTTCTGACGCGCGCAACAAATCACGCAAAATTTCTTTTGCCATTTCAAGCGTTATCGGACGACCACTAAAGGAGGCGAAAGCAACAACTCTGTTAAGTGCGCCTTCCAGTTCACGTATATTCGTCGCAACACGCTGGGCAAGAAATTCCATCACCTGCTCAGGAACAACAGCATCCTTATGATTACGCATCAGTGTCTCAGCTTTGGACTGCAAAATACCCAGCCTTAACTCATAATCTGTCGGGTGAATATCCGCGACAAGTCCCCAGCCCAGTCGGGATCGAATGCGCTCCTCAATACCCTCAAGGTCTGAAGGCGATCTGTCAGCCGAGATAATCACCTGATGATTGCCGTCAATTAATGCATTGAAAGTATGGAAAAACTCTTCTTGAGTGGATTCCTTACCAGCAATGAACTGAATGTCATCAACCATCAAAACATCAACCTCACGGAATTGCTGCTTAAAAGACATCATGTCTTTATATCTGAGCGCCCGGATGAACTGGTACATAAACTTTTCTGCAGATGTGTAAATCACTCGTCGGCTCGGGTCATTACGACGAATTTCCCAGGCAATCGCGTGCATCAAATGGGTCTTACCAAGACCAACGCCGCCATAAAGGAAAAGCGGGTTATGCAGTTTATAGTATGACGGATTTCCATCGGTAATCCGACGGGCTGCTGCATGAGCCATCTCATTGGATTTGCCGACCACAAAATTATCAAAAGTATATCTTGGCTCCAGCGGCGCACCGACATCATCCTGGCCACGCTCTTCCGACGGTAAATGGTTGACTTGTGTATTTTGGACCGGCTGCGAGGAACGGCTATCCGTTACCACACGGCTTATCGTCTCAGGTTGCGTAGCAGGTTGGTGCATCGCAGGTTGAATGCTTACATTGATTTTACTGATGGCATCATTCTCTTTTTTCCAATGGCCAAGAATGCGCTTCAGGTAATTCGTTTCAATCCAGCTGCCGATAAACTTGGTGGGCACCTGAATCGTAATTGAGGTGGCTGTGGCTTTCAAAATTTCAAGATGACGGAACCAACTATTAAAAGTAGCTTCCCCCAATTCGGCTCTCAACCTCGACCTGACACGCTCCCACTGCCGTTTGGCAATGACGAGGTCGTCTGTCGTTTTACCTTGACGATTTTGCTCCGTGTTTTCTTCTGACATCGTTGCTCCATCCTGCTTATGCAAGAAATATTTCCTGTATCGTTATCATTGTTGAACCCATGGGAGGTTGTCTGACTTCCACCCATTGACACCGCCTCTATGATGTTCACGGTTAGCATCACCCTCAAAACCGCCGGCAATATTAAAACTGGCTTCATAACCATGAGCTTTTGCAACTCTGGCAGCAGAAGCCGATCGTGCGCCGGAGCGACACAAAAACAGCACGGGCGATGTTTTGTCCGGAATGGCAGCTTCCAGCATATTTATGAAATCAGCATTAAGATTCATCTCAGGAAACATTTGCCAGCTGATGAACTTTGCTTCCTGATGAATTGAGGACACATCAGGGATGCCGACAAAAGTCCATTCTGCTGAGGTTCGAACGTCCACCAAATTTGCGGCGGCGTCACGACTGAGAATTTCATAAGCGGTGTGAGGCGTGACATCTCCGTCATATCCGTTGGCGGAGTTTTCAAGAATCGAAAATTCGAAAGATACTGTTTCTTTCCTTTCGACATCACCCTGCATTTCCGTCTCCGCTTTAAGTCATTCGCTGATAATCAGCAATTTGTTTTGTGTGTGACAAGAGAAGTTTCGGCGGATGAAAGCTTAAGGTAACTTAAGATAGTTCATCATATACTTATCATGTCATAGCGCTTTTGGAGTTAGGCAACAAAGTCTGTAAAAGGCACGCACTCAATTTTTGAAACTAAAGATACTCAAAAAATTATTCTCAAATAGAATTTCCCAACGAACTGATTCTCATTCAAATCTTTAAAATGCTCCTAAGATGCCCCCAAATAAAAACCTCAGTTTAATCCGGTATTTCTTCATCATTTATGAAAATATTTAAGATTTATGAACTATTGAGATGTGATTTTAAGACCCTTATGACGATTGTTTCCTGTTCTCCCAAGAATAACCATATCCAGACGGAGCATGGCTGGCAACTAGAAGGAAACAAGAACTTCTACTTTTTTTTATTTTTTTTTAATGTTTTTGAAAACCCGATGTCACAATGAGGAACTAATCCTGACAAATTTAAAAATGCCTGTGAGTAAAAGTGAATGAATATGAGATTTTGAGACTAGCGGCAATATTAAGTGCCAAAAATCCGCAGGGTTAGCCGAGTTTTGCAACGCGCTTAGATAGACGGGATACTTTGCGTGACGCTGCCCGTTTGTGCAAGATGCCTTTTTGACCATTTCTCATAATGGCCGGCTCAGCGTTTTTCAGGGCTTCCTGGGCTGCGCTTTTATTGCCTGCGGAAATGGCTTCTTCAACGCTACGGATAAAACTACGCATGCGCGAACGGCGGGCTTTGTTTACCTCGGTACGTTTGGCAATTTTACGAACCATTTTTTGGGCAGATTTAGTATTCGCCATAATGAGTGGTCTCTCTCGTTAATACGATTTTGTAAATCAATATGATTTAGGCAATTTCGCGTAAAAATACGTCTGACAAATTTTTCATCAGGATGGGCGGTTTTATAGGCCGCACTGACGCAAGCGTCAACCTTTAAAGCGACAAAAATTGAATTAATTTCCGGAGATTGGTTGCAGACGGAAAAACACCACACCGCCTTCATATTTAATTGTTAACGCCTCGTCTTCACGGTGGAAGGTCTCGCTGTTCCTGACCGCCAATTCGGGCTTAATCTGCCAGCCCAGATTAGGCAGGCTTAAACGATAAAAAGCGAAAATATCTGCCGAAGGAATTGCCGCCAAAGCTTCAATGGAAACAATTCGGCCTTCCGGTTTGTCAAAAATTAACGCCCCCGTCTCGGCTTCAGACAAGCCAGGCGCAAGAGGTATATCCGGCGCAACAGACAGGAATGTAGCCGCAAGTGAACTCCCGACTGAAAGAACAAATACGATAGACCACACGATCAATTTTTGTGACATATTTTTAAAAATTATATACATCATCTTGTTTGTGTCATGATTTCTCGTGAGATGACAATATTTTATTTTCGGGACGCATGTTTATCTATTGACGGATCACACCATTCTTACCAAGTCACCTTTGACATTTCGAACAATAAAAACTGGAACGTCCGGACTGCACAATCCTTTTAACTTTACCCTCACAATAAGACGTCAAACAAGCCTCACCCTCGCGGTCGTAAACATCAAAATTATGCTGAAAATATCCCGCTGACCCTTGTGCACCTGCAAAATCTCTTAACGTTGAACCACCTGCGGTTATGGCTTCATCAAGAACATTTTTGATGGCCCTAATAAGCCGCGCGGTACGAACGGGGCCAATATGGCAAGCGAGTCTTCGCGGTGAAATGCCTGAACGGTATAAAGCCTCACACACATAAATATTACCCAGCCCGGCAACGACACGTTGATCCAACAAGGCAGATTTAATGGGTGTCCGCCGATTTTTCAGCTTCTCCAGCAACAAATCTGCATCAAAACGATCACCGATAGGCTCCGGCCCCAATGCGCGCAGATGTTTTGACTCATCCATATCAGTCGATGCCATCAAATCCATGTAGCCGAACCGGCGCGGATCTGTATAAACAAGCTCCGTCCGGTCATCAAACCAGAGATGCACATGGTCATGCACGCCAATTTGATTATGTGTCGTATGATAAAAACGAGCCGTTTCGCCGGTTTCACCCTGGACAAGTTTATCTGATTGGGTCGGATAAACCGTAAAACGTCCGGTCATGCCCAGATGGGTTAGCCAGATTTGGTCATCTTTATCACCAGCTTGGTGATTGCCGAGTTCAATGAGAATATATTTAGCACGCCGGGTAATATTTTTAACCGTGCTGCCCTCCAACCCTTCTTGCAACCCATGAGGGAAAGGGAAGCGCAAATCGGGGCGCCGAAGCTCAGCACGCACAATACGCCGACCAATTATATGTGCGCGCAATCCCCGGCAAACTGTCTCAACTTCAGGTAATTCTGGCATGGAACATCTTTCAATCTGATATACATATCACTTATATCAATTTTTCAGTGCCGCTATTTCTAGCCTATTCACAAGGATTGGGCTATCGTCCTGAAAAATAACCAAATGAAGTGACATGACAGAGAAAACCACAACAGCATCCTTCGGTCGCGAAGACGTGCCAATAGATGAAAAACAAAAACGCGTGCATCGTGTTTTTGAAAGTGTTGCTGATAAATATGATGTGATGAATGATCTCATGTCGGGTGGCCTGCACCGCGTCTGGAAACAACATATGGTTAACAGCCTCGCTTTGCCCAACGGAAACCGCGACTTTCATCTACTGGATGTTGCGGGTGGCACGGGCGATATTGCTTTTAAAGCCGCCGCTCAAGCTGGAAACGGGTTTGCCGCTATCATTTTAGATATCAATGAAGCCATGTTACAAGCTGGGCAAGCACGGCTTGAGAAAAAGAAAAATATATCTCACCCAGAAAAAATTAATTTTACTGTCGGTAATGCCGAAGCACTTGCCTTACCTGATGGGTTCTTTGACGCTTACACAATTGCTTTCGGCATTAGAAACGTCACACATCGCGACAAGGCACTAGCGGAAGCCTATCGTGTATTAAAACCCGGCGGACGGTTTTTGTGTCTGGAGTTTAGCCATGTGGCCGATCCGATACTCGGAAGACTATATGACCGCTGGTCGTTTAACGTCATCCCCAAAGTCGGCAAGCTCATCGCCGGAGATGAAGAAGCTTATAATTATCTTGTTGAAAGCATCAGACGGTTTCCCAAGCCGGATAATTTCTCTCGTGAAATTGAAGCGGCTGGCTTCTCACATGTTCGGCATGAAAAGCTCTCCGGAGGTATTGTAGCCCTGCATAGTGCATGGCGGGTTTAAAATGCGGCTTGTCAGTTTCTTCAAACTTATCGGTTTCATTCGGCTGGTGTTCGCACAAGACAGCTTGTTACCTCCTGATTTCAAAGAAAAGGCACCATTATGGCTGAAGGGGCTCCGCAAGGTTTTCACTTTTGGTGCTAGAAAATTTGACCAGGACTCACGCGGCGTTGAATTATCTAAAAAACTGCAATCACTCGGCCCTACTTACATAAAGCTCGGTCAGTCACTCGCAACCCGTCCCGATATTGTCGGCCTCAAGCTGGCAAAGGATTTACAATTCCTTCAAGACAGCCTGCCCGCCTTTCCGATGAAGGTTGTAGAGAAACTCCTAATTGACGAACTGGAACAACCTGTCAGTGAGTTGTTTGACGATTTTGCCCCCCCCGTTGCAGCCGCTTCAATTGCACAAGTGCATAAAGCCAAACTCAAAGACGGAACACATGTGGCGGTCAAAATATTGCGCCCGGGCATTGAACAAAAACTAACCACTGAATTATCGACCTTTATGTTTGTTGCCCATCTGGTGGAGGCTCTTATCCCATCAGCGAGACGCTTACGCCCGGTTGAGGGTGTCCGCACACTCTGGGATAGTGTGAAGCTTGAAATTGATTTGCGTATGGAGGCTGCGGCACTTTCTGAAATGCGTGAAAATACACTGAAGGATGCTAAATTTGATGTTCCGGAGGTGATATGGGAAGCCACAGCCAAACGGGTTGTGACCATGCACTGGTCAGATGGCACAAAAGCCTCAGATCTTGAAGCCCTAGAAGCCGCTGGGCATAATATGCAAGATCTTTCCATCAGGCTGATACAGGCCTTTTTGACCCACGCGCTCCGCGATGGGTTTTTCCATGGCGATATGCATCAAGGAAATTTACTGATTTGCCCCGACGGAACATTCGTAGCTATAGACCTCGGCATCATGGGACGACTTGACCCGAACAGTCGTCGTTTTCTGGCAGAAATTCTTTATGGCTTTATCACTCGAGACTATCGGCGCGTGGCACAAACCCATTTTGATGCGGGTTATGTACCGGATAGCAAAAGTATGGAGGCCTTCGCTCAGGCTCTGCGTGCCATTGGGGAACCCATTCGCGGGCAGGATGCCGACAGCATTTCCATGGGGCGGGTTTTAACCCAACTGTTTGAGGTCACCGAACAATTCGACATGCAGACCCAACCACAATTACTCCTCCTGCAAAAAACCATGGTTGTCGTGGAAGGCGTTGCTCGAAGTTTTGATCCCAAACTTAACATATGGGATGCGGCTGATCCCGTTGTCTCGGGCTGGATTAAAGGCGAATTGGGGCCTGAGGCAATTTTAAAAGACGCAGTAGACGGCGTGCAACGCGCTGCCAAATCTATCGGGCGGCTACCTGACACGTTGGAACGCGTTGAACGCAATCAGGAACAGCTTGAAAAAATTCTCTCCGATAAAGGGTTTAAAATTCATTATGAAGACGAGAAAAAAAATATTCTGAAGCCATGGTTGCTCATATCAAGTCTCGCTCTCGGCGGTTATTTGACTTATCGTATTTTCCAATAAATTCTGGAATGGTATCAAGAGCTTAAAATTACATTTAATTTCGGTAGAATTTGTTTTATACCAATTGCAGACAGATAAAGGATTTCCGAATGTCTGCACGATTGTTAAATAAACGTATTTTGCTGATTGTCGGAGGCGGCATTGCTGCCTACAAAACCCCCGAACTCGTTCGACAATTGGTCAAAGAAGGCGCAGATGTACAATGTCTGCTCAGTAAATCAGGTAGTGAATTTGTAACCGCCCTCACCCTAGCATCGGTCAGTGGCAATAAAGTCTATCAAAATCTTTTTGACCTCACCGATGAAACGGAAATGGGTCACATTCAACTGTCTCGGAACGCAGATCTCGTACTTGTCGCACCGGCAACGGCAGATTTGATTGCAAAAATGGCCCAAGGATTTGCTAATGACCTCGCCAGCACCACTTTACTGGCAACCGACAAGCCGGTGATGATTGCCCCGGCTATGAATGTGCGCATGTGGCTTCATGACGCCACTCAACGCAATCTTGAAACACTTAAAAATGACGGCATTACCATTATTAACCCCAATGAGGGTGATATGGCCTGTGGTGAAACCGGCCCCGGACGCATGGCTGAACCCGTGGAAATTATGGAAGCCGTTGCTCAAGCACTGATGCCAAAAGGCCCTCTAAAAGGACTGAAGGCACTTATTACAGCGGGGCCAACACATGAGCCGATTGATCCTATTCGTTATATTGCCAATCGATCTTCCGGTAAACAGGGCTATGCCATTGCAGAGGCAATCGCTGTCCTGGGTGCAGAAACCTTGCTCGTTTCCGGCCCTGTTAATTTGCCGGATCCGGAAGGTGTGCGGGTTATTCGCGTAGAGACTGCGCTTGAAATGGCCGCAGCCTGCGAGGAAGCTTTACCAAGTCAGATTGCCATCATGACTGCGGCAGTTGCAGACTGGCGCACGAAAGAGTCCGCTCAAGAAAAAATCAAAAAAAACACCGACAACACCCCGCCGTCATTAGAGCTGACAGAAAACCCGGATATTCTTGCCGGACTTGTCGCTCATACACTTCGCCCTGATTTGATTGTCGGCTTTGCCGCTGAAACCGAACAAGTCATGGATCATGCGCGGGCAAAATTTACCCGTAAAGGTTGTGACTGGCTCATGGCGAATAATGTGTCCCCCGATACTGGAGTGATGGGCGGTGACTTTAATACCATTCATTTTTTGACCCAAACATCCGAAGAAAGTTGGGAGATGCTGAGCAAACAAGATGTGGCCCTCAGGCTTGCGGATAAAATTGCGGATTACTTCTTAGAAACGCATAAACTAGAAAAACAGGAGGCGCGCTAATGGCCCGACATGTGAGTATTGAGATTAAACGCATGCCCCATAGCGAGGGCTTACCTCTGCCATCTTATGAAACAGAACAAGCCGCAGGCATGGATTTGCGCGCCGCGTTACCGGAAGATAACCCCATGACGCTGGCTCCAGGCAAAACTGCAATGGTACCGACAGGTCTGTCCATGGCTCTACCCCAAGGTTTTGAAGCTCAGATTCGCCCACGTTCGGGACTCGCAGCCAAATTTGGTGTGACCGTGCTCAACAGCCCCGGCACGGTTGACAGTGATTATCGCGGCGAAGTGAAAGTCATCCTTATTAATCACGGGCCAGAAGCCTTTGAGATTAATCGAGGTGACAGAATTGCTCAGATGGTTATTGCGCGAATCACACAAGGCATTCTGCAGGAAACAGACGCGCTACCCGATACGGAGCGCGGCGAAGGCGGATTTGGCTCCACTGGCGGCACATCCAATGGCTCTCAGGGTTAAAGATGCTGTTTCTTAGTCGGAAAACAGTTTTAGCATTAGAGACTGTTGTGGATGTCGCCCTTCATTCGCGTCCCGACCCGGTGCAAGCAAAGGACATCACAAAACGTCAAAATGTACCTCAGCGTTATCTTGAGCAGATTATGCAAACCCTTGTTAAAGCCGATATTCTTCGCGGCGTACGCGGGCCAAAAGGGGGCTACAGACTTGCCCGCGAAAGGCGCAAGATTTTTGCCGGTGAAGTAGTGCGCGTTATCGCTGAAATTGAGCGTGCTGAGAACGAGGCTGCACAGACGCCAAAAGAAAGCCAACTTGGGGCAGGAATAACTTTTGAAAAATGCTCTGAACTAGAAGGCGAATTTCTAAAACATCTCGACAGAGTAAGCATTGACGATATTTGTCAGAGCCATCAAAATAAGAACCGCTTAAGTACAGAAAAATCAGTTGACTTCAACATTTAACCAATCAGGTATAATAATGACATTCGAAAATCGCGGAAAAATTTATAATAATATAACCGAAACAATCGGTGCGACCCCTCTGGTGCGTCTCAACCGGCTACCCGAACAATATGACGTTTCAGCAGAGATACTTCTGAAACTTGAATTTTTCAATCCCATGGCCAGCGTGAAAGATCGCATTGGCGTGGCAATGATTGAAGACCTGGAAAACCGTGGTCTCTTGAACGAGAAGTCTGTAATTGTAGAACCGACATCCGGCAATACGGGTATTGCGTTGGCCTTTGCCTGTGCCGCAAAAGGTTATCGGCTTATTCTTTGTATGCCTGAAAGCATGTCTATTGAGAGACGCAAAATGCTCCTCCTACTCGGTGCAAAGTTGGAGCTTACACCTGCCGAACTTGGCATGAAAGGTGCGATTGCAAAGGCCGAGGAGCTAATCACTAATCTCGATAATGCCGTGATGCCCCAGCAATTTGACAACCCCGCAAATCCGGAAATTCATCGTAACACCACAGCGCAGGAAATTCTCGCCGATACAGACGGCAAGCTGGACGCGGTTATCTCCGGTGTCGGAACGGCAGGCACTTTGACCGGCGTTGGCAGTATTTTGAAACAACATAATCCGAACATTAAAATTTATGCTGTTGAACCAGAAGACAGTCCTGTTCTGTCAGGTGGCGATCCCGGCCCTCATAAGATTCAAGGTATTGGCGCAGGTTTTAAACCGGGCAATCTAGATGAAGCCTTAATAGACGGCGTTGTTACCATTGGAAATGAAACCGCTTTTGAAACGGCTCGGCGGCTCGCTAAATCCGAGGGAATTCCCGGCGGCATATCCTCCGGCGCAGCAACAGCAGCGGCCCTCGAAATTGCCGCCCTGCCCGAAATGGCAGGCAAACGCATTGTCACGATTATTCCGAGTTTTGCAGAACGCTATCTCTCAACAGCACTTTTCGAAGGCCTTTGATGACAGGCAGTGACGGTCTGCCAGAAAACGCCGCATACACTGAGCGTTATGCGCGCCATCTCGTCCTCAAAGAAATTGGGGGTGCGGGACAACAGAAGCTCTCCGCAGCGCGGGTGCTGGTTATTGGCGCAGGTGGGCTGGGCGCATCTCTGCTCGCTTATCTAGCTGCTGCAGGTGTTGGCTCTATCAGCATCATTGATGATGATGTTGTGTCGCTTTCCAATCTACAAAGGCAAGTGCTTTTTAATCATGACGATATTGGTCTACCAAAAGCCATCTGTGCCGCAAAGTTTCTAGCGAGACTTAATCCTGATTGCAAAGTAACGCCTATAGATGCTCGTCTCACGGTTGATAATGCGCAAACTTTGATAGAGGCGCATGATATTATCGCCGATGGTTGTGATAATTTCACGACGCGATTCCTGGTCAATGATGCCTGTTATTTCGCTGGCAAACCCCTTGTTTCAGCAGCAGTGGGTCGGTTTGACGGACAACTAACAACCTTTAAAGCCTATGAGAACGATTTAAAGGGGACACCCTACCCATGTTATCGCTCTTTCGTATCTGACGATATGAAGGCATCCGAGGCTGCTGATTGCGAAACAACAGGTATTATTGGTGCCCTAACGGGCATAATGGGTAGTCTGCAGGCTTTAGAAGTTATTAAAGAAATCACAGGCGCGGGGGAAAGTTTAGCAGGGCGGCTTATGATTTATGATGGTCTTGCTGCAACCGCGCGGGTTGTAAACCTCCCATGGGATCCAACCAACCCACTTAACGGGGAAACGCCAACAATTAAAGATCTGTCGTGCCATGCATAGCCATCACCCGCGACACTTTTAATGACACTTAATGCTCTTCGGCAAGTGTCGGCAATACGCGATCCGGCGGGCGGTGACCGTCCAAAAAAGTACGGATATTAATGAGCACCTTTTCGCCCATGCCAAGCCTTCCCTCAATGGTTGCCGAGCTCATATGAGGAAGGAGAATAACATTTTGGAATTCCAGCAGACGAGGGTTAACCGCAGGTTCACGTTCAAAAACATCTAGCGCTGCACCGCCAAGGCGGTTTTCTTCCAGCGCATCCGCCAGCGCGTCTTCATCAAGAACCTGACCCCGCGAAGCATTAATCAAATACGCTCCCTGTTTCAGAAGTTTCATCCGTCTTTGCCCGATGAGATGATAGGTTGCAGGCGTACTTGGACAATTCGCAGATACAAAATCAACATGACCAAGCATGCGGTCCAGACTGTCCCAGTATTTAGCGCCAAGCTCCTGCTCAATTTCTTCATGTACGCGATTACGGTTGTGATAATGAATTTCAAGACCAAAGGCGATGGCGCGTTTCGCAACCGCCTGCCCGATGCGTCCCATGCCAACAATACCAAGCTTCTTGCCGCCCAGCCGCCGGCCCAGCATCCAATTGGGTGACCAGCCGGTGAAACTACCCGGTTCGCGCATAATGCGATCACCCTCCACCATCCGGCGTGGAAGCGCTAATATGAGCGCCATTACCATATCTGCCGTATCTTCAGTCAGTACGCTCGGCGTATTCGTCACAGTAATGCTCCGAGCATAGGCCGCATCGACATCTATATTATCTACGCCATTGCCAAAATTCGCGATGAGCTTTAACTGGTCGCCGGCAGTTTCAATCAGTTCAGCGTCGATCCTGTCCGTGACTGTTGAAACCAGCACATCCGCACGCGCCATAGCTGAAGCGATTTCTGCTTTATCGAGGTGACGGTCTTCATTATTGAATTCCACATCAAAAAGCTCCGCCATTCTTGCTTCAACGGCAGCCGGGAGTTTTCGAAGGACAATTACTTTGGCAGATTTTCCGGTCATATTCTGATAAGGTGTAGCAAATGCAGCTCTTCGGCAAAACTTTTTTTAACATTAATTCTACCTGGACAGGCTATTTGGGATTAAATAAGGCAATAAGATAAGCAAACCGGTATACAAAGACCTATTATTTGTTAGCTCAATAAGGCGTATTTATGATTTCAGTATTCTTCACACGGCATTTTAGTTTATTGGCGACCGGTTTAGCTGTACTGGTCTTATTATTGACGCCCACCTCCCCAATTCATGCAGAGGATGACAATCGTGGTGAGAGTGGCCTGCCACTACCCAGATTTGTGAGCATTAAAGGCAATCCGGTTAACTTAAGACAAGGGCCTGGCACACAATACCCTGCCCTCTTAACCTTCAGACGCGTGGGCTGGCCAGTTGAAATTCTTGACGAAAATAGTAATTGGCGCAAAGTCAGAGACTATGATGGTGACACTGGCTGGATACAAGCAAATTTGTTGCGCGGTAAACGCAGCGTCGTTATGCACCAAAGCCCAACAGCACATAAGCTTCGCAAAAGACCTGACGAGAATTCTGTTATCTTAGCCTATCTCCAGCCCGGTATAGTTGCCGAGCTTGAAGATTGCGAGGGTGAATGGTGTGACATCCGCGTGGAGGGCTATCGTGGCTGGATTTCCCGTGTGTCACTATGGGGCGTCTACCCACATGAGTTCACAAAAAAATAGTTTAAGCAAAATCTCCAGCCAACGAAGCGCGCGTTTCCTCTGACAAAATCGTCATATGCGCGTAATTCTCGTGACCAATACCTAGGATGGCTTGATTATTCGTATCTCTGAAAGCCGCAATTTGCTCTGCCGTAAACGGAAAGTGCAAAAAATGAACAGATGATGTCTTGCCGTCAGAAGCTGTGCGTTCAACTTCCTGCTCAGGAACGGCAAAAACCTTCTCACCCGCCACCTCTATATAAGCGGTCAATTCAACATCCGTCAGGCGACGCAGAATGGATCCGCGACGTTGCGGGTCATCTATTTCAAACATCAAAGTTGCGGTCAATTCGGAACCATCCGGAATCATTGGATTGTAAGCGGTCAGTTCATCTTCAAGCTGTTCGTCACCGCCTTTTTCGATGTAAAGCATCTCCTGAATCTGCGCCAACATTGTCGCGTAATTCTCAAAATAGAATGTTGCGACCGGCCCAATTTCAATCCGACGCGGTTTTTTTAGAGCAAGCACAGCTTGACGCCTTTCCTTACGCTCAGCAACGTAAGTGGTCATTGGCACAATATCTTCGGGGGTAATTACTCTGTTTGCTTCAGACATAAAACTCTCCATTTATATTAACCCGTAAGCGCGCGCAAATACCTCTACAGGGTGCGCGGCCTCCGGCAGTTTTGCAGATGAGTCTAAGTATTCGACTCCTTGAACGATGTGTTTTGCCGCCAGCGGACAGTCTGAAACAACTGTCTTAGCCTCAGATTTGGCAACATTTCGGGCGACAGGTTTTCCGACTTTGACAGCAAGCTGATGGGTGTCTTTCATCACACCGAAGGTACCGCCATGGCCGGAGCAACGCTCTATGACACCAATGTCAGCATCAGGAATGAGACGCAATAGGTCGGCTGATTTCGGCCCCATATTTTGGGCACGTGCATGACAAGCCAGATGCACCTGCACGCCACCTTCTATCGTTTGCAGACCGTCTGGAAGACCATTTTTATCGGCAATTTGAACAATATACTCACTGATATCGCGCGTCGCGGCACTGAGCGCTTTAACGTCCTCGTTATCAGGTACAATTAACGGCCATTCAAATTTGAACATCAGTCCACAGCTTGCCGTCAGAGTTAAAATATCATACCCCTCATCAATAAAAGGGCGTAGAGCAGCGGAAACACTTGCCGCATTTTGAGCCACTTTTTCAAGATTGCCTTGCTCTAAATAGGGCATTCCGCAACAACCCGGATAATCAGTTTTCACAGAAACACCAAGATGGGTAAGCACTTTGAGTGCTGCCTCGCCCACGCCGGGATTATTATAATTAACTGAGCAGGTAGCATAGATAAGGGCTTTTCTGTCTTTTGCAGTGCCTTCTTTATTGGGCTCCAACTCGCCATTTTTGGCAGATTTTTCAGCACGCTTCATAAATGTCTCACCAGTAAATTTTGGTAGCTCAACATTCTTATCAATACCCAAAGTCGCCGACATAACCGGACGGGTAACAACATTACCTTTGGCAGATCCCCAATTTGCAAGACCGGACACCTTTTCTGCAAGCGAACCATTTCTGTCCATCTGCGCAAGCTGGTTTTGTGTGAAAGGGGCTTTGCCTTTTTCTTTCAATTCAACAGCGCGATAGCGAAGCATAAGATGAGGGAAATCAAGGTTAAATTCATGCGGCGGGACATATGGGCATTTCGTCATGAAGCACATATCGCACATGGTACAACCGTCAATAATCGGCCCAAAATCATCACTCGCGACCGTATCAAGTTCGCCAGATTCAGATTCGTCGATGAGATCAAATAGGCGTGGAAAACTATCACAGAGGTTAAAGCAACGTCTGCAACCATGACAGACATCAAACTGACGGCGCGCTTCTTCATCAAGTGCTGCGCGGTCATAAAATTCTTCGTTATGCCAATCTAAAGGGTAACGAATTGGCGCTTCAGTGCTGCCCTCTTTCATGAGATGTTCCTTTTTATATATAGATAGGAGACAAGTGAGACTATGGCGTTAGCCGCCATAGTCTCCTTGAATCTAGTGTCTCAAAGAGACACAGAGTGGAAATTAATCCATTGAATCCAGTGCCTTTTGGAAACGGCCAGCATGAGATTTCTCTGCTTTGGCAAGTGTTTCAAACCAATCGGCAATTTCATCAAAACCTTCTTCACGTGCAGTGCGTGCCATGCCGGGATACATGTCTGTATACTCATGTGTTTCACCAGCAATAGAGGCCTTCAGGTTTTCAGCAGTTGAACCGATTGGCTCACCAGTTGCCGGATCTCCAACTTCTTCTAGAAATTCGAGGTGACCATGTGCGTGGCCTGTTTCACCTTCAGCAGTTGAACGAAATACAGTTGCAACATCGTTATATCCTTCAACATCGGCTTTTTGTGCGAAGTAAAGGTAGCGACGGTTTGCTTGGCTTTCGCCGGCAAATGCGTCCTTCAGGTTTTCCAGAGTTTTTGAATCTGCGAGTGACATTATCATCTTCCTCTAAATACGCTTTCCGGCCCATCCGAAAAGCTCATAAGTAAGAGAAAGGCCTTTCCCTAACTCTTATTGGAACTATATAAGTCTCGAGAAAGATATGTCAACAGTTTAGAACAATTCTAAACAAATAATTTAGACTTCAGGCTTAATTCTTATCAAAATATCCACGCCATCAATAATCTGTCCCTCGGGTAAGTTAGGAAGACCTGGAAGGTTGATTTCTTCATTGGGAATATCTGTCAGCTGACCGTTATCAATATTAAAAAAGTGATGATGAGATGACGTATTTGTATCAAAATAGGTACGAGAAGGATCAATCAAAACTTCTCTCAGAAGTCCGGCATCCGTGAACTGGTTCAGAGCATTATAAATAGTAGCCAGTGAAATTTTCATGCCCGAGGCCACGGCCTCATCATGCAGGCTCTCAGCAGTCACATGACGATCTTTTCCGGAAAAAAGAAGGCTTCCAATATCCAACCTTTGGCGTGTTGCACGCAGACCAACACCTCGCAATTTATCGGTGAGTGATTGGTAATTATCATTTTGATTTATTCGAGTGTTAAGCTTATCCATGATACCTAAAATCAATATTATACAACAGTTAATTATAATTATTATAAACTAGAAGCAATTTCAAGCCTTTCCATTTTATCCCTATGGTTTTTGCAACACAGCTTTTCAAATTATGATAGTCTTCTGGCTGGTATAATGCATCTAAAATAATTAAAGAGTCCTTTATTTATGAGTAAACAATGACAATGAAAAACAGTTTTAACTATGACGAACTCATTGACTGTGCCAAGGGCAATCTATTTGGCCCAGAAAACGGTCGTCTGCCGATGCCACCGATGCTCATGTTCGACCGCATTACACAGATTACTGACACTGGCGGCAGTTACGATAAAGGCCTCATGATTGCCGAACTAGATGTAAAACCAGATTTATGGTTTTTTGACTGTCATTTTGTTAATGATCCAGTTATGCCCGGCTGTCTTGGTTTAGACGCCATGTGGCAACTTGTCGGATTTTTCCCTTTGTGGGCCGGCCTGGAAGGGCGCGGACGAGCACTCGGCGCTGGGGAAGTGAAATTTGTTGGTCAGGTTGAACCTGATGCAAAATTAATCACCTATGAAATTAACATTAAACGTATCATTTCACGCGCACTCGTTATGTGTCTCGCTGATGGCGTCATGAGGGTTGACGACAAAGAGATTTATACTGCAAAAGATTTAAGAGTCGGCCTTTTCAAAACCGGACAGCTTTAAAAAAAAGGGTTTCAAATGAGACGTGTCGCCATAACAGGTATTGGAATTGTTTCGTGTATCGGTAATTCCACCGCAGAGGTTTCTGACAGTTTAAAAAACAGTAAGTCAGGAATTTCCCGTGCCGATAAATATGTAGAGCTTGGCTTTAGATCCCAAATATACGGGATGCCGACATTGGATATTGAGGCAGCTGTCGATAAGCGTGTCCGCAGATTTATGGGGGAAGGCGCCACCTGGAATTATGTTGCGATGGAACAGGCTATTGCAGATGCGGGGCTTGAAGAAAACGATATAATCAACCCGATGACCGGTCTCATCATGGGTTCGGGCGGACCCAGCACGCGCACACTTATTGAAGCAGCAGATACCACCCGTGAAAGCGGCCCAAAACGGATTGGGCCATTCGCAGTGCCAAAATGCATGTCCTCCACAAATTCAGCAACGCTAGCCACCCCATTTGGCATTAAAGGGGTTAATTACTCGATTTCTTCGGCATGTGCGACATCAACACATTGTATTGGTAATGCGGCAGAGATGATCCAATGGGGTAAGCAGGATGTGGTGTTTGCCGGCGGCGGCGAAGCTCTGGAATGGTCGCTCTCCTCACTGTTTGACGCGATGGGCGCCATGTCCAGCAAATATAACGACACGCCCGCATCAGCCAGCCGCGCTTATGACAAAAACCGCGACGGATTTGTTATTGCCGGCGGCGCAGGGGTTCTGGTACTCGAAGAAATGGAACGCGCACAAAAACGCGGCGCAAAAATTTATGCCGAAATTGCCGGCTATGGCGCAACATCTGATGGGCATGACATGGTTCAGCCTTCCGGCGAAGGCGCGATACGCTGTATGGAAATGGCCATGAAAGATTTAGACGTACCGGTTGATTATATCAATCCGCACGCGACCTCCACCCCCGTCGGCGACATTAAAGAGATTGAGGCCCTGCGTGAAGTTTTCGGCGCAGACTGCCCACCCATCTCAGCCACCAAATCCCTAACCGGTCATTCGCTCGGCGCCGCCGGCGTGCAAGAAGCAATCTACAGCCTGCTCATGATGCAAGACGATTTCATCGCGGCATCGGCACATATCGAAGAGCTGGATCCGGATTTTGCTGATATGCCGATTGTTCAGGAAACACACGAGAACGCTGGCTTGAATTGCATACTGTCAAATTCCTTTGGCTTTGGCGGTACGAATGGCTCGCTGGTGATGAAGCGGGTTTAACATTTAAATCCACGGCAAGCACCTCTACCCAACTTGACTTAATAGGCTGGCTCGGTAATCCTGAGTACGGTTAAAATTTAATATCATTTTGTGCGTTGCGTTCTACAAAATCAAAACAAAGGAAAGCAAAAATGGGCACATTCGTTTTAGGTAAACAAACAGACGGTCAGTTTTACTGGAAGCTCAATTCAGCAAATGGTGAAACGCTTTGCGTGAGTGAAGGCTATACAACCAAACAAAATGCAATAAACGGCATCGAGTCATGCAGAAGAAACGCCCCCAACGCTGACATTGACGACCAAACTACCGACTAAGCGCGGCAACAATCTCAGCTGACCCCACACAACAAAAAGGGCGGTGCTAAATGAGCGCCGCCCTTGATTATTTGGAACTGTAAAAACAGCTAGGGATTTAGTCCTCGCTATCGGCCTCAGCTGCATCATCAGCCGCTTTGCTGGCTTTGCCTTCAAGGTCTTCACCTGTTTCCTGGTCAACGACCTTCATGGACAGGCGTACCTTGCCGCGATCATCAAAGCCCATAAGCTTGACCTTCACCGTGTCGCCTTCTTTGACAATATCGGTTGTCTTCTCAACGCGTCTGTCTGCCAGCTGGGAAATATGAACCAGCCCATCGCGCTTACCGAAGAAATTCACAAAAGCACCAAAATCCATGGTCTTCACAACCGTGCCTTCGTAAATCACACCCACTTCAGGCTCGGCGGCTATGGAATTAATCCAGTCAATCGCAGCCTGAATGACAGCAGCATCGCTGGACGCTACTTTAATCGTGCCATCATCGGAAATGTCCACCTTCGCGCCTGTCGTCTCGACAATCTCACGAATGACCTTCCCGCCTGAACCGATAACCTCACGAATTTTATCCTGTGCGATTTTAATGGTTTCGATTTTCGGCGCATATTCACCCATTTCAGTACGGGCTTCGCCCAAGGCACTCGCCATTTCACCCAAAATATGATCCCGACCACCTTTAGCTTGGGTCAGAGCAACTTGCATAATCTCTTCGGTGATGCCGGTGATTTTAATATCCATCTGCAAAGACGTAATCCCGTCCTGCGTACCAGCAACCTTAAAGTCCATGTCGCCAAGATGATCTTCATCACCAAGAATGTCAGAAAGAACGGCAAATCTGTCGCCCTCTTTAATCAGACCCATGGCGATACCCGCGACCGGCTTTTGTAACGGCACACCCGCATCCATCATAGCCAGAGACGCACCACATACCGTCGCCATGGAAGACGACCCGTTGGACTCGGTAATTTCAGAGACGAGACGTAATGTGTATGGAAAATCTTCGGCAGTCGGCAACATCGGCTTTATGGCGCGCCATGCCAGCTTACCGTGACCAATTTCACGACGACCCGTAAACCCGACTCGGCCTGTTTCACCGACAGAATAGGGCGGGAAGTTATAATGCAACATGAAGTTTTCTTTATATGTGCCTTCAAGTGCATCAACAAGTTGTTCGTCATCGCCGGTGCCGAGCGTGGCAACGACCAACGCTTGTGTTTCACCTCTGGTAAACAGTGCCGATCCATGGGCACGAGGCAGAACACCAACTTCGGAAACAATCGGGCGCACATCGGCAAGACCACGACCGTCAATACGTTTTTCGGTATCCAGAATACCGCCGCGCACAATGTCACTTTCCAGACCTTTAAACGCGCCTGAAAGTGCAATCGCTGTATCGGCATCTGCATCTTCGGGAAGCAAATCAGCCATAACTTTATCTTTAGCTGCAGCGATTTTTTCCTGACGCGCAGATTTGTCAGCCTCTTGATAGGCAGCCTCAAGGTCGCCACGGGCAATACCAGAAACTTTTTCCTTCAACTCATCATCGTTATTTTCAGGCACTTCACGCGGCTCTTTTGCACATTTTTCAGCAAGGCTAATAATGGCGTTAATCACCGGCTGAAATTCACGATGCCCGTGCATAACCGCACCGAGCATAACTTCTTCTGAAAGTTCACTGGCTTGGGACTCAACCATCAAGACCGCATCGCCCGTCCCCGCAACCACAAGATCAAGATTACTTTCTTTCATCTCTTCCAGCGTTGGGTTCAGAATATATTCACCATCGGCGAAACCGACACGCGCCGCACCGATAGGCCCAAGAAATGGGACACCTGAAATCGTCAGGGCTGCAGAAACAGCAACCATAGCGACAATGTCACTATCATTTTCCAGATCATGACTGAGAACAGTGGCAATAACCTGTGTTTCGTTTTTGAAACCTTTGACAAAAAGTGGGCGAATAGGACGGTCTATCAGGCGCGAAACAAGTGTTTCTTTTTCTGATGGACGGCCTTCACGCTTAAAATACCCCCCGGGGATTTTACCGGCAGCATAGGATTTTTCTTGGTAATTCACGGTCAGTGGGAAAAAGTCAATTCCCGCTTTGGGGCTACGGTCGGCAACCACAGTCGCCAATACAGTTGTATCCCCATAAGTTGCCAGAACAGCACCGTCAGCCTGACGGGCAATGCGACCGGTTTCCAGAATTAGCGGACGCCCGCCCCAATCGATTTCTTCTCTTGAAATTGTAAACATTTTTTCTTTCCATATGCCCGCATCCCCTGATGCAGGCTGTTAATCAACCGAAGTGTTAAAAAATCTAGCGGCGGAGACCCAGACGCTTAATGAGAGTTTGATAACGCTCAGAATTGCGTGCATTAAGATAATCAAGAAGACGGCGACGTTGGCTGACCATTTTCAATAGACCCCGGCGTGAATGATTATCTTTACCGTGAGATTTAAAATGTTCGGTCAGATTGTTTATCCTCTCCGTGAGGATAGCCACTTGAACCTCAGGTGATCCTGTATCACCATCCTGTGTGGCATATTCTTTTACAAGCTCAAGCTTGCGTTCAGGACTAATCGACATCGGTAACTCCTTTAATTTATATCGGACAGGTTAAAAACACGCACCGGCTGAAATCTGCCCTCTTCCAGCTTACCCAATGCAACTGGATGGTTGTCGGAAAGCACTAAAACCTGTTCGGCTCCATGACTTTCGGACAGTTTATCATCCACCACATGAGCGGTGATGTTGACTGCTCTGCCCATACGAATATCTCGCGCTTCCTTTTCATTAACCGGCAGAGCCGGGATGTCGTCCAGCACTGTCTGTAAAGGAAGCAAATGGGGCCTTAATTGCATGTTCATCGCATCAAGAGCATCAACTTCGGCGGCAATATGGCCTAAATCATCAAGAATATCCAGCCCTATTGTGTTTTTTTCATTAAATGGCCCAACACGCACCCGACGCAGATAGCTGACATGCCCTAAAGTCCCAAGTTTTTCGGCCATATCGCGCGCTAAAGACCTCACATAGGTACCTTTCCCGCACTCCACCTCGAAATGCGCAGAGTCACAATCAGGTCTATTCACCAAAGTAAGCCGGTCAATCAGAACATTTCTTGCAGAAATTTCAGGTGCTTCGCCCGCCCGCGCCATATCATAAGCACGGCGCCCATCTATCTTAATCGCCGAAAAAGCCGGTGGCACTTGCGAGATATTTCCGACAAACGCCCCTAAAACAGCTTCAATATCGTCATCTGTCGGGCGATGCTCAGATGTTTCCAGCACATCCCCCTCGCGGTCATCAGTCGTGGTCGCCAGCCCCCATCGCACCGTGAAATGGTATGTTTTCGTGGCATCCATCATAAAAGGAACTGTTTTTGTGGCTTCCCCCAACGCAATCGGCAGAATGCCCTGGGCGAGCGGATCCAGCGTCCCCGCATGTCCGGCTTTTTGTGCATTAAACAAGCGGCGAATTTTACCGACGGCAGCAGTTGACGTCATACCTTCAGGTTTATCGAAGTTAACCCAACCATGTATTGGCAAGCCTTTGCGTCTCCGGGCCAATCTTACGCCTCGTTCGTTGGTTCAGACTCTGCTTCAGGTGGCGTAATGGAAATTCCTGAATTATTTGACGCGCTTTCCTGCTGATTAAGCTGCGAATTTGATAAATCACGCTGGACTTCCTCACGCGCCAACAAATTATCCATCATAGCGGCATTGTCGAAGCTATCATCCGATTTAAACGAAAGGCTTGGAACATATTTGAGGTGAAGGCCATCGCCCATCTTAATTCTCAATGCTCCAGCATGACAATTCAATTCTTCAGTTAAATCGGCGGCAGAGTTTGCGACTGTACTGCGTTTACGCTTTGATAAAGTTTCTGTCATTTGCAAAAGCGGCACAACAAAAGCTGTCGCCTTTTTCAAGTCAGGGCTAACGCGCACTTCCGTGACAGTCACAAGTCGGGTATCAAGATTTGTGCCGCTAACATCCCCTCTTGAGAAGACTTCTGAAAGCTTCTGACGCAGTAATTCGCCAACACGCAACTGTCTTTGACTGCGAGGCGCGTCCGAATGTGCAGATTTTTTGAAACGCTTTGCCATGAATATATTCCGGCTTAAAGTTTATGGGCAGATGACGAAACTATTAATTAACGTCGTCAAGCGTACGCGCGATTTCCTCGACCTCGTAACACTCAATCACATCTCCCTGCTTCAGGTCTTCGTAATTCTCAAAAGCCATACCGCATTCTTGACCGGCATTAACCTCTTTCACTTCGTCCTTAAAGCGACGAAGGGAACTAAGCTCCCCTTCATGAATAACGACACTGTCCCGAATAAGTCTGACTCTGGCACCACGACGCACCAGCCCGTCTGTTACTTTACACCCTGCCACTTTGCCGGATTTAGAAACATTAAATATCTCAAGTATTTCAGCATTGCCAAGCATGGTTTCGCGTAAATCAGGACTCAACATGCCGGACATGGCAGCTTTCATATCATCAACAAGGTCATAAATCACATTGTAATAACGGATTTCAACGCCTTGCTCGTCAGCCAAATTCCGCGCCTGTGAATTTGCGCGAACATTGAAGCCCAGAATAGAGGCGTTGGAGGCCGCCGCCAATGTAATATCGCTTTCTGTAATACCGCCAACTGCCGTATGTACCACGCGGCCGCATACTTCATCAGTGCCGAGCTTATCTACCGCTTGTGAAATTGCTTCGGCAGACCCCTGCACATCAGCTTTCACAACAATCGGAAGCTCTTTAAGCTCAGTGTCTTTGAGCTGCTGCATCATCTGATCCAGCGTTGTGCGATTGCCAGAGGCTGTTCGTTTCTCACGACTGATGCGCGCGCGATATTCAGCAATCTCTCTGGCCTTAGCTTCTGTCTCGACTACGTTGAACATATCCCCCGCAGACGGTGAACCACCAGCACCCAGCACTTCAACCGGAGATGCGGGAAGCGCAGATTTTATGCTTTCGCCTTGATCATCCAGTAGCGCGCGAACGCGACCGGATTCTTCACCGACAACAAAAATATCCCCGACAGACAGCGTGCCACGTTGCACGAGAACAGTCGCAACCGCGCCTCTGCCTTTTTCGAGTTTTGACTCGATTACAATGCCTTCCGCGGCCCGGTATGGATTAGCTTTTAGATCAAGCAATTCAGCCTGCAGCAGAACGGACTCGAGTAAATCATCAAGCCCTGTTCCAGCTAAAGCAGAAACTTCCACGAACTGAACGTCACCGCCCATGTCCTCAGAAATAATTTCATGCTGTAGCAATTCATTCTTCACCCTGGTCGGGTCGGCTTCGGGCTTGTCAATTTTATTCACCGCAACCACAATCGGCACTTCCGCGGCCTTGGCGTGGCTGATGGCTTCAACAGTTTGTGGCATCACACCATCATCAGCAGCAACAACAAGAATAACAATATCCGTAACCTTAGCACCACGCGCACGCATGGACGTAAAGGCCGCATGACCCGGTGTATCTATAAATGTTACCTTTTCACCGTCATCCTTGGTGACCTGATAGGCCCCGATATGTTGGGTAATGCCCCCGGCCTCACTAGTGACAATGCTGGTTTTGCGTAAGGCATCCAGCAAGGACGTTTTACCGTGGTCAACGTGACCCATAACTGTCACAACCGGCGGGCGCGGCTTTTTATCGTCATCGGTGTCTTCTTCAGTATCAATGCTATCTTCAACATCTGCATCTGTGACGCGGTTGACCTTATGCCCCAATTCTTCGGCAATTAATTCGGCTGTGTCAGCATCAATCGTATCATTGATTTTTGCCATAACACCTTGCTGCATGAGCAATTTAATAACATCTACAGCGCGCTCCGCCATGCGGTTAGCCAGCTCTTGAATAGTAATCGACTCAGGCAATGTAATAGTACGCGCCACTTTTTCGCGTGGCTCCATGGACATTGACTGTCTTTTTTCGCGCTCGCGGCGGCGGCGAATAGACGCCATTGAACGCATCCGTTCTTCATCATTAAGCGCATCGTTAATGGTTAGTTTTCCTGTACGTCGTCGCTGCTGCTCACCGCGTTTAGCAACGGCAGGACGCCGCGGCTCTTCGGTTTTTTCTTTGCGGCGTGCAGGTGTATCTTCACTCGTACGTGCTGGTTCTTTCCGGCGCGGTGTAGCTGGCGCTTCCGTGGTTTCCACTGGTGCCACAAGGACATCTGTAATGTCCGGTGACTCAAGTTTTCTTTTCGCCTCTTCTTTTAAGCGTTCAGCTTCTTCTAAGGCCCTCTTTTCTGCCTCTTCTTTTTCCCGAATAGCTTCTTCAGCCGCCCTTACCTTGGCATCAGCAACAGCAGCCTGACGTGCGGCCTGCTCCTGACGGGAAAGACCGCCAAGATTATTTTCAGAAGTTTGCTCTTTAACCTCAGGGGCTTTTGTTTCAACTGGCTCTGTTACGCTTGGCGTCACTGAACTTGGAGCCGCTGCATTAGCTGGGGCAACCATGCGTTTACGTTTGCGCTCAACCTGAACAGATTTAGTCCGGCCATGAGAAAAATTCTGACGCACCTGACCAGAGTCAACAGTCCGCTTCAAGCTCAGCGTCTTGCCGGTCTTTTGTTCGTCAGTTTTTTCGTTCTCTTCTTTTTCACTCATATCCGTTATCACTTCCAACCTAATAGCATAAACCTATTGTCATATGTTGAGGCCTTATGCTGCCTCGTGTCCGTTAACATAAAGAGACAATCTGTCAATCGATGCGTTCAGGCGTTCGGCCCATCCTGAACCGATAATGCCTGCATGTATAACATTTGTCTGGCCTAAAGCCATACTTAATCTGGCGGAAGGCAAAAACGTAACTTGTTGGCATTGTACCGCCTCAGCGAGGCGTGTCATTTTCATTCGCCCATCTTCCGCACCGTCAGATGCCGTCAACAGCAACTCACACTTCCCTGATTTCAAACTGCTCTCAACTTTTGCGAAACCATTAAGAACGGCCCCGGCGCGGCGCGCCAAGCCTATAAGCCCAAGCACTTTATCCATAAGTTGTGACTCAATTTTATCTAGAAATGAGGCGGAAATAACCGGCTCATCATCTAACCGGTCTTTGACAAAAAGCCTTATGAATGTCCCATCACGAAGCGACTCCTCAAGAGTGCCTCGATAGCCCAAAAGTCGAATACCTTCGCCAGGTAGCTCCTCGGATAAATCAGCAATAACCGCATTATCAGGCCCGATGACGAACCTGATTGTTTCTTCACGCGGTAGCAGCTTTCCGGTCAGCGCACATTGCAAATTTTCTGTCATGGATGATGCACACTCTCATTATTCTGTCGGGGTGTCTGTTGCTGGTTCAGATGTTTCGTTAGAAACAACATCTTCAGCAGGTGCTTCCGGATTTATTTCCGAAGTTGCCTCTGGCGTTTCCTCAGAGGTATCAACCTCAGCACCCTCATCGTCACCAGCCTCATCTTCAGAAGCCAATAAGTCTTCCTCTGTAATCCAGCCGACCATGACACGCGTGTTCATAATCATTGTTTGCGCTTCATCTGCAGACACATCAAAATCATCAAATATACCCGGCTGACGTACGCGCTGCCTGTCAACAGACTCATACCATCCCGTTAAATCATCAGGAACACAGCCTGCAAAATCTTCAAGCGTGAAGACATCATTTTTGCCCAGCGCAACAAGCATAGCAGGCGTAAGACCTTCTACATTCATTAATTCATCGGCAACACCAAGGGCTTTGCGCTCTTCATCAAGCGCCTGATTTTGTCTGTCGAGATGCTCGGTTGCGCGTCTCTGCAGTTCTTCCGCCGTTTCATCATCAAAACCTTCAATGACTGTTATTTCATCAAGCGGTACATAAGCGACCTCTTCAATCGTGGCAAAGCCCTCAGATGTCAGAAGCTGTGCAATCATTTCATCAACATCCAGAGAAGCCATGAAGATTTGCGTTCGTTCGACAAATTCCGCCTGACGCCGCTCAGACTCTTCCGCTTCAGTTAGAATATCGATATCCCAGCCAGAAAGCTGGGAAGCCAAGCGGACATTCTGCCCACGGCGTCCGATTGCCAAAGAAAGCTGGTCATCCGGCACCACAACCTCAATCCGTTGAGTGTCCTCATCAAGCACAACCTTCGCAACCTCGGCAGGGCCAAGACCGTTTACAATAAAGGCGGCAGCGTCTTCGGACCATGGAACAATGTCGACTTTCTCGCCTTGAAGTTCATTAACAACAGCCTGAACACGGCTGCCGCGCATACCCACACAAGCCCCAACAGGGTCAATGGAATTATCATTTGAAATCACAGCAATTTTCGCACGACTACCCGGGTCACGGGCGACGGCTCTAATTTCAATCACCCCATCATAGACTTCCGGCACTTCTTGGGCAAAAAGCTTTGCCATAAAAGCTGGATCCGTCCGGGATAGAATGATTTGCGGGCCACGTTGCTCGCGCTTGACATCCTGAATGTAAGCACGAATACGATCATTGGGATTAAATACTTCACGAGGGATGAGATTATCACGCCTTAGCATGGCTTCCGCGCGCCCAAGATCAACAACGACATTACCATATTCAACGCGCTTCACGATGCCGGAAGCAACTTCGCCAACCCTGTCTTTATATTCTTCATATTGGCGCTCACGTTCAGCGTCACGTACACGCTGGACAATAACCTGTTTTGCCGTTTGTGTTGCAATTCTGCCAAATTCAACCGGCGGCAATTCCTCACTTAGAAATTCACCGATTTCTGCATCCGCCTTAATTTTTCTGGCTTCGTCCAGGGTTAATTGCGTGTTGTCGTTTTCAACATCTTCAACCACCTCCATAAACCGCTTAAGGATTGTGTCGCCGGTTTTGGTATCGATTTCTGCGCGAATATCATTCTCCGCGCCATATCTTGCCTTGGCAGCTTTTTGAATTGCATCCGCCATAGCGCCAAATACCAGTTCAGGTTCAATACCTTTCTCCCGCGCCATAGACTCAGCGATACGGAGGAGTTCAAGTTTATTTGCGCTTACGCCAGTTGCCATTTTAGTCTCCATTTTTCCCTTTTTGACGCTTTAAGGCGTCAGCAATCATTTCGTCATTCGCCACTAATCGGGCTTCTACGATATCCTCAAATTTAAAACCAAGCGTTGGGGTCTCATCATGCCCATTCAACGGTACATCCATCAAAACCTCGCCATCCTCAAAGCCTGAAAGCACCCCACGAAAGCGCTTGCGACCATCAAAAGCACGGGACAATTCCAGCTTGGCTTCAAACCCTGCCCACCGGATAAAATCTTTCGGGCGGCAAAGTGGGCGCGCCATACCAGGTGACGAAACCTCCAAAATATATTGCCCCTTTAACGGGTCTTCCACATCCAACACTGCCGAGATTGCACGGCTAATACGCTCGCAATCCTCAACCGTAATCATGCCCTCATCTCTGTCGGCCATAATCTGGAGAACTTGTTCACCATCCTGACCGGTCATGCGAATACGCAATAATTCCAACCCGCTATCTTGAACAACTGGCGCAACCAGAGACAAAAGCGGTGCGGCAGGGCCGGGCGCCATCAAATGCGCGGCGGTTTCCCAAGCGTCTTCCAGCGCGATAGCATTGTCTTTTTGCGCCATATTTTGTGCGGGTGCTGTATCTGTCATCATCCAATACTACTGCTGAAAAAAACCAATAAAAAAAGCGGGGGCGTTTCCGCCGTCCACTTCAAAAAAAGCAGCCTGTTTCGAAGGAATATACAAAGTGAAACTGAAAAAGCAAGAAATTTTAATCTCTTATTATTTCGTCAAATATCAAATCTAAAGATACCCAGGCCGAATATGCTCACGGTGCTGGAACCGCAAATATGTCGGCGTCCGCCCTGCAATCAAAGCCTTTTCCTCATAGCGTGTCCGAACCCAACCTGCAAAAGGGGTCTGCCAATCTGCGGACGCCCGCGCCTGCCACTCAAACCCTCCATGATCGCGTATATGCATCAAAGCCCATGAAACATAATCCGGAATATCGCTGGCAAAATAAAACATCCCATCTGGCTGCAAAAGGCGATGAATGTGATGCAGATTTTCTGGATTTACAAAACGCCTTTTATGATGCTTTTTTTTCGGCCACGGGTCGGGGTAGAGCAAATATACCGCCGCAAGACAACTATCAGGCATTAATTCAATAAGGTCACGCGCATCCTCATCATGAATACGAATATTTAGTAAGTCATGTTGCTGGATGTGATTAAGGAGCTTGGCAACGCCGTTGAGAAATGGCTCGCACCCGATAAACCCGATATTTGGATTTGCCTCGGCCTGAGCCGCCAAATGCTCACCGCCACCAAAGCCAATTTCCATAACCAAGTTTTCTGGTTCAAAATTGTTGTGCGTAAAGGCCAGAATCGGCGCGGCGGCAAAGTCGGTTATTCTGATGCCGGGAAGAAAACTCTCAACCAAACGCGCCTGCTTAGGATGTAGCTTATGCCCTTGCCGACGTCCGTAAAAAACCCTTCTAATAAGGTCATTTTTATTGGTATGGGACTTTGTATTCACGCGGTGTATGTGCCGGATTTAAAGTGCTGACTTAATCGCCTCAACGAGATCCGTTTTTTCCCAAGAAAAACCGCCATCATCTTCAGGTTGGCGACCAAAATGTCCATAGGCCGCAGTGCGCGCAAATATTGGTTTGTTCAGGCCAAGATGCGTTCTAATCCCTCTCGGGCTGAGATCCATAACTTCGCCAAGCACACCTTCCAGCTTCGTCGCGTCCACTTTTCCGGTTTCATGCAGATCAACATAAACAGAAATTGGCTTTGAAACACCAATCGCGTAAGAAAGCTGAATTGTGCATTTATCAGCAAGGTCTGCTGCGACAACATTTTTGGCAAGATAGCGCGCAGCATAAGCCGCCGAACGGTCAACCTTTGTCGGGTCTTTGCCGGAGAACGCACCACCGCCATGCGGGGCAGCACCACCATAGGTATCTACGATTATCTTACGACCAGTAAGACCGGCATCCCCGTCAGGCCCGCCAATGACAAACGTGCCAGTTGGGTTGACGTAAAATTCATCTTCAGGGCACATCCAGCCGGATGGCAAAACAGCTTCGACAAATGGGCGTACAAGTTCACGGACATCACTCTGTGACAGGCCTTCATCATGTTGTGTCGACACAACAACTGATGTTGCTGCGACTGGTTTTCCGTTTTCATATTTAAGGGAAACTTGGCTTTTGGAGTCCGGGCCCAAACCTTGAACGGCACCGGACTTTCTGGCCTGTGCCATATCTGATAGAATTTGATGAGAGAACGCGATGGGCGCCGGCATTAAAGTATCCGTTTCCCGACAAGCATAGCCAAACATAATACCCTGGTCGCCCGCACCTTCATCCTTATTGCCGCCATCACTGTCTACGCCTTGCGAAATATGCTTTGACTGGGCGTGAACATAAACATCCACATCAGCGTTCTGCCAATGAAAACCGTCTTGTTCATAGCCGATGTCACGCACACGCTCACGGGCGATATTGACCATTTCTTCAGCACTAATAAGACCTTCTGGGCGTACTTCACCAGCCAAAACAATTTTGTTGGTTGTTGTTAATGTTTCAACAGCAACACGCGCTTCAGGTTCTTTAGTGACAAAAGCATCCAGAACGCTATCCGAAATCAGGTCACACACTTTGTCCGGGTGACCTTCGGAAACTGACTCACTTGTAAAAATATAATCTTGACGGGCCATAAAACCTCCACTCGTTGGCAAATCTTTAGCAGGGCGTCGCGCATTAGACAAGCCATATAAAGCTTTCCTTATGTGTTTTATTTCTATTTTTGCAGACAGGACAGGCGGTGGGTGTTGTTACCCCGCGAGAGATTTTGCCATATCAATGTGTGCGCGGCGGGTCCGGCGAATTTAATGCGCGTAAAAGCGCGGTTTAAACTCATACCTTCATTTTTGCTGACAAAATCAAGAAATTTTGGAATGGGGGCACTGTCCTCCATTCTGAGATAAGAGCCGGATGTTTCATACCCTTCAAAGAAATAAGAGATATCAACTTCGAGAATACGTGTGAGTTCAAACAAGCGAGATGCTGAAATCCGGTTCGCACCTTTTTCATATTTTTGGATTTGTTGGAAAGACAAGCCAACCTTTTCACCGAGTGCCTCTTGGCTCATGCCAGAATCAACACGTCTCAGCTTGAGCTTATAACAAATATGTTTATCGATATTAGATGGATCTTTTAACGCCACCAGAAAAACTACGCTTGCAATGATTTCATATTAGATATCAGTATTTAATATTAAATTCTACTGATTTTTACTTTTTTAAATTTCGGGTCGCCGCAATTTGAAAGTAAACCCCACGACAGCAAAGAGCATTAGGGAAAAAATCAAATCCCCGTAGCGGGCATAGATTGTCTCATGGACAGCTGGGGGCAGAGGCACGTCTAAAACCCCCCTTTGCATCAATGGCATCAAGGCTTGCTGGCGGCCCAGCGCATCAAAGACAGCAGAAATGCCTGTATTTGCTGACCTTATAATGGGCAGCCCCTCTTCGATTGTGCGCATGCGCGCCATTTCAAGGTGTTGCCAAGGGCCCGCAGATTTTCCAAACCACCCATCATTAGTCACCGTGATTAATACATCTGGACGCGCCTCTGCAACAACGCGGCCAGGAAAAATCACCTCATAACATATGAGGGGCGAAAAAGACTTGCCCAGCCTGCCAAGTGCAAGCGACCTAGGCCCATCACCTGCAGTAAACCCACCACGCAATCGGGTAAGCTGCTGAAGTCCGAGAAATTCTAAAAACTTTTGTTGCGGGAGGTACTCTCCAAAAGGCACAAGGTGATGCTTATCGTAAAAATCTTCAATATTACCCTCAGGAGAAATCACAAAAACGCTGTTAAAGCTTCGCCATGGCTTTTTATTTTCCGATACACCGGCATCAGATGGAGCATCACCAGCCCCACCTGATTTTGTATCTGATGCCTTAGCAAGAGGCTCACGCCGCAATCCACCAGTAATCAAATACGCACCATCTGGCAAAATATCGGTGATTTGCTCTCGCAACCATACATCCCTATACAGCAATGCGGGCAAGGCCGTTTCTGGCCAAACCACCACATCTATCGGCACGTCAGCAGGCTGTCCGGTCAACTCCAGATGTGTTCGAATAATCCCCAACCGATTTTCAGGTATCCATTTTTCTTTTTGCGGAATGGATGGCTGCACAATTCTGACCATCACGGAATCCGTTGTTGCCGGCTCATAAGAGTTGAGCCTCGTATAACCATCCCAAACAGCTAGCAAAAAACCCAAAAATAACAGGGCTGCCAACTTTCTTTCGTGCCGGATGAAGAGAGGGAGCATCGCCACGCTTAACATAAGGAGCGACAAACCATGAACTCCCCATAAACGGGCTGATTGCGCAAGTGGTAGCCAGCTTAATGCCGACATGCCATACAGATTCCAAGGCAGGCCAGTCAATATGTTGGAACGCAACCAGGATACCAGTACCAGGCATAAAACAAGCCCAAGGGCGCGCACGGCAAATCTGGGCTGATCACTAAAAAGACGAAACCAAACAAGAGCGGCCAACATAGGAAACACCGCGAGACCAGCAGGCAGAAGTGTTACAGCAAAGGGCAGAGCCCATAAAAAAAGGTCCGGCTCCACCAAAAAGGCAAACCCAATCCAGTAAAGGCCGATAAAGAATTGACCAAAGCCGAACAGCCAGGCGGTAAGCGCAACATTCTGCCAACGCCGGATGCGCTGCAATCTCAATAACAAGGCGGGAAAAATAAAAAATAAAACCGGCCACGCCCCAATCGGGGGCATTGCCAGAGGCACAAGCGCACCGAGGAAAAAATCAAAAATTCCACCCCTTACAGGAGACAGTAGGGCCAGTCTGGCTGACTGATTATCAATCCAGTTTCTGAGCAGGTGGAGCATCATCTTCAGATTTTACCTGAACCTTTTTCTGTCTAATACGCAGGGTTTTAATGCGACGCGGATCAGCATCTCTGACTTCAAATTCAATCCCGTTTTTGTGGATGATGACCTCACCGCGCTGCGGGACACGACCAGCCAGCGTAAACACCAGCCCACCCAGCGTATCAATATCCTCATCTTCATCAATGAGAGTAATGCCGAGTTTTTCTTCAAGCAACTCAATGGGAGTGCGCGCCTGCGCCTCCAAAATATCGCCACTACGCGTTACAATTTTAGGGCCGTCCTGGTCGTCATATTCATCCTCAATTTCACCGACAATTTCCTCGATTAAATCTTCAATCGTTACAAGTCCATCAGTGCCGCCATATTCATCTACAACCAATGCCATATGGGAACGCGACGCCTGCATCCGGAGCAGTAAATCCAGCGCCGGCATAGAAGGTGGCGCAAATAAAATATCTCGAATAAGCGCCTTAAGCGGCACTTTTGGGGCTTTCCCGGATAACATAACCACGAGATCTTTAATGTGCACCATGCCTATCGGATGATCCAGCGACTGATTATAAACCGGCAGGCGCGAATGACCGGACTCCGAAAACAAGCCGCCCAAATCCTCCAATGAAGTTTTTTGATCAACGGCAGTAATCTCCGCGCGCGGCACCATGACGTCTTCAACGCGCACATCTTTGAAGCCAAGGAGATTTCTGAGCATATGAAGCTCTTCGCCGGTCAGACTTTCATCATTACCAGCCTCTTCCTCAAGCACATCTTCGAGGCTTTCGCGCAAATTTGTGTCCGGCGGAATGAGAATGGATTTGAGTTTAGCCCATAAACTCTGGCCCTGAAATTCAGAACTGCTCATATAACATTTTCCTTATTCTTTTCCTTATAGGGGGAAGCCACTCCGATATTGGAAAGCACTTTGACCTCCAGAGACTCCATTATGTCAGCCTCCTGATCTGTTTCATGGTCAAACCCCAGCAAATGAAGAACCCCGTGAACAACAAGATGTTTAACATGATGCACGGGCGGCAAATTGGCGTCATCCGCTTCAGCCTCAACAGTTTGTCGCGCCAGCACAACATCACCTAACAAAACGGCAGAGTCAGCATAGACAGCCTCTGAGCTAGCGTCCCAATTCGGAAAGGAGAGAACATTTGTCGGGCGATCAATGTTCCGCCATTTGGCATTAAGGGTTTTCATTTCCTTATCATCCGTCAAACGAATGCTAATCTCAATATCAGCTTCGGGAAAAGTCATAGCCGTATTCGCCTCAATACCGGCATGAAATGCTGCGATTGCCGCATGTCGAATATCAGCGTCAACACCCGCCCAAACACCTGTTTCCCAATCGGATTGCTCGGCTTCAATCTCAACTAAAAGGGCGCGCTCATTTTTATTTGCTACATTTGCAGACGTTTGATCAGGCATTTCAATGCAATTTATACCATTAACAGTCCAGTTATGTGAAGCGGCAACGCTTTCGGCTTCTCTCGAAACTCTTCATTCACTCTCAGGGGCTTTACTATCTTCCGTTTCATTATTGTCTTTAAAATCTGTGAGTTTTCTGTCGCGTTTATTATAAGCTTTGACGATGCGGGTGACCATATCGTGCCGCACAACATCTTTCTCCGTAAAGTTCACAATACTGACCCCTTTAACTTTGGGCAGAATTTCCATCGCATCACGCAGGCCAGATTTTGCCCCAAAAGGTAAATCCACCTGACTCGGATCACCAGTAATCACCATGCGGCTGTTTTCGCCCATTCTGGTCAGGAACATTTTCATTTGCATCGGTGTCGCATTTTGGGCTTCATCCAAAATGACAAAAGAATTTGCCAATGTCCTGCCGCGCATAAAAGCGAGTGGGGCAATTTCAATTTCCCCGGACTCCATGCTCCGCATAACCTGCGGCCCGGGGAGCATGTCGTAAAGCGCATCATATAGCGGGCGCAAATAAGGGTCGACCTTGTCCCGCATGTCACCGGGCAGAAAACCCAAATTTTCCCCCGCCTCTACGGCTGGCCGTGAGAGGATGATTCTATCCACCTTACCTTCAACAAGCATAGACGCCGCAACGGCTACCGCGAGATAGGTTTTGCCGGTTCCTGCGGGGCCACTACCGACAATCAACTCGTCGCGCATTAAGGCTTCAATGTAACTTGCCTGTGTGGGCGACCTTGGCGCAACCGCCCGTTTTTGAGTTCTGACACCGCTGTTCAAATCTTGCCCACCCGATCCTTTGCCGTTTTTGACGTATGACTTGTTTTTCTTAACCTTTAAGGGCGCCACTGTCATGCGTAGCGCACCATCAACATCACCTTTACTGATACGATCACCAGCTTTAAGACGGCTGTAAAGCTGCTCTAGAACCTCGCCAGCACGCTGGCATGCTGTTTGATTGCCGGAGAGGAAAACCTTGTTACCCCGGCTAACAATGGATATGCCGAGCGTTTCTTCAATTCGAACCAGATTGGTATCGTGTGCTCCAAAAAGTTCACTCAGCAAAAGATTGTCATCAAAATCAAGAATTAGCTGACTGTTATATCTGGAGCGATCCGCGGTAGCTCCGGCTTTCAAATTGCTCAATCGCGGGCTCCTCGAATATAGCTGTTAAGTTGAAATATCATTAATAAAAATATGGCGTGATTGCGTCTGCCGCGCAAGGGACAATCCCTGAATTCACACAAGCTTCATATAGGTGTAACATCTAAAGGAGCAAATCCAAATAAGAATTAAATAGAAGAAATTCTACCAGACAGGCTGTTAGCGTGAGCTTTTTCAATTTTGACAGGCAAAATTCTCCCGATTACCGTCTCATCTGCATCCACATGAACGGTTTGCAAATAAGGGCTGCGCCCAACCATCTGCCCAACTTTTTTACCCTGTTTTTCGAACAAAACCTCTAGCGTCTCATTCGTCTGCGAAGCATTAAAGGTGACTTGTTGAGCATTGAGAACATCCTGTAGGCGCGCTAGACGCTCTGATTTTACATCTTCAGCAATCTGCTCTTCCTCAGAAGCTGGCGTTCCGGGGCGCGGGCTATATTTGAACGAATATGCTTGCGCGTAAGTCACCCGCTTCACAAGATCCAGCGTCGCGGTAAAATCCTCTTCGGTCTCACCCGGAAAGCCAACAATGAAATCAGAGGACAATGCAATATCAGGACGTGCAGCACGGATGCGGTCAACCAGCTCGATATAATCCTCCGCCGTATGCTTGCGATTCATGGCTTTGAGGGTTTTATCCGATCCGGCCTGCACGGGCAGATGCAAATAAGGCATCAGCTCAGGCAAATCAGCATGCGCTTCGATTAGCGCATCATCCATATCACGCGGATGCGAAGTGGTATAACGAAGGCGCTCTATGCCATCCACTTGCGCTAACCGCCTTAATAGCTGCCCCAATCCCATATCATTTTCTTCAGCGTCAAGCCATGCATTGACGTTTTGCCCCAAAAGAGTGATTTCACTGACGCCTTTTTGCGCAAGGGACACGACTTCGGCTTCAATTTCTGCCGCAGCGCGGGAGACTTCAGCACCCCTTGTATAAGGCACAACGCAAAAGGTGCAGAATTTATCACACCCCTCCTGAACAGTGACAAAGGCAGCAGGACTGCGGACCAAGGGCTGTCGTGGTGTTTCGAACAACGTGGTGAATTTTTCTTCCGCCGGAAAGCTTGTTCTGACGACGCCCTTTGCTTTCTTGATATGTCCGTTTTCTTCCAGCGCGTCGGCCCTGTTATCCGCCAGCTCCTCAAGCATTTCGGGCAATGCCTGGAAAGTCTGAGGGCCGAACACCAAATCCACCGTCGGCGCACGAGAGAGCATTTCTTCACCCTCCGCTTGGGCAACACATCCGGCGACACCGATAATCATATTTTCATTTATGTCTTTTAGCTTTTTGAGCCGACCAAGCTCGGAATAAACTTTCTCAGCCGCTTTCTCACGGATATGGCAGGTATTGAGAATAACCATATCGGCCTTGTCTGGCGTATCCACCGGATGATAGCCAGCCGTATTCAGCGCCTCGCCCATGCGTTCGCTATCATAAACATTCATTTGGCATCCATAAGTCTTTATGAAGACGGATTTATGCTTTTCCATGATTTTCGTTTAGACAGTTTAGACGTTCTAGGCAAGAGGCTTGGGGGAGACTTCGAACTCGGGTGTCACATCAGCATCTGACGCCACAACAGAAACAGAGCCCACAGTGGTGTTAGCAACACCATTTTGTACTTGACGATGGGCGGAGAGAGCAAGCTTCTTGCGCCCCCCTGCGGCAACAAGATTGGTGGGCTCGTGGAAAGTTAAATTAATCGTGAAAGAATAGCTTCTCAAGACATGAAGCATATTGGCTAATAAACCCACATCACCAATCCAGGCATATTTTATCCGAATGCGGCGACTCATCGGAATACCGCTTAATTCTGCGAAAGCGACGGATAAAGGTTGAATAGGTATCGGCTTGTCGTCTTCTGGTAACTCAGCCGCCGCAAAAAGAGCAGACTTAAAGGGAAATACAATTGTACCATCCCCTGTTGTCCCTTCAGGGAAGAGCACCAAACGGCTGCCATTAAGCAGTCTGTCCTGCATAGCATTTCTCTGATTAGCCGTATCACTGCGTCGATCCCTATTTATAAAAAGTGTCTTTTGCAATTTCGCCATAGATCCGAAAATAGGCCAGCCAGATATATCCGCTTTGGCAACAAAATTAACAGGCAAAACGGAACCGATAATGCATATATCCAGCCATGACACATGATTACTGACAATCAGCGTCCCCGGCGCAGGCAAAGGCCCCGACAGCCGTACTCTAGCACCAATAATTTTGAGGACGCCTTTATGAAAAAGTTGCGGCAAGAAATGACTGCCGGGCAAACGCAGAGTAATTATAAGAAATTGAAAGGGAGTAAGAAGAGCTATTAATGCTAAAACTAATATCAGGCGAAGAGCAATACGAACAATATCAGGAAGCATAATTAACTATCTTGATTATCGTCAGAAGCACCTGCGGGTTTTCCATGTTCAAGCGGAACACCGTAAAGCTCCAACCTATGATCAATAAGCTTATATCCTAGCTTCTCTGCTACTTGCCGCTGGAGTTCTTCAATGGCATCATTTGAAAATTCGATAACTTTTCCGGATTGCAAATCAATAAGGTGATCATGGTGATTCTCAGAGATCGTCTCATATCTTGAGCGACCATCTCCAAAATCATGGCGAGTCAAAATGCCGGCTTCTTCAAAGAGTTTGACAGTGCGATAAACCGTGGCGATTGAGATCCCCGAATCTTCGAGAACGGCGCGGCGGTGAAGCACTTCAACATCAGGATGGTCATCCGACTCGGACAGGATCCGAGCAATAACACGACGCTGACCCGTCATGCGCATACCGGCGCGCTCACAAAGAACTTCAATTTTACTGTTATCAGCCATAATCACTCTTACCTAAAATTAAACTCTGTTCCAAGTCCGATTTCCATTAAAAAAGCATCTCTTTTACCTTCAGGGCCCGCATAATAATTTTTACGAACCCCTATGCGTTTAAATCCTGCGCGACTATAAAGCCCCAAAGCGGCCTCACGATCCGGAGCCACTTCCAGAAGCATGCGTGTCGCCCCCTTATTAAAAGCATGAAGCATTGCAGCTTTTAATAAAGCAACACCATAACCTTTCCTCCGCAGGCCGGGCAACACAGTAAAGGTAAGAATCTCAGCGGTCTCGAAACTTATTTGGGTCATAATGAACCCGGCGGAAAACTGGTGAACAAAAACACCTGGCATAGCAAGCATTTCAGACATGGCCTTATTATTC
The DNA here is from genome assembly GCF_000469155.1 of Candidatus Micropelagos thuwalensis. Taxonomy (NCBI): domain Bacteria; kingdom Pseudomonadati; phylum Pseudomonadota; class Alphaproteobacteria; genus Candidatus Micropelagius; species Candidatus Micropelagius thuwalensis. The sequence continues at coordinate 650,225 of NZ_AWXE01000004.1, read as the reverse complement.
CAGTGTTGTTCATATGCGCTCGTAAAACCACCCTTATGCAGATCCGCAAGGAAAGCCGGGTCAGCTTGTGCCGGGCAGATTATAGGCTCTCCACCATCTATGTCTTCAGGCGGGGATAGGTTGGTATCGTGAACTTTCATAATCATGAAAAGTTTTCACCCCTCTTGGCGCGTCAGGAAGCTGGAAGCATCGGGAAGAGCTGCATCGGGCGGGCGCAAATACAAAGGCTCTGGCGGCGGTGTATTTTCCGGCAAGACCTCCTGACGGGCAACCCAATCGGCAATCAACCCAGCCTGAGGCCAAAAGGGCATTTCTAGACATGACACAGCATCTGCACGCATGAGCGCGGCAAGAATTTCAGACCCCGAACCAATAATGTTGGAACGGGATACACCTTCCTTTGCTATAATTTTTACCAGCGCTTCCGGGGTATGAGCCATCACTTCACTAACAGGGTGACCTTGCGCATCAAAAATCTGGCAATAAAGTTCACCACGTCGTGCATCAATCGCAACAATGCAGTGATGCGCTTCATCTTCCTGCATCATTTGTTGGATAGGCAAGGCAAGAGCATGTGTGGTTGTTATGGGATATAACGGCAGGTGGTGGCTAATCCTTATGGCGCGCATCGCCGCAAGCCCCACCCGCACACCTGCAAATGTTCCTGGCCCCACCGTGACACCCAACCTATCCACATCCTGCAGACCAACGCCAGATGACTCTAAAATATCAGCAATCATCAAGGGAAGTTTTTCGGTATGCCCGCGACCTGTTTCTTCAAGACGCTCAATGATGTTGCCATCTGCAAGTGCAAGCGCAACAGAGCACGCCTGTTGTGACGTGTCACAAGCCAGAACGGTAGGGCGGTGTTGCGGGTCAGGCAATAGTGCAAGCATCCTCAAAGGAAAGGCGTGGCGAACGTTCGAAAACAGCCGACGGATCGCCCTTACCTAAATTACATAGAAAGTTTACCTTTATCGTGCTGTTCGGGAAAAAAGCCTCCTCAACCCCTATTGGGTCAAAGCCTGACATCGGGCCAACATCAAGCCCCATTGCACGCGCAGCAATCATTAAATACGCGCCCTGCAAGGAGCTATTTCTAAGAGCCGTCTCTGCAGCAAAATTATCGTCATTGCTGAACCATTCCCGCGCCTCTGGCAGATGCGGAAAAAGCTCGGGGATACGGTCATAAAATTTAACATCATGCCCGATAATCGCACACACGGCGGCTGATTTCGTTTTCTCTTGATTGCCCCCCATAAGGTGCGGCAATAGCTTTGCTTTACCTTCTTCACTGCGGACGAAAATAACGCGCGCCGGAGAGCAATTCGCACTCGTTGGGCCATATTTCCAAATATCGTAAAGCTCTTTGAGCATGTCGTCCGTTAGAGGCGCATTAACATAAGCATTCTGTGAACGCGCTTCACGGAACAATAAATCCAACGCTTTATTATCTAGCGTATTGTCAGACATGACTATCTCCTTCTGCACCACCTTCTGTTGCCCTCACTTCATTAATTTCAGGGATAAAGTGCTTCAGTAAGTTTTCAATGCCATGCTTGAGCGTCGCGGTTGAACTCGGGCAGCCAGCACATGCACCACGCATAGTTAGAGAAACCACACCGTCCTCATAGCCGTGAAAAACGATATCCCCACCATCCTGCGCTACGGCAGGACGAACACGCGTATCTAGCAACTGCTTAATGGTGGACACAATCTCAGAGTCACCTTCTTCACCATCAGCGCCTTCGGAAACATCTTGAGGGGCTGGTGTCTGGTTAATAACGGGCAAACCCGTTAAAAAGAAATCCATCAATGCGGTGAGAAGAATGGGCTTAAGTTGCCGCCAATCATCCTCAGATTTTGTGATTGTAATAAAATCCGAGCCAAGAAAAACACTACTTACCTGAGGAATCTTGAAAAGTGATTCCGCAAGAGGGGAAGCTTTAGCGCTCTCAGCATTCGGGAAATCAGCCGGCGGCGCAGCGCCCATCACATCGTGCCCGGGTAGAAATTTCAGTGTTGCTGGGTTTGGGGTTTCTTCAGTTTGTATAAACATTCTTTCTCCAGATTTTCGTGCACGGATCTTATTTAGGTCAACGCATCTATTTCATCATCACTTAACTCGCCCGGCACAACTGTAACGGGGATGTGAAAACCCGCCTTTCCAGTAGCCAGAGCACCGACAAGCGGCCCCGGGCCGGCTGGGTCCGTGCCGGCGGCAAGCACAAGGGTTGAGATGGTCTTATCACTATTGATTAGCTCTATCACCTGCTCAATTCTGTCACCCTCCATTATATGGGTCTCCGGCAAGCGTCCGGCAATTTTTTCAACCTCTGTAGAGAGTTCTTTTAGTATCTGCTCGGCGTTCTCTTTGGCCTCTTCTTTCATCAACGTTTCCACACCAAGCCAATGCTCAAAGCCGCCGGGCTCCAAAACCACAAGCAGAGCTAACTGGCCGCCATTGCCATGCGCCCGTCGCTCGGCCCACCGCAAGGCCGCGCGTGACTCGGGCGTGCCATCAACGACAACCAGAAATTTTCGCGGTAAGTGTGCGTCTTTATACATGGTTATAAATTGCCTTATCTCAAATGATGCGGCAAGCGCTGTTTTGTTCTTGTTCTTTGTCGCAGATATTAAAACCGTCTTAGGTCGAGAAACCAACCATTTCTTTCACTTTTGACAAAACAGGGCTTGCGATGGCATCAGCCCGCGCCGCACCGTCGGCAAGAAACGCCTCAAGATGCTCGGGTGCATCAAGCAAACGGGACATCTCCGCGCCTATCGGGGCAAGCACCTCGACAGCCAAATCTGCCAGAGCCGGTTTAAATTCTGAGAATTGCTTGCCACCATATTCGGTGAGTACAGCATCCACATCCCGATCAGATAGAGCAGCAAAAATACCCACAAGATTCGATGCTTCAGGACGCCCCTGAAGCCCTTCCTTGTCGCCGGGAAGCGGATCAGGGTCTGTCTTGGCCTTCTTGATTTTTTTGGCAATCTCATCAGCATCATCCGTCAGTGTGATGCGAGACATTTCAGATGGTTCAGATTTAGACATTTTACGTGATCCGTCGCGCAATGACATCACACGCGTCGCCGCTCCGGTAATAACTGGCTCCGGCAAAGGGAAGAAAGGCGGTGCATTTTCACCGAGATAATCATGATTAAATTTTTGCGCTATGTCTCGCGCCAGTTCGAGGTGCTGTTTCTGATCATCACCGACCGGCACATGTGTTGCACGATAGGCCAAAATATCTGCCGCCATCAAATTGGGATAAACATAAAGACCGACTGAGGCATTTTCACGGTTTTTACCTGCTTTTTCCTTGAACTGGGTCATCCGGTTCAACCAACCAATACGAGAAACGCAATTTAGAATCCAGCCTAACTCAGCATGAGCAGAAACACGGCTTTGATTGAAAACAACATGTTTAGTGGCATCCACCCCGGCTGCCAGAAACGCCGCAGTCACTTCGTAAATATTCTGTTTCAACTCCTGCGGATCCTGCCAGACAGTTATGGCATGTAAATCAACCACACAATAAATGCAATCATGGCTGTCCTGTAAGGCAACAAAATTTTTGATCGCGCCAAGATAATTACCAAGATGGAGATTGCCAGTCGGCTGGACACCAGAAAAGACCCGTGGATGGAAATCCGTCATTTAATCATCCTTTTCATTTTCATCAGCCTTATCACGCAATGCGTTGGATTTGGCAAGCCGTGACGCACGATCAAGAGATTTAAAATTGCCAAGTAAATCTCTTCCCAAAGCCCCTGTTACCAAAGCGGAGAACAGGAAAAGCACTGTGCCTGCTAGAATATGACCACCAAGCCATAGCGCAAGTGACACAGTCTGATTAGGTTCACCTTCAGGCGGCGCAAAAGGAGAATTATAAAGCACCACAGCCATCAGCACTGCCGAAAAAAGAATTGCCAGCGTGCCAAAAACCAAAGCCCTATCAGGTCGCCAGCCACTGATGAACAAATGCACACTCATGGTTACCAGTGTGAGCCATCCTGCAATGCTCGTGGCAATGGCAATCGCTACATGCCCATAGATAGGGAAGAATGTCAGGCTAATAGCGATATTCGCCACCACACCCAGCGCACCATAAATAAAGGGATAAAAAGTATTCTCGCGCGCGAAGAAGCTTGGTTGCAAAACTTTAATGCCTATAAAAGCGGGAAGGCCAATGGCAAAACCCATAAGCGCAACACCGGTAGCCGTAGTATCTGCCACAGAAAATGCGCCGCGTTGAAACAAAACGGCAATGACCGGATCAGCCAGAAGATACAAGCCGACGGCACATGGGATAGAAAACAATATGGCGATTTGCAAACTGCGATTCTGGCTGTTGCGCGCACCCGCCTCATCGCCCGCCTTTAATCGCCGCGAGAGGTCAGGCAATAAAGCGATTGAAAGGGCTATGCCAATAACACCAAGCGGCAATTGATATAGCCTGTCGGCATAATAGAGCCATGACGCCGCCCCATTTTGTGCAGAGGCGATATTCGTCCCCACTAATAAATTAATTTGACCTACGCCCGCAGCGAGTACGCCCGGAATACCCAGAGTCAAAACCCTTTTTACATCCTCGGTAAGGCGAGGGCGTTGCAGTCTTATGCCCAGACCAGCTTGCTTGACCGCGAACCAAACCATCAGAAATTGCACCACCCCGGCAATCGCAACGCCCCAAATCAAGGATGCGAGACTGTCCCGCCCCATCATTGCCGCCAATACCAGAGCGCCAATTAGAACAACATTGAGCAAAACAGGCGCAAATGCGGCAACAGCAAAACGACCCGACGCATTCAGCATCGCCGCATAAAGCGACAAGAGCGACATGAAAACAAGATAGGGAAAGGTGATGCGCGAATAGGTTACTGCCAAATCAAACTTTTCCGGCGTAGCCCGAAAACCGCCCGCCAGCGCATGCACTAAATAGGGCATATACCACTCAGCAAGAAGCGTGAAAACAATCAGTCCGGCAAGCAATACCGCCAAAACCTCTGCCGATAACTTGCGCGCCGCGTCAACACCTTCAGCTTCCATCCGCTTTGCAAAAACAGGCACAAAAGCAGCGTTAAATGCGCCCTCTGCAAAGAGCCGACGGAAAAGATTAGGCAACCTAAAAGCAACAACAAATATATCCGCCAAAGGGCCCGCGCCCAATGAGGCTGCAATCATCACATCGCGCATAAACCCAAGAATACGACTCATTAAAGTCGCAACCCCCGCCGTCGCCGCAGCTTTGATTATGGAAAAACGCTTCATCAAGCCGCTTTTCTTCCTTGTTTAGCTGGTTTGGCGCGTTTTGGGTTGGATTGGTTAGCTAGCACCATCTCCAAGCCGTCCATTATGGCCGTCAATTTGGATTTACGTTTTATTTTTTCTCCTGTTAGGTCTTGCACATAAAACACATCCACCGCTCTTTCACCAAAAGTAACCGCGCGCGCCGATACGATTGTTACATTGAGATTAAATAATGTTTTGGCGAGGGCATAGAGTAATCCTGGCCGGTCAAGTCCGCTGACCTCAATAACTGTCGAATGACTCGATAGCTCATTATCAATCGTCACATTATTAACAACATTAAAGGCGTTAACCCGCCGTGAGAAAGGCACATCTGCAAGGCGGTCAGGAGGTAAAATATCGCCCTGTAAAACACTTTTTATGGTTGCAATAAGTCTTTTAACTCGCGCCTTATCGGGAAAGTTTTCACGCTCAGGCTCTTGCAACCGCAAAACATCCAGCGCCATGCCGTCCTTGGTGATGGCCAGCTTGGCATCAACAATCGTCAACCCAGCCACAGCACATGCGCCCGATAAACGCGAAAACAAGCCGGGATGGTCAGGGCAGGTGAAGTTTAACTCAAGAATTTCCTGCTTTTTATCTTCCGTAACCTCAATCTGAAAAGCTGAGTCTTCAACCGAAGAGAGCAAAGTCGCATGCTTAATTTTTGTATCAATGTCGTAACTCAACCAATAGGCATCATGATGACGGGCGATATATTTCTTGCATTGGGCTTCCGCCCAATCGGGCATGTTTTTTTTCAAAACATCGAGAAATTCCTTCTGAGCATTTGCAACCCGCAAGGGTCTGTTGGCATGGCTGGCAGAACCAACCAATAAAGCCTCGGCCTCAAAATAAAGCTCTCGCAAGAGCTGGCCCTTCCAGCCATTCCAAACACCCGGCCCGACGGCACGAATATCGACCACGGTGAGAACTAATAAATGGCGTAATCTTTCTAACGTCTGAACACTCGATACAAAATCTTCAATGGTTTGTGGATCCGTCAGATCGCGCCGTTGCGCCGTATCACTCATAACCAGATGGAATTCCACAAGCCAGGCTACAAGTTCGGTTTCATTTTTGGTCAAGCCAAGCCGTGGCCCAAGACGCCGAGCAATACGCGCGCCAGCAAGCGAGTGATCCTCAGGCCTCCCCTTGGCAATATCGTGGAGCAGGACAGCCAGGTAAATCACCTTGCGGTTGATATTTTGCGACATTAAGCGGTGCGCCAACGGACTGTCGTCCTCCAATTCACCGCGCTCCAATTCAGACAAAATACCAATGGCTCTGAGCAAATGCTCATCAGCCGTATAATGGTGATACATGTTAAACTGCATCATAGCGACAATCCGCCCGAAATCCGGCAATAGCTTGCCCAAAACTCCGGCCTCATTCATGCGGCGCAAAATGCGCTCAGGGTGATTGCGCGATGTGAGGATTTCCAGAAACAGCTTATTGGCTTCAGGGTTTTCGCGTAAATTCTTATCAATAAGGTGGCGCGACCGCGTTACCTCCCGCAACGTATTGGGGTCGATTAGCAATTTATAATCATTGGCAATTTTAAACATGCGGATGAGATTGACTGGATTGCGACGAAAGACATCCGAGCGAACCATGGTGAGGCGCTGTCCGGATATGGTGAAACCATGTACCTGTTTTTGACGTTGGAACAGCGCCGGCAAACGCGCCATGCGACCTGGCTTGGTTTGCTCCGCCTCAAGGCGCGCGCAGAAAATTCTTGTCAGATCGCCAACATCCTTGGCGATTAAAAAATATTGGCGCATGAAGCGCTCAACCTTACTGAGGCCACTTGTGGACCTGAAACCCATTGCTTCTGCCATGGCAGATTGATTGTCAAAGCCCAGCCGCTCCTCGGCGCGCCCTGTCAGAAAATGCAAATGACATCTGACAGCCCATAAAAAATTGTCACAACGTTTAAAAAGGTTCAGCTCCTCCCGAGAGAGAAATCCGCAACTTACCAGCTCATCAACCGTGTCAACCGCATAACAATATTTAGCAATCCAGAATAATGTGTTCAGATCGCGCAACCCGCCCTTACCTTCTTTAACATTGGGTTCAACCAAATATCGGCTTTCACCACTTCTTTTGTGCCTGAGGTCACGCTCATCCAACTTGGCTTTGACAAAATTACGCGCCGACCCGCTTAGAATTTTTCCAGCAAATTTCTTACGAAATTTAGTGAACAAGACTTCATCACCCGTCAAAAAGCGTGACTCGAGCATCGCTGTCCGGGTCGTCATATCCTCTTTGGCTTGGAAGATGCAATCCTCAACATCACGCGTCGCGTGTCCAACCTTAAGCCCCATATCCCAGAGCATATATAAAATAAATTCCACGACTTCCAGGCTGGCTTTGTCTGCATTTGGCGGGGTGATAAATAGCAAATCAATATCAGAGCCGGGTGCAAGACGCTGGCGCCCATAGCCCCCAACCGCAACAATCGCACATGATATCGGCTGCCCATCTTCACCCTTCAAAAGATTGTTAGCGAAGCGCGCCAGTTCAACAATAATATCATCCATCAAAGTGCTAATGACTTCTGCACATTTGCCGCCACGATAAATCCGGTTGAGCAAGTTTTTATGCGCGCGCGCATGCCCTTTTGCCAGTGTCTTTTTAAGCATCTCAAGCGCTCTAGCTTTTGATTGATTGAGGGCATCATCAGACACGTTCATATGGTCGCGCGCAATTTTATCAAACTCTTTTCGAATTTTTCCTGCCGTATGTGGCTTTTTTAATTTTTGTGACTGTTTAGTTTTCATGAGCCCATTCACTTAAAATCCAACCCCCCTTTTATATACAAAACCTCTTCTACACATAAGCTGGGAACCGAAAAATTACATCTTCACACGTCATCCAAAATATTGCGCAAGCGATAAATAAAATCCAAAGCCTGTTTCGGAGACAAGCTGTCCGGATCCAGCTCAGCAATCTCACGACTTAACTTTTCGGCTGGACTATCCGTTTTACTGACCTGCACCTGTTCCACAGATTGCGTAGGCGCGAATAACGGCAAGCTCTCCAGCACACCCTCAGGAACAGCTTGTTCACGACTTTGTTCCAACTGGTCGAGCAGTATTCTGGCGCGGTCAATCACAGGGGCGGGCAGTCCCGCAAGCTTAGCGACATGAATGCCGTAAGAACGATCAGCAGCACCGGCAACAACCTCGTGGAGAAAAACAACATCGCCCTGATATTCTGCAACCCGCATGGTAATATTCGTCACCTTGTCAAGCTTCTCCGACAAGCCCGTCAGTTCGTGATAATGCGTGGCAAACATAGTTCGACATTTATTCATCTCATGCATATGCTCAATGGTTGCCCAAGCAATCGAGAGACCGTCAAATGTTGACGTACCACGCCCAATTTCGTCAAGAATGACCATGCTCGCAGGCCCCGCCTGATTTAATATCGCCGCTGTTTCAACCATTTCGACCATAAAAGTTGACTGTCCGCGAGCCAAATCATCAGCCGCCCCGACACGACTAAACAGCCGATCAACAATCCCGATTTCTGCCTTCGTAGCAGGCACATAGCACCCACTTTGGGCCAATACGGCAATTAATGCATTTTGGCGCAAATAGGTTGATTTACCCGCCATATTTGGGCCCGTGAGCAATAATAATCGGCCTGTATTGCCCTGTTTATCATCTGCATGAATATGGCAATCATTGGCAATGAATGGGCTGTCACCCTGTCCGGACAATGAGGCCTCAACCACCGGATGTCGTCCGGCCTCGACAAAAAAGCGATGATCATCATAAATCTCAGGCCGTACCCAGTTCATGTCGCAGGCGAGCTCAGCGAGTGCCAGCGCCACATCCAGTTCAGCCAGCGCCTCAGCCGCACGGCTGACCGCCTCGGCTTGGGCCAGCACCTCACCGCATAGGGTGCTAAAAATTTCCTGCTCCAGCCCGGTCGCTTTTTCACCGGCACGAGAAATTTGACCCGCGAGCTCCGCGAGTTCCGTGGTTGAAAACCGCACCGAATTTGCGAGTGTCTGGCGATGAAAAAATGTATCGGCATAAGGTGCTGTCATCAACCGGTCGCCATGTGCCGCCGGGACATCAATGTGATAACCCAGCACAGCATTATGTTTAACTTTAAGTGCTTTAATGCCCGTATCTTCTCGGTAGCTGTTTTGGAGGCCCGCAATCACACGACGGCTTTCATCTCGCAAGCGACGGGCTTCATCCAAGCCGGGGTGATAACCCATGGCAATAAAGCCGCCATCACGTGTCAGAACTGGCAGTTCGTCAGCAAGCGCCTTAGCCAAATGGTCACACAAATCTTTCAGGGGTTTTTGAATAGGCGCAATAGCCGCCAGCACCGACTCAATTTGTGGTGGGCAGGGCGTGATATCGGGGAGCGCCGTTGCCGCCAATTCAAAGCCCTGCATCAGCCCATCTCTTACTGCCGCCAAATCGCGCGGCCCGCACCTTTCCAGCGACATGCGCCCGAGCGCACGCGCCATATCCGGCGCATTTTTTAAGATAGACCGTTTGGTTTCACGCGTTTTTGTGGTCTCGGCATCATGCCCTGCATAAAAACTGATCGCATCAAGCCGCCCCTCAATAGCATCTTTTTGCGCCAGAGGTGCCGCAAGCCTTTGCGACAGCATGCGCGCGCCGGGCCCGGTGACTGTTTTGTCAATGGCTGCAAAGAGTGACCCCTTTTTCTCACCGGTTTTATTTTGAAGAATCTCCAAATTCTGACAGGTCGCCACATCTATTCGCATTCTGTCATCAGCAGACATTAAACGCGGTGGCTTTAAGTTCGGTAACTTTCCAAGCTGGGTAAGGGTGAGATAATTAATCAGGGCGCCGCCTGCGGCATACATTGACCGCGACCAATTACCGAAACCATCCAGTGTCGAGACATGATACGCTTCTACTAAAGCCGCATGACCGGACTCAGAATTTGCCTGTGAGGCGGTGAGCTCTGTCGCCACAACATCACCGCAACTTTCAGTCAAAAGACGCTGTTTCTCTGGTGGTAAACTGTCCGGTAAAAGTAATTCGCGCGGCATTAAGGCAGCTAAACGCCCCTGAATGGCATCGAACTTCCCGGCGAAAATCTGCACGTCACCTGTCGATATATCCACCCAGGCTAAAGCAGGGCTTTCCTCATGTCGGGTTTGTCCGAACGCGGCGAGATAATTATTCGCCCTCGCCTCCAAGAGACCCTCTTCCGTTAGGGTGCCAGCGGTTACGAGGCGCACCACCTCGCGCCGGACAACAGATTTTGAACCCCGCTTTTTGGCCTCAGCAGGATCTTCCGTCTGTTCGCAAATCGCCACCTTATGCCCCTGCCGGATAAGCCGATGCAAATAGCTCTCGGCGGCATGAAAAGGCACACCACACATTGGAATATTTTCGCCCAGATGTTTTCCACGGTGGGTGAGGGTGATATCTAATGCCGCCGCAGCCACAATGGCATCGTCAAAAAACAACTCATAGAAATCACCCATCCTATAAAAAAGCAGAAAATCTTGATGGTCTGCCTTGATGTCCAGAAACTGACGCATCATTGGGGTGATATTTGGATCTGTTGTCGGCATTTTTGGTGTTGTTGATGACATGTTGTTTTCGGCGTTCAGCATGACACTATCTTAGCAGAGCCATACCGCAATGGAAAACGCGATATCGAAAATTACTGTTGGGAAATATCTGTTAAAATAATAATTACATTCAGATGAAATAAACTCAGGGCTTGAGATAAATCGCACTTCACCGTAAACATCATCAAGGTAGGTGTTCAATGGATGATTCAACTGAAAAAAATATAGGTGACCGTGAGGCGCTGAGATTTCATAGTCGCGGCAAGCCGGGCAAACTTGAAATCAATCCGACCAAACCCATGGCGACGCAGAGAGATTTGTCTCTTGCTTATTCGCCGGGAGTGGCGGTTCCGGTGCGCGCGATTTCAGATAATCCCGACGCATCCTATGATTTAACCAGCCGCGGTAATATGGTCGCTGTTATCTCAAACGGTACAGCTATTTTAGGACTTGGCAATCTTGGCGCCCTCGCGTCTAAACCAGTCATGGAAGGCAAGGCTGTTCTTTTTAAGCGTTTTGCTGATGTTGACAGTATTGACCTTGAAATTGATACCGAAGACCCAGATCAATTTATCAATGCCGTACGTTATATGGGCCCCAGCTTTGGCGGCATTAACCTTGAAGATATCAAAGCGCCGGATTGTTTCATTATTGAACAAAAACTGCGCGAGGAGATGGATATTCCCGTCTTCCATGACGATCAGCACGGCACAGCTATTATTTGCGTTGCGGGGCTTATCAATGCCCTACATCTCACGGGAAGAGATATCAAAGAAACAAAAGTCGTAATGAATGGCGCTGGCGCGGCGGGTATTGCCTGTCTGGAACTATTAAAGGCGATGGGCTTACCGTCGGATAATGCGATTTTATGCGACACAAAAGGCGTCATCTTTACAGGGCGCGAAGAGGGCATGAACCAATGGAAATCAGCCCATGCTGTCAAAACAGACTCACGGACACTCGCTGAGGCCATGCAAGGCGCAGATATTTTCATCGGGCTTTCGGTAAAAGGCGCACTGACGGGTGAGATGCTGAAATCAATGGCGAAAGACCCGATAATTTTTGCCATGGCAAACCCAGACCCCGAAATCACACCCGAAGAGGCGCATGAAATTCGCCCTGATGCGATTGTTGCCACCGGTCGGTCAGATTATCCAAACCAGGTAAATAATGTGCTCGGCTTTCCCTATATCTTCCGTGGCGCATTGGATGTGCAAGCCACAACGATTAATGAAGAAATGAAAATCGCTTGTGCCGAGGCTTTAGCGGCATTAGCGCGGGAAGATGTGCCCGATGAGGTCGCTGCAGCTTATAATGATGAACGTCTGCGCTTTGGCCCGAATTACATTATCCCGGTGCCGTTTGACCCACGTCTTATTAGAGATATTCCGCCTGCTGTGGCCATGGCCGCGATGGAAACGGGCGTTGCCAGAAAGCCGATTGTGGATATGGATGCTTATCGAGATCGTTTGTCAGCGCGCCTCGATCCCGCAGCGGGTTCCTTGCAAGTTATTTTCAATAAAGTCCGCCAGAAACCTAAACGCATGATATTTGCTGAGGGCGAGCAAGAACAAGTTATCCGCGCAGCGATTGCCTATAAGGATGCCGGTCTGGGCGAGCCTGTTCTTATTGGGCGCGATGAAATTGTGCTCGAAAACATGAAATCAATTGGACTGGGCGACAGAGATGATCTGGAAATCGCCAATACCAGTAAATCTGAACGGGTTAATGACTATGCTGCTTATCTCTATAATCGCTTACAACGTAAAGGGTTCCTTGAAAGGGATGTGATGCGCATGGTCAGCAATGACCGAAATATTTTTGGCTCTTGCATGCTGGCACTGGGCGATGCTGATGCGATGATTACCGGCGTAACACGCAATTATTCGATAGTGCTTGAACAAGTCACCAAAGTGATTGACCCGCTGCCCGGCAAAAGAATGATAGGGGTTTCTATGATTTTGACGCGTGGGCGGACTGTGCTTGTTGCTGACACTAATGTTCATGACATGCCGAATGGTGAAGAGCTGGCGGATATTACAGAGCAAACGGCTGAAACTGCGCGCGCGCTCGGTTATGAGCCAAGAGTCGCCCTACTCGCCTATTCTACCTTCGGTCACCCAGAGGGCGACAGATCAAGATATGTGCGCGACGCCATCAAGATTTTGGAACATCGTTGCGTTGATTTCGAATTTGATGGGGAAATGGCTGCTGATGTGGCGCTTAATAAAGATGTGCGGAGCATGTATCCGTTCTCCCGCCTCAAAGATAATGCCAATGTGCTCGTCATGCCTGCCATTCACTCCGCTTCTATTTCGACAAAAATGTTGGGTGAACTCGGCGGCGCAACGGTGATTGGGCCAATGCTTATCGGAATGTCCAAGCCGGTTCAAATTGTTCGCATCGGGTGTACGTCTTCCGAATTGCTCAACATGGCAGCGATTGCGGCTTATGATTTTTAAATAATCATCACCCTTTTACATCTGATGTCACGCCGCGCTATACCATGGCTGAAGCAACATGTCTTGCGGCAAGATGTTCACAGCCGTCCAAATCGGCTATCGTCCGCGCAACCCTTATAATGCGGATATAACCTCGCGCCGTCAGCTTGGAGCTTATGGCCTCATTGGTGATTTTATCAATAAGCGCCTGCCCCTCCTCATCAGGCCTTGCGAGGTCTCGCAAAAGCTCACCATCCAGATTGGCATTCAAACAACCTTGATTGCGATTAAACTGGATGTTCTGAGCGTGTTCGACTCGCCGGGCAATATCAGCGCTACTCTCCCCGCTATCGGGTGACAACATATCTCGTGACGATACCGGCGGTACTTCAATGCGAATATCAAACCTATCTAACAAAGGCCCAGACAGGCGGACCAGGTATTCGTTTATACATTGCGGAATTCGACGACAGGCAAGCTCTGGATCATTGGCGTGACCACAGCGACAGGGATTCATGGCTGCAACAAGCTGAAATTTCGCAGGGTGGGTGATATGCGCTTCCGCGCGAGCAATCTCAACTTCTCCGGTTTCAATGGGCTGGCGCAAGACATCAAGCGTCTGGCGAGAAAACTCAGGCAATTCATCCAGAAACAAAACACCATTATGCGAAAGGGAAATCTCACCCGGCTTGGCCTGACGCCCACCCCCAATTAAAGCCGCCATGCTTGCCGAATGATGAGGTGCGCGAAAAGGCCTATGACTTGCCATATTCACCCCACTCCCGCCACAGGAGAGACTCTTAATCATCGTTACTTCAAGGCGTTGCCTTGACTGAAGCGGTGGTAAAATGCCCGGCAACCTTGCGGCCAACATGGACTTTCCAGCACCAGGAGGGCCAGTAAGCAAAAGATTATGCCCGCCTGCCGCCGCGACCTCTAGCGCAAGCCTTGCTTCCGGTTGACCCCGCACATCCGACATATCAGGCATGTCTTCGTGTGCCGTTTCAATACGAGGCTCAGGCGGAGGTAGAGTTTGTGTCTCGCGCAGGTGACTAATCAGTTGAAGAATATGCTCTGCTGCGATAATGCCCTGATTGTCTGGCGCGCCCAACCCCGACCATGCAGCCTCCGGGCCACAATCGGCGGGACAGATGAGACACAGCCCCCACGACATCGCAGCCATTGCAGCGGGAAGTGCGCCCGGGACCCCGCCAATGCGCCCATCCAAGGACAGTTCGCCTATAGCAACAAACCCATCTACAGCTTCTGCAGGTAACGCACCCATCGCGACCATTAACCCCAACGCAATGGGTAAATCATAATGACTGCCTTCTTTTGGCAAATCAGCCGGCGCAAGATTGACGGTAATGCGTTCCGGCGGCAAGCCCAATCCTATTGCAGAAAGCGCACTTCTTACCCGCTCACGGCTTTCACCGATTGCTTTATCAGGCAATCCCACAGTGTTAAAAACCATCTTGCCAGGGGAGAGGTGTACTTGCACATCCACCTTAACAGCATTCATGCCTTGAAAGGCTAGTGTATTGATACGTGCGACCATTATTCTTCTTTATTGGGCCGGACCGATTTAAAGGGAAAACAAGATAGATACACTTACAAAATAATTGAGATTATAATCGACCAAGCAGAAATTTTTTGTTTATTAGCGCTTTTTTATGTAGTATTAATTGTCTGTTTTTGTTGCAAAGTTGAGCTTTTGTTATGTTTAACCAGAAACGCATAGAAGTAAAAATCGGCGATGTTTTTGTCGAATATTTTCACAACAAGAAAAAAATCCTGTCCATGATGGGGTTGTCTAAAGATTTTGAAATTTCCAACTTTCAGAATCTATGGACAGTTGTCCGTATTAATAATTTCAGCGGTTATCCTCATGCAGAATTGCATGATACAAAAAGCGGCGGCACCAGAATTATTGCCGTTGATGCCCTTGAAAAACAAGAAAACTACAAAAAATACACCCCGGAGCAACTCGATAAGGCTGTTTAAAAGAAGCTTTAACGCTTCAACCGAACCTCTATCGCATCCCAAA
Source organism: Candidatus Micropelagos thuwalensis (assembly GCF_000469155.1). Taxonomy (NCBI): domain Bacteria; kingdom Pseudomonadati; phylum Pseudomonadota; class Alphaproteobacteria; genus Candidatus Micropelagius; species Candidatus Micropelagius thuwalensis. Next base: position 634,857 of record NZ_AWXE01000004.1, on the reverse strand, counting down.
TGAGCTTGGCAACGTCAGGCCCTCCAAATTCTGCGATTTCGCGAATGCAGGTCGGAGACGTTACATTGATCTCTGTGAGATAATCACCAATCACATCAATGCCAGCAAAAACAATCCCATTATCCTTCAAATAACTCCCGATAGTTTTAGCAATTTCAAAATCCCTATCAGATAATTCAGAGGCCTCCGGGCGACCGCCGACATGAACATTTGCCCGCGCCTCACCTGGCTGTGGAATGCGGTTCACCGACGCCACCGCCTCACCCTCAACAAGAATGACACGCTTATCGCCTTGCCGCACATCGGGCAAATATTGCTGGGCAACTATCGGCTCGCGGTTGGAGACCATGAACATTTCTACCAAGGCAGAAAAATTTTCATCTTGCTCTGTAACCCTGAAAACCCCGGCGCCACCATTGCCGTAAACGGGCTTGAGAATGATATCGCCAAACTCTTCTCTAAAGTCTTCCAGCGCATTCGAATCTCGCGTCAATAAAGTCGGCGGCTGAAGCGAGGGAAACAGAACTGGCAGGATTTTCTCCGGCCCGTTCCGCACAGCAACAGGATTGTTGACCACCAGCGTATGGTCACAAATTTGCTCTAGCATATGTGTGGCGGAAATATAAGCCATGTCAAAAGGCGGATCCTGCCGCATCAACACAACATCCATATCCGTCAGATGGCGCACCTCTTCCGGCCCTGCAGAGAAATAATCTTCGCCTTTGTCCTTGAGAGCCAAGGAACGAATGCGCGCTGTAACCGCACCATCCCGCAGACTCATATTTTCAGGCAAGTAATAATAAAGTTCAAAACCCCGCTTTTGCGCCTCTAAGCCAAGGGCAAAAGTACTGTCGCCGCCTACATCAATCGACTCGATGGGATCCATTTGAATTGCGACTTTTAAAACCATTTCATTTATCCGGATTATCTCTCGTGTGATGCCTCTGCATTACTGAGCTCTTCTGCGGCGGCAAATGCCAGCATCATTTCATCCACTGTTTCAAACTCAAGCTTAACCTCAACCACACCAGATATTGTTCGGGCATGATTAACGACACGTATCGCCTCTTCTTCCGTTGGCGCAATACCCAGAATATATACCACACCTCTGTGGGTTCTGATGATGAAATTCACCGCTGAGATGGCTTGGTCAGTCATCATAGCAGTTCGCAGGCGGGCACTGATAAGACCATCGCGTGCCACTTTTGAAAAACTGCGCGCCTCACTGACCTGTACATAATCAAAAACCTGCCGAATGCCATCTGTTTCACCAACAATCTTCTGCAAGGTTTTTTGAGCCGCTTCGTCTTGCACCGTACCCGTCAGCATCAACCGCCCTGCCAAAGCATCAATTTTGATTTTAAGCAGAAGTGTATCGTCTTCTTGAAGAAGCGCGCGGTTCAGCGCAACCATGAGGCCGGCATCATCCACCCGCCTTTCAAAACCAGGCGCACTCAACGCCGCCGACCCGACAGCTGACATGCCACCAACTATCGTACTTGGCACTGTGCAGCCAAGGGACACCAAAGCTGGCAATAAGGCCGACCAAACAACTAAAGCATGCCGATTAATTCGATGCTTCAATGTTTCCATTTTTTTACTATTTACAAAACCCATATACTAGTCGAGCCACATATTTTTAAATCGCCTTGGCCATTTCCTCGGAACAATAATAATCGCATCAAAACGCCATGAGCAATCAGCGTATTGCCCATGCCGTGCCATAAATAAATCTGCAGCATTTGAAATCCGTCGCCATTGATGCGCTGTTATCGAGTCAATCGCCGCCTGCTCGTTCCGGCGCGCCTTCACTTCGATAAAGGAAATGATTTTTCCTCTTTTGGCAACCAAATCAATTTCCCCCAACGGACATTTCCAACGCCACACCAAAACGCGCCAACCCGTTACCGACAAATAAAGCCCGGCAACAATCTCAGCACGTATACCCCGTCTGTATGCCTGAATTTTTTTGTTTTGTAGCTTTTTCTTTTCTGTAAAAATCATTCATCTACATTTTCTGAAAACGTCAACGCTAATTGATAGACATCTCGCTTTGACCACCCGGAAAGCGCAGCAACCCGCGCGGCGGCCGTTTTTAAGGGTTGGCTTTGCAAGGCGACCCTGAGACTCTCCCGCACATCTGCCTCGGACATTCTTTCGCGCGCAGCGGGCGGATGAATAAGAACCACAACTTCCCCACGCGCAGAGGCATTGGCATCAAGGGTTTCGATCAATTCTGCTGGCGCCCCGACAAGAACCTCCTCATACGCTTTGGTCATTTCGCGGCAGATCGCGGCTTCGCGATTAGGCATTACAGCATCAATATCTTTCAATAGTCCCGTCAGCCTTTTCGGGCTTTCGAACAAAACAAGTGTGACCGGAATGTCGACTAATTCTCCCAGAGCAGTTTGCCGTGCCGCAGATTTAGTTGGCAGGAATCCAGCAAATAAAAACCGGTCACTCGGGAAACCTGCAATACTCAAAGCCGCAATCGGACTGGAAGCACCAGGCACTGAAAAAACCTCTTGCCCCGCATCACGCACCTCTTTCACTAAACGATAACCCGGATCTGAAATCAGCGGTGTTCCGGCATCACTGACCAACGCAACAGTGAGGCCATTTTCAAGGTGATACAAAATCTCTGCCCGGACATGATCTGATGAATGCTCGTGATAGCTATCTGGCTTGCGTTGAATACCGTGCAAGGAAAATAATTTTTTAGTGATGCGCGTATCTTCGCAATAGACTTTATCTGCCTGCATCAGAACGTCCAGCGCACGCAGAGTAATGTCCATGGCATTGCCTATAGGCGTAGCAACAACATAAAGCCCACTCTTTAGGCCGCCCTTGGCATGCGTCATTGGCTTTGAGACAGTATGGTCAGTCATGATATGACTTTGCCTTATTCGCCCCAAATGGCAAGAGCCTATCCCTTAAGGTGGGCCTCAAGCTTCCCAAGCATAGGTATTTCAGCCAGTTCGGGAATATGTTAAAGCCATACTCCGGACATAATTTATATCTAAACCTGTTAACATGAGTAAAGTGATGTTGATGAGATACGCCGAAATGAAAAAAAATACCCTTATGGCACTGGTGCTGACTGGCCTTATTGCGGGCTGTGCAAGCGAAACTGGTATAAGTGGGTCAAAAGTGCGCGGCTCTGTAACTCAAGGCACTATTTATGAAATGCCGGGCAAAAAAGCGCCAGCCAGCCCCTTGGACTATCGCATCGTTGAAAACACTAAAGCTTTTTTGCGCGCTTTGCCTGAAACCAGCAATCAACCGACAGCATTTGAAAGTCGGTCCGACACCCTCCCGAAAGAGAGCCGCACCCAGGTCATAAATGATGGGCGGATACGCGTCGGGCTGTTGCTCCCCTTCGAGTCAGGCAATGAAACCGTAAATGAGGTTGCTACCGATCTTTTTAATGCGGCACAGTTGGCGGTTTTTGATGTTAACCGCCCTGAAATAACGCTTATTGTGAAGCCCACAAATGGCACAAAAAAGGGAGCGGTAAGAGCCGCACGCGCAGCACTTAATGAGGGCGTTCAGATTATTATCGGCCCTGTCTTTGCTGACTCCGTTCGTGCCGTAACCCCAATCGCCAAATCCGCAAATATACCGTTAATTGCTTTTTCCAATGACCGCTCTGTAGCTCATCAGGGCGTCTGGCTTATCGGGTTTTTGCCAGAGCAAAATCTAGAAAGAATAATCGAAACGGCTAGACTTGAAGGAAAAGAGCGTTTCGCAGCACTCATTCCAGAAACACCTTACGGCCAAAGAATCGCGGCGGCATTAGAGCCGACGGTCACGCGCTATGGTGGTGAGTTGGTACAAGTGGAATATTATCAAGAAGAAGCGCAATCCATGTTCGACCCGGTTCAAAAGCTTGCCCAATATGATGACCGAAAACTCGCCAAGGAAGAAGAAATGGCGCGGCTTATGGAGGAGGCACGCCTCTTACTGCCCAACACGGAAGAGGAAGAATTTGAAAAGGCGCTAGCGGAGAAAGCGCCCGAACTTTTTGCCCAGATACAAGAACTTGAGCGTCGCGAGACTTTCGGCGAGCTACCCTTTGATGCGGTTATTCTGCCAGAAGGTGGTGTGAAACTAAGAAGTCTTGCACCTTTACTCCCTTATTTTGATGTGGATCCGCGTGAAGTTAAATTTTTAGGAACCGGCCTGTGGGATGACCCTCAACTTGGCCAAGAGCCGCCACTTGTTGGCGGCTGGTATGCCGCACCTGACCCTGGGGGCTGGAAAGCATTTTCAGGCCGCTACAAAAAAGTATACGGACAGAAGCCGCGTCGTATTGCCAGCCTTGCCTATGATGCCGTTAGCCTGACTGCCGCGCTTTCTGTCATAAATCCGGACAACCCCTTTAACGATACAGCGATGACAAATGCCGACGGATTTTTAGGTATTGACGGCATTTTCCGCCTTAATGAAGATGGGCTCAATGAGCGGGGCCTAGCCGTGCTTGAAGTGAGGCGGCGAAAAAATAAAATCGTGACGCAAGCGCCTGATAGTTTTGTCCAAATTGACCGCGCTAAGTTAAATTTCAATGCGCTGTTCCTGTCTGATGATTTGGAAACACCAACAGAAATAAAGACAGAAGACGGAGTTTTATTTCTGGACTCAGGCGATCAACAATTCAGCGACCAGCCTGTCGAGGACAAGACGCCCGCTGCGGGTGGCGACGAGCCTGTCTCGCCGATCCTCCAATAAGCCTGCGCCGACAAGAAAATCAATTTTTGCGGGGCCTAACGCGCCATCCGGTGCTGTGGTATTTTTAAAAATATCTGAAAAAGACACGCCATCAACAAGGCGCAAACCGAACATCAGGCGTTCTTCAAAAACCTCTTCATTCGACAAGCACTCAAGTGAGGCGAGACCGTGACCAACGGAAATGTCTGATGTGGATGCGAGCCATGCTGCAGGTTGTTTAATACCGATGGAAGCATGGCGTTGACCCCCAATATCAATGCGACCATGTGCACCGGGTCCGATGCCAATATAGGGCGCCCCCTGCCAGCATTGTATATTATGACGAGACTCATGACCTGGGCGGGCATGATTTGAAACTTCGTAAGTCACCAACCCCACATCATGGCAGAGCGATTGGGTGATATCATATAGCCCAATTTGGACGTCTTCATCCGGCAAGGTCAGTCGCCCCGCCTGATGTAACTTGCCGAAATTTGTGCCTTGCTCAATCGTCAGCTGATAGGCCGACAGATGATCAGGTGCCAAAGCGAGCGCCGTTGTCAACTCCGCCGCCCAAGCGGCAACCGTTTGATCAGGACGGGAATAAATCAAATCTAGGGATGTGTACTCAAAAAGATCCCGCGCCAAGGCGAAAGCAGAAATGGCGTCAGCCGCATTATGAGTGCGCCCAAGAAATGAAAGAGCCTCGTCATCCAGCGATTGCACACCCATGGAAAAACGCGTAATGCCGGCCCGCTTTAGATCCTCAAGCAATGGCCTGTCCAACCCAACAGGATTAGCCTCAAGCGATATTTCTGCATTTTGGGCCAGCCCCCAAACGGAAGCGATTTCGTTTAAAACGCCTTCAAGAATATCCGGACGCACCAGTGACGGCGTGCCGCCACCGAAAAATACACTCGTCACGGGGTGCGCATAATCCGTCAGATTACCAAGGTGTTGGATTTCAGCTGCATAGGCTTTCAGCCAGCTATCCTGATCAACATTTTTAAATACGTGAACATTGAAATCACAATAGGGGCAAATTGACAGGCAAAACGGCCAGTGGACATAAACACCGAGAGAGTCTGCTATTGACGCGTCTAGTCTTTCAGACATGCCGTAACAAGTTTTTGAAATGCTGCTGCCCGATGCGACATTGCATGTTTCATCTCCGGTTGTATCTCGCCAAAGGTTTTTGCAAGACCGTCAGGCTGGAACACCGGATCATAACCAAAGCCTAGATCCCCGCGCGGCGGCCAAACCAGCTCACCATAAACCTTACCTTCGAAGCTTTCACAATGTCCGTCCGGCCATGCAAGCGTTAGCGCACAAACAAAATGTGCTGTTCTGGGCGCATCGGGAATGCGCGTAAGCGCTTCCTCGACCTTTCTCATGGCGCGCTCGAAATCGCGCCCGGGAGTTTCCCCCTTCTCAATATCTCCCTCCGCCCATCTGGCAGAATGAATACCTGGCGCACCACCCAACGCGTCAACCGCTAGCCCACTATCATCAGCCAGTGCCGGCAAACCTGCCGCTTGCGCCGCCGCCAAGGCTTTTAGTTCCGCATTAGCTATAAAAGTGTCACCGGCTTCCTCTGGCTCAGGCAAATTCAAGTCAGCCGCACTGATTGTTTCAATGCCGAAGGCGGCGACCAATTCATTAATTTCAGTTACCTTGCCGGCATTATGACTGGCAACGACAATCTTCCCTGACAAGACTTTCCGGTTTTCAGACATGTAGCGCCCCAAATGTTGTAACCAAAAACTGTATTAACCGAGAGATTGCTTCTGCAGCACGACCAGATTACGAATACCCGCTTCAGCAAGCATCATAAGAGCAGAAAAATCCTGCTGGCTAAAAGGTCTTTCTTCGGCTGTGGCCTGCACTTCAACAAGTGTGCCACTCCCGGTCATCACAAAATTCGCATCAGCAATCGCGTTGCTGTCTTCTGCATAATCCAAATCCAGCACCGGCTCATCCTTATAAATACCACATGAAATTGCCGCGACATGATCGCGAATAACAACTGCGTTAGCATCAACAATTTGTTTGGCTTTCATCCAATCAACCGCCTGTGAAAGCGCAACAAAAGCGCCAGTGATAGAAGCCGTTCGTGTACCGCCATCAGCCTGCAGCACATCACAATCAATACTGATTTGATTTTCACCCAACGCGGCGAGATCCGTGACGGCACGCAGTGAGCGACCGATAAGGCGCTGAATTTCTTGGGTGCGCCCTGACTGTTTACCAGCCGATGCCTCGCGGCGCATGCGATCAGATGTCGAGCGCGGCAACATACCGTATTCTGCCGTAACCCAGCCCGTACCGCCATTTCTTAGCCATGGCGGGACACGCGTTTCAACGCTTGCTGTGCACAATACATGCGTATCGCCCGCTTTTATCAAACAGGAGCCCTCGGCATGTTTAGTAACTCCCTTCTCAAGCGTGACGGATCGCAATTGATTATATTGGCGACCTGATGGTCTTATCATTTGTGTCATTAACAGTCCTGTTCGTTGAAAACTATAATTTAGTCATCTGTTTAGCGGCTGGACGGAACATCAGCAAGGGTGAATAAATCCAAAAGGTTGAACTCGCGCGCTATACCTCCTAAATAAGATGTGCTGAAGCCCATATCAGATAATTTAGGGAATGAAATGATGAGTCACGAAAACGAAACTGACACAAATCCGGAAAATCAAGAGGCCCCTAAAACGGAAACAGATGCCCCAAAAGCCGACACATCTCAAATAGAAGCATCTCATAAAAATACAGAGGAGCCTTCAAAATCTGAAGAAGAACCTACTGAGAAGAAATCTTTAGAAGAAGCGCCCGCAGAAGTGGTTGAAGAGCCAGAGGAAATTGATCCCGAACAACAAATTGCCGAATTGAACGAAAAAATGCTTCGGCTGGCGGCTGAGCTAGAAAATACCCGCCGCCGTGCTGAGCGCGATAAGTCCGATGCTCTCCGATACGGCGTGACTGGTTTTGCTCGTGATATGGTGTCAGTAGGCGATAACCTGACACGCGCCCTCAACGCCATAGAAGAAACCGACCGGGAAGGATTGTCTGATAACATGGTCAATCTGCTGGAAGGTGTCGGCGCCACCCAGCGCGACCTGATGGCGGCGCTTCAACGCAATGGCGTAAAACCGATTGCCCCTGAAGGCGAAAAGTTTGACCCCAATTTCCACGAAGCTATGTATGAAGCGCCGGGCACAGGGCAGGATAATGGCACAATTATCGAAGTCGTGGAAATCGGCTATATGATTGGCGATCGCCTGCTAAGAGCTGCAAAGGTTGGGGTTGCGAAAGACGGTTAAACCTTCACAGCTGAATTAAGCTGGATTTACCCGTCGCAGTGTCAGATTTATCCGCCCACCGCCCTCAATATAATCACCGATGAGCTGGGACGAGTCCGGCATGATGCGATCAATACCATGAAAGCTCAAACGAGACTCACCTTGCAGTATAACAACATCTCCCGAATTAAGCTTCACCGATTGCGTTGGGCCTTTTCTGGTTTTGCCGCCGACCCGAAACCGCGCGGAGTCACCGAGCGAAAAAGACAGAACCGGAAAACTTTTATCAATTTCATCGCGATCCTGATGCAAACCCATTTTCGCACGCTGGCCTTGGTACAAATTAATCAGACAACATTCTGCCGGCACATCGAGACCCGTTAAATCAGTCCATGCCGCCTGCAAAATATTCGGTAAGGGCGGCCATGTTTCACCGGTTTCAGGATGAGCCGCCTGATATCTGTAACCATTGACATCGGAAACCCACCCCAGTGACCCGGCATTTGTCATAATAATTGACCAGGGCTGATTGGTGCGCGGCATACGAGGCTTAAAAAAGGGGGCTTTTGCAATCACAGGCATTAAAGCGTCCAAAACAGCCCTTTGTTGCTTGGGTGACCAGTATTCCGGAATATATTTTGCGTGATTTAAGTCCATAAATGACACCAAAAGCTTTCTTACCCTCAAAGTAAGGTGATTAAATTTTTTTGGGTTGCGACCTTGTAGTCCCTTAACCCCAATCTTATATAAACCTCAACCGGCCTTGATAAAGGCAAAATGTGAAACTGTTTCAGGTGTCTAAAGCCTTTTTTGAAGACTTAAGATAGCCCTAAACAGGCGCAAATACGAATTATAGACGAATAAAGTGAATAGGTGGAACAATGGGTAAAGTTATCGGAATTGATCTGGGAACCACAAACTCCTGTGTTGCTGTTATGGACGGCGATACCCCCCGTGTGATTGAGAACTCAGAGGGCGCAAGAACAACGCCTTCCATGGTTGGCTTTGCAGAAGACGGAGAACGACTTGTTGGGCAACCCTCAAAACGTCAGGCTGTCACCAACCCGACAGACACGGTGTTTGCTGTCAAACGACTGATTGGCAGAACCTTTAAAGACCCTGCCACACAAAAAGACATTGAAATGGTTCCCTTCACAATTTGTTCCGCAGATAATGGCGATGCTTGGGTTGAAGCACGGGGTGAACAATATTCTCCATCGCAAATTTCTGCTTTTATCTTGCAGAAAATGAAAGAAACAGCCGAAAGCTATTTAGGTGAAAAGGTCGATCAAGCCGTTATTACTGTTCCGGCCTATTTTAACGACTCCCAGCGCCAGGCCACAAAAGACGCCGGTAAAATTGCAGGGCTTGAGGTGCTACGCATTATCAATGAGCCGACAGCCGCATCTCTTGCTTATGGCATGGAGAAAAAAGAGGGTCAGACGATTGCTGTTTATGACCTCGGCGGCGGCACGTTTGACGTATCCATTCTTGAGATTGGCGATGGCGTTTTTGAAGTGAAAGCAACCAATGGTGACACATTCCTTGGTGGTGAAGATTTCGATACCGTTATCCTGGACTATCTTGCCGAGACATTTCAAAAAGAGCAGGGCATTGACTTGCGCGAGGACAAGCTCGCACTTCAGCGCCTAAAAGAAGCGGCTGAAAAAGCTAAGATTGAGCTTTCCTCTTCTACTCAGACTGAAGTGAACCTCCCCTTCATAACGGCTGATCAATCAGGGCCAAAGCACCTGAACACCAAACTTACCCGCGCCACGCTTGAGGGCATGGTGGATGACCTGATCCAGCGCACCCGCAAGCCATGCGAAGAGGCCATGAGCGATGCCGGCATATCTGCTGGTGAAATTGATGAGGTCGTGCTGGTCGGCGGACAAACGCGTATGCCTAAAATCCGAGAGTTCGTGAAGAATGTTTTCGGCAAAGAGCCTAATATGAGCGTGAACCCGGATGAAGTTGTTGCGATGGGTGCAGCAATTCAAGCAGGCGTTTTACAGGGCGATGTTAAAGATGTGCTGCTTCTCGACGTAACACCTTTATCTTTGGGTATTGAAACTCTTGGCGGTGTTTTCACCCGTCTGATTGAGCGCAACACAACAATACCGACTAAGAAATCTCAGGTCTTCTCTACTGCTGAGGACAATCAGTCTGCCGTGACCATTGCCGTTTATCAAGGCGAGCGTGAAATGGCAAAAGACAACAAGGCACTGGGCCAGTTTAATCTTGAGGGTCTCCCCTCCGCCCCAAGAGGTGTGCCGCAAATCGAAGTTGCCTTTGATATTGACTCCAACGGTATTGTGAATGTTTCGGCAACCGACAAGGCTACCGGCAAAGAGCAAGCCATCCGTATTGAGGCCTCAGGCGGCCTTTCTGATGACGACATTGAAAATATGGTCAAAGATGCAGAGGCCAATGCTGAGGCCGATAAGGCGCGCCGTGAGTCTGCCGAGGCCAGAAACAATGCTGAGAGTCTTATTCATGCGACGGAGAAAACAATCGCCGAGAATGAAGACAAAATCGAGCTGGCAGATAAAGATGCCGCAGAAATTGCAATTTCCGATTTGCAAACGGCACTGGAAGGTGAAGATTTGGATGATATTAATGCCAAAGCTCAGGCCCTCAGTCAGGCCGCAATGAAAATTGGGGAATCGGTTTACAAAGCCCAGCAAGAGGCGGAGGCAGCAGGCGATGCGGCGGCTGATGCTCAGACGGATAGTGAAGATGTTGTCGATGCTGACTTTGAAGAAGTAAGCGACGACGACACAGATGAAGAACAGAAAGCATCCTGACAGACTTCCCAAAGCGGATGACTGTCTGACATGCTGACATGCGCTTTCACAGGAGTGCCTGACCTTGGAAAAACGAGACTATTACGAAACGCTGGGCGTTAGCCGCGATGCAGATGCGGCTGAGCTAAAAAAAGCGTACAGGGTTCTTGCCAAAAAATATCACCCCGACCTTAATCCGGGCGACGCAACGGCTGAAAAAAACTTCAAAGAGGCCAATGAAGCCTATGAATGTCTTAAAGATGCTGACAACCGTGCCGCCTATGACCGCTATGGTCATGCCGCCTTTCAGAATGGCGGCTCGGGCGCAGCAGGTGCCGGAGGCGCAGGGTTTGGTGACTTCGGTTCAATGGGCGATATTTTTGAAGAATTCTTTGGCGGCAGAAGCCGCAGCCGTCGACAGGCGGGCCCCAGTCGCGGCAATGACCTTCGCTATGACCTAGAAATAGATCTCATGGAAGCATTTAATGGTGTCTCTAAACAAATTGCAGTTACGGGCGCTGTCACATGCTCAAGCTGCAATGGGAGCGGTGCCAAAAAGGGAACCGAGCCCGTAACGTGTGGCACATGTAACGGACAAGGAACAGTGCGCGCCCAACAGGGCTTTTTTACTGTTGAAAGAACTTGCCATGCTTGCGGCGGTGAAGGCCGGATGATCAGAGACCCGTGCGCAGATTGCGGCGGACGTGGTCATGTTCATAAAGAGCGCAATCTTTCCTTTGATGTCCCCAAAGGCATTGAGGACGGCACACGCATTCGCCTAAGCGGCGAAGGGGATGCCGGTGCGCGCGGCGGACCGCGGGGCGACCTTTATGTTTTTATAAGCATCCGCCCGCACAGTCTCTTGCAGCGCGATGGCGCAGATTTGTTCTGCCGTATACCGGTGAAGATGACACAAGCAATATTAGGCGGGGCGATTGAAGTCCCCATGCTTGATGGCAAAAAAGTAAAGCTCACCATTCCTGAAGGGGCGCAATCGGGCCAGCAATTCCGCCTGCGCGGCAAAGGGATGCCCGTCCTGCGTAATCGTCATTTCGGTGATTTATATGTCCAGATTGCGGTGGAGATACCGAAGAAAATCTCCCGCAAGCAGAAAGATTTACTGAAAAAGTTCGATGCAGAGAACAAGCCGGGTCTATACCCCGATAGTGAAAAATTTCTCAAAAGCCTTGATGATTGATAGGTGCTTCGCTCGGCACTAGCCCTCAAAGCAAACCCCTGCTATTAAAACCATATGAAACTTGTCGTAAATGGTTGCGCCGGAAGAATGGGACAGACACTTGTCCGCCTCATCGCAGAAGATGAGCGCTTAACACTTGTGGGCGCATTGGAGCATGCCAACAGCCCGGCCCTTAATGAAGATGCCGGTAAATTAGCAGGGCTAGACGCGCTTGGCGTGAAAGTCACCGATAATGCGCTCAATGTTATGAAAGATGCGGATGGCGTTATCGACTTCTCTGACCCCTCTGCCAGCGCGGCTCTTTCCGCACTTGCCGCGCAAACAAGAATTGTACATGTCATTGGGACGACGGGATTTACTGCCGATCAAGAGGCCGAAATAGAAGCCGCAGCGCGTCACGCTGTGATTGTGAAATCCGGCAATATGAGTCTCGGGATTAACCTGCTTACCAATCTCGCAAAACAAGCAACCGCTAGTCTAGACGCCTCATGGGATATTGAAATTCTTGATATGCATCACCGTCATAAAGTAGACGCGCCATCCGGCACAGCTTTAATGCTGGCTGAAGCGGCAGCCGAAGGGCGCGATGTCTCGCTGGACGAGGTTGCAGACCGTGGTCGTGACGGGCTAACGGGGCCACGTGAACACGGCGCGATTGGTATTTCAGCCCTGCGCGGCGGGAGTGTCGTTGGAGATCATCAGCTTATTCTGGCAGGGCCAAATGAACGTCTTGTTCTCAGTCATCACGCTGAAAGTCGGGATATTTTTGCACAAGGCGCACTTCAAGCCGCCTTATGGGGCGGAGATAAATCTCCCGGCCTCTATACCATGTCAGATGTTTTAGGTCTTTAGGAGGCAACACAATGGGGTGTTTAGTTCTTGTGCGTCACGGGAAAAGTGAATGGAATGCAAAAAATCTGTTCACGGGCTGGCGCGATCCGGATTTGACAGAAAAAGGTGTTGAAGAGGCCGTTCAAGCCGGCAAGACACTCAAGCAAGCCGGTTATAATTTTGATGTTGCCTTTACATCTGATTTACAGCGCGCCCAAAAAACCTGCGCGCTTATTCTTGACGCTCTTGGGTTGGGCGACCTTGACGTCATCAGAGATCAAGCCCTGAATGAGCGCGACTATGGCGACCTTGCGGGCCTAAACAAAGATGACGCTCGTGAAAAATGGGGTGACGAACAGGTGCATATATGGCGTCGCTCCTATGATATTCCACCACCCGGCGGTGAAAGCCTAAAGGACACCGCCGACAGAGTGTTGCCTTATTATCAAGCCAGCATCAAGCCACGCTTATTGGATGGTGAAAATGTTCTGGTTGCGGCGCATGGCAATTCGTTACGCGCGCTTGTTATGATGCTGGAGAACCTGTCCCAAGAAGAAATTCTTGCCAAGGAAATTGGCACAGGCGAACCTATAATTTATGATATTTCCAGCACTGGCGCGGCGACGCCCAAAACACTTTAACTTCAAAGTCCTGTTATTTTAAAGCGCAACTGAAACGGGCGCACCCTCGGCTGCGAGTAAGGATTTTTTAATATCCAACCCCCATCTATAACCATGCAGATGGCCTGTTGAACCGATAACCCTGTGACAGGGAACGAGCAGGGAAATAGGGTTTTTGCCGACAGCAGTACCGACCGCGCGCGGCGCGCTTTGCAAATTATCAGAAATCTTTCCATATGTGGTTGTAGTGCCTGTTGGAATTTCCATGAGCCTGCGCCACACTTTTTTCTGAAAATTCGTACCGCGCAACGACACGGGTACTTTATGTGGCTGATCAAGAATTTGGGTGGCAAGAGGCCTGAGCTTTTCGGGGTTGGACAGCACATTTTGACAGCCAAGCTGACGAGACAAATCGGCGATGACCGCTTCATCATTCATTTTTATACCGGCAAAGCCTAACCCAATAAGCTGCATTGAAGTGGCTTTCTTATTTTCTGTTGAGGTGTCTTCAGCAAGTAAAATCATACGCCCCAACGGGGTGTCAAATCCTGCCGCATAATTATTGTTATTTTGTGACATATCTCCAGCTTAGTCACAAAAATATTTAATGCAAACAACGAAGTTTTAAACGGTACGGTAGTTTTGTAGCGCGTTGCCAAGTGCATCAGCAAAATCGCAACGCTCGTCTGGGCCAAGAAAAGATGCTATTTCAAGCTTTTGTCCATGAGATGTAAGATGAAGCGGCCCTACCGCGCGTTCAGATTTAGACAGCTGCAGCCGAACCCAATATGGATCAAACGCTTTGAGATCTGTTGCCACCCCGTCCCAGCCGGTTGTTACGGTCAACCGATCATCGCAAATCTCTACAAGCTCATAACGCTTTGCCGCACGGTAATTAAGCCGAAAAGCAAGATAAAGCATTAAAATATCAAGGCCGAAAAAACCAAATACAGGCCACGCGCCAATCAGCAAAAAGAATATACCCGAAATCAAGCAAATGGCTGACAACAAAGACATCAACACAATGAAACCCAGATTATTCAAAGAACAATTAGGACGCAATACGGCACTGAAAAAAGGCTTTTCATCAGACATGCAATTATAATAAGTCTTAAAACTCTTACCTCAAGCAATCGAGGTGCGTCTTAATTTCGCAGTATTTCGTTGAAAACCAATCTATAAGACAAAATATATATGAAAGTTTCTCAGATACCCGAATTTTTTGCCCGTCTAGCCGAGTCCATGCCTAACCCTGAGGGTGAGCTGGATTATGTAAATATGTTCACCCTTTTGGTTGCCGTCGTATTGTCTGCTCAAGCAACGGATAAGGGCGTGAATAAAGCCACTAAGACTCTGTTCCAACTGGCGGACACCCCGGAAAAAATGGTTGCCCTCGGCGAAGAGGGTATACGCGAGAAAGTGAAAACCATTGGCTTGTATCGTAATAAAGCAAAAAATGTTTACGCCTTATCTCAAAAGCTCATCGACCTACACAACAGTGAGGTACCTCAAGATCGCGATGCCTTGATGGCTTTACCAGGTGTTGGCCGCAAAACGGCTAATGTGGTTCTTAATATAGGCTTCGGCGAAGCGCGCTTTGCTGTGGATACTCATGTTTTCAGGCTTGGCAACAGAACGGGGATTGCACCCGGAAAGAATGAACTTGAAGTAGAGAAAAAACTCGACCGACGTGTCCCGGATCCATACCGAATAAATGCCCACCATTGGTTAATTTTACATGGACGCTATGTATGCAAAGCCCGCAAGCCGGATTGCCCTAATTGCGTTGTGCAAGATTTATGTCGATATAAGGATAAAACAAAGGCTTGAAGCAACACGTCTTTAATATGTTTCACCCGCGATATTTCCGCCTTTTAAATTTGCTCCATGCTTTGAAGCAAGCGGCATTATCAGCATAGTCGTCAACTCTATTTACATCGGAACCCGCAGGGTTTCTGGAATGAAGTCCAGTTGGCTGGCCGCGCGCATCCAGAAAAACGAGCAGAGTACAATCCGGCACCCTTTTATCTTCGGGCATTCCTGCAAATTGCAGTATCGTCGTCTTACCTTCACGCCAAACCAATGAAGGTTCCCCTAGTCGAGCAAGTTGAATATTTTGTAACGCTAATTTAGAAGGCGCTTGCATATTATCAAAAGTAGCATCGGCCTGCTGTGATTGCATTTTTTCCTGATTATAAGCAGGTGTGACAAGTTCGCCATTCTCTGAATTAGCGGCATAATAAGCTTCACCCGCGCACGAAGCCAGAAGCGTGAAACACAAACTTATCCACAGAAATTTTCTCATATAAAGCGATTTAGAGCGATTTGAGACAAATGTCCAGAAATTGCCAAACAGAACAATAGAATAAACAAACAAAATTTAACTAGGTGCGATTTACTTGACCCCAATCTGGGCTTCCTGTATCGACTAGTTCCAATATGAGGAGAGTGGCATGTCAAATGAACAAATGGATATTATCGGAATAGGCGCAGCGATTGTAGATGTTTTCGCTGACATCACAGATGAAGATTTAAGAAGACTAAATATGCCTAAGGGGGCCATGACCCTCATTGACACCGACGCCTCCAAGGATTTGCTCGGTCAGATTAATGTGCATACCAGCACCGCAGGAGGGTCTGCCGCAAATACCATCGCAGGCACCGCATCACTCGGTATGTCGTCTGGCTTTATCGGCAAAGTCGCCAATGATCCATTTGGAGACATATTTGCGAACGACCTTTCAAAAATGAATATCAAGCTTTTCGGTCAGCCCCTCAATAATGATACGCCAACGGGCAAATGCATTGTTCTGCTCACCCCCGATGCAGAAAGAACCATGAATACTCTTATTGGCGCGGCTGCTTTTATTACCCCGGAGGATCTTGATGCAGAAGTGTTGAAACAAACCAAAGTCTTTTTTGCCGAAGGTTATCTTTTTGACAGCCCTCAGGGGGTAGAAACTTTTTTCAAAGCCTGCGACATGGTGCATGCTGGCGGCGGCAAGGTCGTCTTATCATTATCTGACAGCTTTTGCGTCGAGCGCCACCTTAATACTTTCAACCAAGCGCTCGCCGGGCCAGTTGATATGCTCATGTCGAATGATGCCGAAGCCAAAGCCATGTTCGGAGGAGCGTCCATTCAGGATCGGATTGCCGCAATGAAGCAAAAAAATATTGATGGCGTGATTACCCGAAGCGCGGATGGCGCGATCATTGTGTTGTCTCATGAAGTAACTGAGATTGCCGCGGAGAAGGTTGATCAGCCTGTAGATCTTACCGGAGCAGGCGATCAATTTGCCGCCGGCTTTCTTTCCGGGGTCGCTTCAGGTAAACCGATGGAAAACGCTGGGAGGCGCGGAGCTGTCGCAGCAGCCGAAGTCATAAAGCATGTCGGCCCACGCCCGCAAGTTAATCTGCAAGACCTCATTAAGGCAGCTAATCTCGCTTAAATTTTTCTGAGGGACACTTGATCAATCGTATGATCGGCAGATTTGTGCAACACGAGGTCTGCGCGCCAGCGCGTCGGGAGAATATTTTCTTCAAGATTGCGTAAATTTATTAACTTCCAGATTTCGCGTGCCACCCGGTCAGCATCCACATCATCCAAATCGGCATAGCGCGAGAAATAAGCATCAGGCTGGCTAAATGCTGTCTGTCGCAGTCCCAGAAAACGCTCTACATACCATTCCTCAATGACCGCAGGTTCCGCATCAATAAAGATTGAAAAATCAAAAAAATCCGAGACAAATGGAATACCCTCTGACGCATCATCCGGGCGCGCAGGCTGTAATACATTCAACCCCTCAACAATCAGAATATCCGGCTGGTCCACCTCAAGATATTGATCCGGCACAACATCATAAATGATATGTGAATATGTTGGGGCTTGGAGACCCTTTTCGCCTGACTTAACATTGGTTAGAAATTTTCTTAGACCAGCCAAATCAAAGCTTTCAGGAAAGCCTTTTCTATCTGCAAGACCGCGCTCTTCAAGCGTCTTATTGGGATGCAAAAATCCGTCCGTGGTAACAAGTTCAACTTTAGGATGGCTGGGCCAACGGGCCAGCAATTCCTTTAAAATACGAGATGTCGTGCTTTTTCCAACCGCCACTGATCCGGCGACACCAATAATGTAAGGCACTTTTTGAGTGTTCCCAAGAAAGGCATTGGTCGCCCCGTGCAACGTTTGCACCCCCTCCGCATAAAGATTAAGAAGGCGCGATAACGGCAGATAAATTTGCTCAACCTCAGCAATAGAAACCGTTTCGCCGCGCCCACGCAAACCCACAACCTCTTCTTCTGTAAGCGGCAGCGGCGTATCATCGCGCAACTTTCCCCAAGCGGTGGCCGAGAAATGTCGATAGGGGGAAGGTGGGCTTCCGTTTTTTTCTACACTCTTGTCCTCAGGGTTTTTCATACGCTAATCCCCTTTTGTGACACCTTTATGTTCAGCCGCCTGTCTTGATGCTTTTTCTTCCAGACCGGAAACGCCCTGTCTCTTGGCGAGAATATCCAAAACCTCACCTAGGCTGACACCCAGCGACGCCAACAAAACCAACAGATGATAAATCACATCCGCAGCTTCCAGTGCCAATTCGGAAGGATTGTCCTGTGCCGCGGCAATCAATGCCTCGACAGATTCTTCATTGAGCTTTCGCCCGATAGTCGCCGGCCCTTTTGAGAAAAGCTTTGCCGTATAGGAAGCTTCAGCATCGCCGTGCTTGCGTGTTTCAATGATTTCGAAAAGCTCATCAAGAATTTCCGATTTTTGAGACACCATTTAATCTTCCCCTTGAGGCTCTCCCTTGAGCCTTATCTTAAAGCCTGACGTCAATGCCTGCGGCCAGCATAATCTGCTTGGCTTCTGAAATTGTAAAGTTCCCGAAATGGAAAATACTTGCCGCAAGCACCGCGCTCGCATGCCCCTCAACGACACCACTAATAAAATGTTCCGGATGCCCAACGCCACCCGAGGCGATAACCGGCACCGGCACAGCATCTGCAAGCTTGCGGGTCAGGGCCAAATCAAAGCCCTCTCTCGTTCCATCACGATCCATAGAGGTTAATAAAATTTCCCCCGCACCACGTGCAACCATTTCTTGAGCGAAGTTAACCGCCTCAATCCCTGTCGCTTCGCGTCCGCCGTGGGTAAAAATTTCCCACCGACCCTCATCAGTCTGTTTCGCATCAATGGCGACAACAATACATTGGGAGCCAAATTTACGCGCCGATTCCACAACTATATCCGGGTCTTTAACAGCCGTCGTGTTAAACGAAACCTTATCAGCCCCCGCCAGCAATAATTCACGAACATCTTGAGGCGTGCGCACGCCGCCACCTACTGTCAACGGCATGAAGCATTGCTCTGCTGTCATACGAACAACATCAAGCAAAATACTTCTGCGCTCATGGCTGGCGGTGATATCAAGAAAACATAACTCATCCGCCCCGGCAGCATCATAAGCACGCGCTGCTTCAACCGGATCACCCGCATCAATCAGATCAACGAAATTAACTCCTTTAACGACACGCCCATCTTTAACGTCAAGGCACGGAATAATTCGGGTCTTCAGCATATACCCTCCATTGCCAAAGCGCTGGTAGCATCCAGGCGACCATCGTAAAGTGCGCGACCCGATATGACACCCGTCACGCCGTCTTTCTCAACCGCCAGCAATTTTTCAAGATCCTCAAGCCCCGCCAACCCGCCAGAGGCTATAACAGGAATATTTATGCCCCGCGCCAGCGCCGCAGTTGCCTCAACATTAATACCCCGCAGCATGCCATCGCGGTCAATATCTGTGTAAACAATGGTAGCAACCCCCACATCCTCAAATTTCTTGGCAAGTAATTGAGCATCCATATTGCCGGTCTCAGCCCAGCCTTCGACGGCAACGTTGCCATTGCGCGCATCTATGCCAACAACAATGCGATTCGGAAAGATGCGACAAGCCTCAATAACTAGTTCAGGATGGCGCACCGCCGCCGTGCCAAGAATAACCCGCCCGACCCCACGCGCGAGCCAGCTTTCTATTGTTGGCAAATCTCTTATCCCGCCACCAAGCTGGGTTGTAACTTTTGTAGCCGCAAGAATTTGGTCAACCGCATCAGCATTGACAGGCGCACCTGCAAAAGCACCATCCAGATCAACAAGATGGAGATGCGAAAACCCTTGAGATTGGAAAGCCTTAGCCTGTGCCGCAGGGTCATCATTAAAGACCGTTGCACGATCCATATCCCCTTGCTCAAGTCGCACGCACGCGCCATTTTTTAAATCTATTGCAGGGAATAAAATCATGGTCGCCACTCCAGAAAATTTTTGATGAGACGCAGGCCAACATGCTGGCTTTTTTCGGGATGAAATTGCGTGCCGATAATATTGTTGCGCCCAACCACCGATGCAAATGATGCCCCATGCGTAGTGGTCGCCAGACAATTACTTATATCGTCGGGGCGGAAAGCATAAGAGTGGACAAAATATACAGACTCTCCGTCCAACCCTTCCAGAACCTTATGGCCCTTCGACACATCAATCGTGTTCCAGCCCATATGCGGAATTTTATAAGCAGTGCTGTCAACTTCAAGCTTTTGCACGTGCCCGGGCAACCAATCGAGGCCATTTGTTACTTCGCGTTCATGGCCTGTGGTGGCCAGCAATTGCATACCCACACAAATACCCAGAAACGGCTTGCCGCCAATTAGCACTCTCTCTCGCAACGCTTCCGTCATACCGTCAAGCGCATCAAGTCCCGCCGCGCAATCCGCAAAAGCACCAACGCCAGGCAAAACAATATGGTCCGCCGCCGCGACGTCTGCGGCATTGGCAGTCAGCATTACCTCAGATGTTAATGAGAGCTCGGATGCAACACGCTCAAAAGCTTTTTGCGCAGAACGCAAATTGCCTAAGCCGTAGTCGATTATTGCTATTGTCAAACCCTCATCCCCACAAAATCCAAAGTAGGCCGATCCAAGTTAATTGCCGAGAACGCCTTTTGTGGAGGGAATGTCATCTGCCTTACGTGGATCAATGTCTATTGCCTGACGCAAAGCACGCGCCAGCCCCTTAAAACAACTTTCGATAATGTGGTGATTATTCTCACCATACATATTTTCAACATGTAACGTTATACCGGCAGATTGCGCGAAGGCTTGGAACCACTCTTTAAAAAGCTCTGTATCCATATCACCCAGCTTAGGCTTGGTGAAATCAACTTTCCAGATAAGGTAAGGCCGCTGTGAAACATCAAGCGACACGCGGCTACAGGTTTCGTCCATCGGAATAATGGCGCTGCCATACCTGACAAGCCCTTTAAAATCACCCAATGCCTGGCGTACCGCCTCGCCAATAACGATGCCTGTATCTTCTGTTGTGTGGTGAAAATCAATATGCAAGTCACCCTTGGCTATCACTTCGAGGTCAATCAGAGAGTGCCGGGAGAGTTGCTCAAGCATATGATCCAAAAACCCGATGCCCGTCGAGATGTTATAAACGCCGGTGCCGTCAAGGTTCAGTTTGACCGTAACCCCTGTTTCTTTGGTTTCACGCTTAATTTCTGCTGTTCTTGACATGTGTCCTACCAGATTTTGTTACGGCCTTTTTAACAGGTGTCAGGGTGATTTGCCAATAATTTGGCACATTTTGGCTTATGTCTTTTTTTCCGCAAGCGCACACAAACTGCGCCGCTACCACCCATATTTGGAGGGGCTAAATCAAAACCCATAACAAGGCCTTTTTCGGCCAGCATGCCTAACCAGATCGGGGTCTCTTTTTTTAATGCACCTTCTCCCCGCTCACCTTTGCCCGTAATAATAAGCACCCACTTGCACCCATTTGCGTGGGCTGAATGGATAAAGGTCTCAACTCTTTTTTTGGCGATTGCCGCCCTTAAACCATGCAAGTCAAGCGTCTGTTCAATCGCATCGCGTCCGCGGCGTACACGGCGCAACTCATTACGGTCCAGCCTCTCCAGCTTCTTGACGGATTTAAGGGGTGTAGGTCTTGAGGATTCATGTTTAGCAGCAGGTTTGGGGGAGGATTGTTTCAATACACTCATTTTCCCGACTGCGGGTTTTTTGGTGTCCGGACGCGCTGGCTTGCTAAGCCGCTCGGCTTGATAAGAATCCTTTTGCTTTTTATTTAGCTTGCGGGTTGATTTTGCAACGCGTGCCCAAACGTCCGCTTCGTCATCACCTTCAGAAGAAGTGGATTTGTTTTTTCCAGAATTCTTCTCAGAACCCTGCATAATCTAGACACTTTCGGTGGCGACCAAAACCCAAATCGGGGTTTTTTTCTTCAAATCGCGCTCAAAGCTCCACAAATCATTATTTTTATTTATATTTTCCAGTCCGCCCTCAAGCAGCTCTCCCGCACTGTCGGTTAACGCCGAAGCCAGCGAGACCTCAAAATTGATTGTGATGCGGGCAAGGCTACCTTCAAGCTCAACATCAGCGATTTCAGCGCGATCCACAGAAATAATTTCGGTGCGCAGGGTGTGCCCCTCCTGCTCTCGCGATTTCATAACCTGATCAAAGCCTTGATAAACCTCTGCACTTACAAGCGGTTTGAGCGTTTTGCGGTCATGCTCAGAAAAGCACCGGAGAATAATTTCATAGGCTGTGGACGCGTTTTCTATAAATAAGCGCGCATCAAATGACGGATCAAGTCCGCGGATTTTTGTTAGTTCATCTGCAGTTTTGGGAGTCTCGCCATTGGCAACCACACGCAAAGGTGGGCGGCTAGGGCCGCCTTCTGTCTGCTGGCCTCTGCTATGACTGTTTTTGTTGTGGTTTTTATCCCTGTCATCCAGACCAAAACCATAAGTATCGTTATTTTTATTGTTGGTGCCGCCGCCAGTACCCAAAACAGCATTCAGCCGCCAGATAATGACGATTACAAAAACCAGCAATATGAGGTTCAAGATAGTTATGACACACTCCTTGTAATCTTTATTTCGACATCTTACATGAAAAACATACACAATGAGATATTTTACCCGTGGTGAGTTGTCTCATGCAGAGATAGTAAAGCTAATCTCTGAATAAACAGGAAAAAGTTAATTATGTCTTTTTTATTGTTAGTTTTTTTCATTTTATTACCGATTGTCGAAATTACGCTTCTTATTGACATCGGAAGCAATATCGGCGCCGGCGCAACAATCCTACTTATTATCGCCACCGCAGTGGTCGGGGTGGGGCTTGTGCGCTATCAAGGTTTATCTATTCTAAAAGATGCGCAAATTCAAATAAGCAAAGGCCAACCCCCTGCTAAGGCGTTGGCGCATGGCATTCTTGTCTTACTTGCAGGATTAATGCTCATTATCCCCGGCTTCTTTACGGACGGTATTGGTTTTCTGCTACTCTTGCCGCCTGTTAGGTCTCTGCTTCTAGATTTCGTTGTCGGGAGCATAATGACTGAATTCACTTCGGATTTCAGTGCAAAATTTTATTCCGGCGCATTCTCGCAAAATAGTGGGGCTCACCCCGCCCCAGCAAATGATGATGATGTCATTGACGCCCAACATATCGTGATTGACAAAAAAGACCCTGAAAGTTAAGCATCACTCAAATATTCAAGCGCATTTTTAAAACTAAAGGACGACGCCATGACCGCCGACGATAATAATGACGCCCCCCAACCTGCCGCAAATCCAAGCTCAGATGGGCCGAGCTTTAGTGTTCTCAGCCAATATGTAAAAGACTTATCTTTTGAGAATCCCCACGCCCCCAATAAGCCAGCTGAAAGCAAAGAAGGTTCCAATATTGATGTTCAGGTAAATGTCGGCACAACCCCCCTGCATGATGACGCCCATGAAGTAACATTGAACTTTCGCGTTGAGGCCAAAACGGGTGAGACGACACTTTTTATTGTCGAGCTAGTTTATGCCGGTGTGTTTAAAATCGTCGGACTCACGCAAGAAGCATTGCGCCCGGCACTCCTGATAGAAGCGCCGCGCCATCTGTTTCCTTTTGCGCGCCAAATAATTGCCGATGTCACTCAAAACAGTGGCTACCCAACACTCATGCTTGATCCGATTAATTTTGCCGGCCTTTATCAGCAGAGTGAAGCGCGCGCGCAAGAGAGCAATGAGGCCAATACTCAGCCAAACTAGTCGGCTCTAAATTATTCAGTAGCCTGCCATTTTGAGGGCGCTGACAGGTTTTTTATAAATTCCTGATGCGCGCTTTCCTCCGCCTGCGTGAGGCGAGACGGAAGCGGTTCCGGGCGTCGCGGGCGCGCTGTGTCGGTATGCTGTTTTATTTCCTGATCATTGCAATCAAGCCGATCCTGTTTAAAAATTAGCCCGGGCTGACGACCGCCCTTCAGCTCAAGATAAACCTCGGCAAGCAGTTCACTATCCAGTAAGGCGCCGTGCTTTTCCCGCCCTGAATTGTCGACCCCAAATCTACGGCAAAGTGAATTCAAATCGTTTTTCGCACCCGCAAATTTTGTGCGCGCAATTTCCAACGTATCAACAACACGATCATAACCCAGCGCCGGTCGGCCAATTAGGGCTAATTCATGATTTAAGAACCCCATATCAAATGGGGCATTATGCATAACCAACTTGCTGTCACCGATGAAGGCGAGAAAATCATCAACCTTCTCGGCAAATTTTGGCTTATCACGCAAAAACGCATCACTTATGCCTGTTATGTTCGTCGCCCCCTGAGACATTGGGCGCTCAGGATTGAGATAACATTGAAAAGTTCTTCCGGTGGGCATTTGGTGCTCAACTTCAAGACAGCCGATTTCGACAATTCGATCACCATCATCCGGGCTTATGCCGGTGGTTTCTGTATCGAGGATAATTTCTCTCATCTGACCCGTTCTGTTAAACTAGCAAGCCTATGTCGTTAGCGCCTTTCTGACCGCCAACGCCCGCGCTGGTATATCATCAAGCCTGCTTATTATATCCCTGATTTGCCTATGGGCGTCTGCCACAGAAATTGTGCTATCCACAACAAAATCAGCCTTCTCACGCTTCTCGGAATCCGGCATTTGCTTGCTTAAAATGGAATGAAACTTTTCTTCTGTCATACCCGGGCGGTCAAGCACACGTTGTTTTTGCACCTCGGGGGACGTGCTAACAACAACCACAACGTCAACAAGACCCTCAGCTTTTTTTTCAAGTAAAAGTGGAATATCTAGAATGACTGCTTTTTTACCGGCAGCTTCCTGTGTCTCAAGAAAATCTTTTTGCATTTTACCCGCAAGCGGATGAACAATACTTTCAAGTTTTTGCAACATCTCACCATCATTTAACACTAACTTTCCCAATATCGTCCGATCCACGGCACCATCTTTTATGGCTTCCGGAAAGTGCTCAGAAAGAGGGGCAACAGCCGCGCCGCCTTTTTCGTAAAGTGCATGTACCGACGCATCAGCATCATAAACTGGCAGACCCTCAGCTTCGAAAAGTTCAGCAGATTTAGATTTACCCATCCCAATAGAGCCCGTCAGGCCGACCAGCAACATCAGCTTTTCTCCTCGAGATTATTTATAACAAGCTGTCTCAATTCCGGTGTCACTTCAGGCGTAACCCCAAACCATGCGGCAAAGCTCGGCGCCGCCTGATGCAAGAGCATGCCAAGACCGTCAACAGTCCGCAGGCCTTTTTGTGCGGCAACCTTTAATAAAGATGTTTCCAGCGGCGCATAGACAATATCGACCACCGCCGCAAAATCCGGCAGCTTATCCAACGAGATATCAAGCGAGGGCTGCCCTGACATACCGAGGGTGGTAGTGTTAACCAAAAGTCCGCACCCATCCAACATTGCCGCCCGGTCGTTCCATGGAACAGCAGTCATCTTGGTTTGTGTTCCCTCGCAAAGAAAACCCAAGCTTTCGATTTTTTCCATCGTCCGATTGCTAATCCGCAATTCGGGCACACCTGCATCAACAAGCGCCCCAATTATGGCGCGCGATGCACCGCCCGCACCCAACAGGGCGGCAGGTTTTGACAACCATTTTTTTTCGATATTTGTGTCTTCAGCCCCCTCATGCAAGCTCTGCAAAAAACCATAGCCATCGGTATTGGCGGCATGTATCTCACCTTCTTTAAAAACCAATAAATTGGCAGCGCTTAATCGTGACGCACTTGGATCAACAACATCAGCCAGAGCATAAGCTGCCTCCTTATGGGGCACAGTAACATTGGCTCCTGCATAACCCGCCTCCATAAGACCCATCACAACATCCTGAAAGTCCTCAGGTGAGGCTAGCAATTTCTCATAACTGCCCTCAAGGTTGTGCATTTTGAGCCAATAACCATGAATTAAAGGAGAGCGCGAATGCGTAACAGGCCAACCGAGAATACCCGCCTTTGCTGGGCCTTGAACGCTATTAGCGAGTTTACCGGACATCATACCACAGCCACCCCGTGCTCACGTAAAGCCCCCAAAAGAGGTATAAGAGGAAGGCCTAATATGGTGAAATAATCACCGACAATTTTTTCAAACAACTGACTGCCCTCCGCCTCAAGACGGTAACAGCCAACAGATGATAAAATGCTTGACCCGGCACGCGACAAATACATGTCCAAAAAAGCGTCCGAGAATTTACGCATCGTTAAGGACGCGGTCGTTGTATTTTGCCAAATCAGCTCATCATTTAATGCCAACACCATCCCGTTGATTAGCTGGTGCGTCTTGCCACGCAAAAATAATAGATTACCGCGCGCCTCATCCATATCGTGCGGCTTGTCAAACAACTTGCCATCACATGACAATATTTGATCTGCGCCCAACACTAAATGGTCAGGGTATTTCGCTGCGACGGCGCGGGCCTTTTCGGCAGCAAGAGCAAGCGCGAGGTCTGGGCCACTGGTGAGCGTTCCTTTTAATAAGCCCTCATCAACCTGGCTTGGGCAAATATCAAAATTTATGCCCGCACCACCAAGAATAGTTGCGCGCACTTCACTTGCAGAAGCCAACACCAGTTTTGGTGTCTTGCGCTCCATCACAATGCGCCCTTTTCCTGCTCATCACGGCTTTGAAAAATATTCAATATTTCTGCTGATGTTTCTTCAATCGAGCGTCGGGTCACATCTATGACATGCCAGTTTTTTCGCGCAAATAACCTTCTTGCTTCAGTTGTTTCTTCTTTAACATAGCTCGGGTCGATATAGTCTGTCTCTCCAGTTTCATTGAGAGACAAAAGTCGGTTTTTTCTAATTTGCACCAGACGGTCCGGGCTTGCCGTCAAACCAATAACCAGCGGCTTGGTCAGAGACATCAAATCATCCGTGGGGCTCACGCCAGGCACTAATGGCACATTTGCCGCTTTGATACCCCGATTAGCCAGATACATACATGTCGGAGTTTTAGATGTACGACTGACCCCAACAAGGACAATGTCAGCCTCTTCTAAATCATGCTGGTTCTGACCATCATCATGCGACACTGTATAATTTAAAGCCGCGATACGCTCAAAATATTCCTTATTCATTGGGTTTTGGCGCCCCGGTTGACCCCTCAAGCCAACACCTAAATAAGACCCCAAAATAGTCACAAACGGATCCAGTACTGAGATACAGGGAATATCAAAACTTTGGCAGGCCTCTTCAAGACGAGACGATAGTTCCGGTTGAACAATACTATATAAGACTGGCCCCGGGGCGGACTCTATAGCTTTCAGGGCTCTATCCAACTGCTTGCTTGAACGAATAAGCCCATAGCTATGTTCAATCGCACGCGCGCCCTCAAAACGCGCGCACACTGCTTTGGCAACAGCGTTAATGGTCTCGCCCGTACTGTCAGATATCAAGTATAAGTGAAATAGCTTTTCGGACTCATTCATTCTTTTTTCTCTCTCATTTATATCTCATCTTAAACGCCAAAATTGAGAATGACATATGCCGTTCACGCCTCAATGGAATTGTGAATCATGTGAATAACAAGGATAAGGGGCTTATTTTACAAACCCAAGAAATTTTATACCCATGTTTGATATTTTGTTGGATGATTTATGCATGGTTTAATAAATCGTCTTAAACTAATCTGAATAAGTGGGAAAACTGATAGAACTATTGTCAGATTTATTTATCCCCGTTTTTATCATTATTCACACACACCTAATATCGCCTAAAACGTCAAAATTAAGCAGAGTTTATGCAGATAAAATTAAAAGCCTGAACAAAATGTGTATATCTTGCTCACTCATCCAATTTTCAAGAAATATTTATGCGCAGCGCGTCCCTCTTGATAAGTATGTGTAAAACATATTATCCACAGCAGAACAGGGACACTAATACATCTACTTTCTTTTTATATATATATAGTAAAAGGAAATAACATTAGCGCCGAGCTAAATTTCAGTAAAAACACGACAAGTTCTCAAATATGCAAAAAACAATCCTATCAGTTTTTAATAATATAGAGTGTCCTAAGTCGCCACCAATCTGGCTTATGCGCCAAGCGGGTCGATATTTACCAGAATATAAAAAAGTTAGGAAACAAGCAGGGAGTTTTTTAGATCTTTGCTATTCACCAGAACTTGCTTGTGAAGTGACACTTCAACCTATTCGTAAATACGCTTTTGATGCATCTATTCTCTTTGCAGATATTCTTCTTATTCCTGATGCGCTGGGTCAAAAGGTCTGGTTTGTTGAAGGTGAAGGTCCACGTCTTGAACCAGTAAGTTCACCCGACACATTGTCTTTAGATAATCTATCACACCAAATGCAGCCAGTTTACGAAACAGTTTCTTTACTGAAACAACGCCTCCCTGAGGAAACAACACTTATCGGCTTTGCCGGATCACCGTGGACAGTTGCAACATATATGATTGCCGGAAGGGGAACTCCTGACCAAGGGCCTGCTCATGCTTTAAAACAAAATGATATTATTGCTTTTCAAGGTTTATTGGATGTGATTGTTGAAGCTACGATTGATTATCTAGCGTCCCAGGTCGAACATGGTGCAGAAGTTCTTCAGCTTTTTGATAGTTGGGCCGGCAGTCTTATTGGAGAAGATTTTGATCGTTTTTGTATTGCACCAAATAAATCAATCATTGATGGTTTGCGTGCGCGTGGAATAACCACTCCGATTATCGGATTTCCAAGGGGTGCAAAAGATAGATATATTGATTTTGCCATTGAAACTGGTGTTCAAGCGATAAGTATTGATCAAGATATCCGCCTTTCATCTGTCATAGCTGATTTACCCGATACAGTTGTGAGCCAAGGCAACCTTGATCCGCTATGTCTTATTGATGGTGGACAAAATATGTTTTCACAAATTGACGATATAATTGAAGTGACCAAAGGACGGCGACATATTTTCAATCTTGGTCATGGGATAAAACAATATACACCACCGCATCATATTTCTGAACTGGTGGATTATATTCGAAATAAGGGATGATTATATGGCTGACATTCTAACAGGTTCATATACATGGTTACTTTCTTTACACCTTATTTCTGTCATGTTCTGGATGGCGGGAATGTATTATTTACCGAGGTTGTTTGTTTATCACGCGGAAGCGATCGAAAATAACGAACCCTTTAAGGTTTTTGAGCGCATGGAGTACAATCTTATACGCATAATCATAAACCCGGCTATGATTGCCGCATGGATATTTGGTCTTTTACTTTTATTTTCTCCAGGTCAAATTGAGAGTGCCGGTTATTGGTTACCTATTAAATTATTTGCTGTTGTCGTTTTATCTGCCTATCACGGTATGTTGTCGTCATGGCGTAAAAAGTTTCTTCTCGAGACTCCCCCTAAAAGCAGTAAATTTTTTCGCATGATTAATGAGATACCGCCAATTTTGACGATTTTGATTGTGATTATGGTAATTGTTAAACCGTTTTAATGTTTAGAGATCACTTTAGGCTTGAACTGTTAAAGTTTTAAGCGCATGATAAATATGTACCTTCTTTTCTGTTCCCTCAGTGTGTTTTCAGATGCATAGCATTACCGGGTTAATCGGTAATTTTATAGGCGACAGAATCCCCCGACAATGAGTTAACTTATGGAACAAATTAAGCTTCAGGACTTAAAGTCTAAATCCCCGACAGAACTTTTAGCATTGGCTGAAGAAAACGATATTGAAAATGCTTCTACAATGCGCAAACAGGACATGATGTTTGCCATTCTGAAAGAACTTGCAGAACAAGGTGTTTTTATTATTGGTGAGGGGGTTGTGGAGGTTTTACCAGATGGTTTCGGGTTCTTGCGTTCGCCAGATGCGAATTATTTGCCCGGTCCGGATGACATTTATGTAAGCCCATCTCAAATAAGGCGTTTTTCTCTTCGCACAGGCGATACAGTTGAAGGTGACATTCGCAGCCCTAAAGATGGGGAAAGATATTTTGCCTTATTAAAGGTCAATAGTATTAATTTTGAAGACCCCGATAAAATTCGTCACAAAGTTAATTTTGACAATCTAACCCCGCTATATCCTGAAGAGCGAATTTTAATGGAGTTTGACAACCCCACCGAAAAAGACCGCTCCTCTCGTATTATTGACATTGTCGCACCCCTTGGAAAGGGCCAACGAGCCCTTATCGTTGCGCCACCGAGAACCGGTAAGACAGTTCTACTTCAAAATATTGCCAAATCTATCGCCGCTAATCACCCTGAGTGTTATCTCATTGTACTTCTGATTGATGAACGACCGGAAGAAGTGACAGATATGCAACGTTCGGTAAGTGGTGAGGTGGTCTCCTCGACATTTGATGAGCCTGCGGCGCGCCACGTTCAGGTGGCAGAAATGGTTATCGAAAAAGCCAAACGGCTCGTTGAACATGGGCGTGATGTTGTTATTTTGCTTGATAGCATTACCCGCCTTGGTCGGGCTTACAATACGGTTGTCCCCTCCTCAGGTAAGGTTTTAACTGGCGGCGTAGATGCGAATGCTCTGCAAAGACCAAAAAGATTTTTCGGTGCTGCTAGAAATATCGAACAGGGTGGTTCACTGACGATTATTTCAACCGCACTCATCGATACTGGTAGCCGGATGGACGAAGTCATTTTTGAAGAATTTAAAGGTACAGGTAACTCAGAGATTGTGCTGGACCGTAAAATTTCTGATAAGCGCGTCTTCCCATCTATCGATATTATGAAATCCGGCACACGGAAAGAAGAGCTTCTCATTGACAAAGAAACGCTTTCGAAAATCTACGTGTTACGTCGGATTCTTAATCCTATGGGTACGGTAGATGCCATTGAGTTCTTGCTCGATAAACTCAAGCAAACCAAAACCAATGACGAGTTCTTCGACTCAATGAACACCTAATTACTGGGCCCAAAACCCAGCTTTATAAACTGAAATTTAAAGCGCGCTGTTCAACAGCGCCAGTGAGCGTTCATTGGCTAGATTGGCTGCCGCTTCGTCATAATGCATGCCGGTGAAGCGCGCAAAACCGTGGTCAACGCCCGGATAAATATGAACATCAAAATTATCGGCTGTTAGCCCGTCTTTAATCGCCGCTTGGGCCTCTGGTGGAACAAAACCATCATCTTCGGCAATGTGTAGAAGTGTTGGGATTTTTATATTTCCAGCTTGGTCGAGCATCGTTTCAATGCCGACGCCATAATAACTGACAGCAACATCAGCGTCTGTGCCGAGTGCGGCCATGTAGGCCAGACGACCTCCAAGGCAAAAGCCCAGCACACCGACCTTGCCGTTACAGGCGGGGTGGTTGCGAAGTGTGGTGATGGTGGCTTGTATATCGTCAATACCGGTTGGTTGATCAAACTGACCCATAAGCTCAATGCCGCGATTAAACTCTTCTTCCTTATTGGGGTTGAGTTGGACACCCGGCTCGAGACGCCAGAAAATGTCGGGCGCCGCTGTTACAAAACTTTTAGCGGCATATGCCTCAACTGTGGCGCGAATAAAATCATTAACACCAAAGACCTCTTGAATAATCACGAGTCCGGGTGCGCCCTCTCCATCAGGTGTTGCCATATAGGCACCCATTTGTCCTGATGCGCCAGACGTTTCAACTGAAATCATGTTTCCGGTCATTTGTGTTCCCCCTATCAGTGCTACTCAATATTTAAAACAGCTACATGCAAAAAACCGTTCAATCGTGTTGTTAAATCCTCAACAGATTTAGCAGGCGGTAAGCATGCATTATGCGTACAAACATATGCTGTGGGTTGGTCAAAGGCAAATGACATTTTATTTGATGCGCTGTTTATGTTTGTCGTGCCATCCAAAGGAATATGAGATGGTGGATTTTGTCCCGGTATAACAGGATGTACAACCAGCCCCGGACATGGGTGTGCGTGCGCTGCTTCCATTAACAGCTTAAAACCACCATCCGATGGGTCACCTATGATGACACAGCTGGCTTGGTGGCGCGTGTTTTCTGTTTCGGTGAGATAGCGCGGCATTTGAGGATAATGCTTGATGGCTGTAATCGCTTGGGTTTTGATGAGAGCTTCCAGCTTGTTGCGATATTCCTGCTCGCCGGTAAAAATGGAAAGCCGCCGATATATATCAACCATGGTCCCGTTAGCATTTGGTGTTGCGCCGTCATAACTATTATGGGGGCGGGCGATAAGCGCCTCAGCACCCGATGCGGTCATATAGAAGCCCCCAAGCCCATCTGCATAAAAATGTTCAAGTGTTTTAATTAAGGTTTCGGCGGTTGATAAATAATCTGCCCGGCCTGTGGCGCTGAAAAGAGCCAGCGCGGCATCCGCCATATTGGCATAATCTTCTGCCATGCTTACATTAAGCCGGCTGTCCTTGCGGGCGGCGTGGGCAAGCTTTATAAATCCTGCATCTTCGTAAGACATGATATGAAGGATGCCCTCAAAAGCCTCTTCAGCTTTGTCCAGCCAGTTTTTGTTTTGAAAAATAGGCGCCAGCCGCGCCAGTGCAGCAATCACCAATCCGTTCCAATCGGCCAAGATTTTATCATCGCGCCCGGGTGGGGTTCGAAGGTTTTGTGCACGCGCCAAAATATCAAGTGATTGTGCATGCTGAGCTTCCTCTTCGAAATTGTCATTGTTAAGCGAGGGCGGCAAGCGATTTAGGATGTTTACGTCACCACCTTCGGGAAAGTTACCTGCATCGGTGACGCGGTAGTCACGGGCAAAGGCAGAAAAATTATCTCCTAAGAGAGATGCCAGCTCAGTAGTTGTCCAAACATAGTATTTGCCTTCTTCGCCTTCGCTGTCGGCGTCAAGGCTGGCGGCAAAAGCAATGTTGTTACCCTGCGCTTTGTTGGTTGTGGTGATGAGCATTTCGTTAAAAAGCCATCCGACCGTTTTTTCAATGCGATCTTTTGGCACCTCGTCATGCGTTGATTTCCAAACGCCCCCCATCAAGTCCAGTAAAAGGGCGTTATCGTAAATCATTTTTTCAAAATGCGGCACAAGCCACTCGGCATCAACGGAGTAACGACAAAACCCGCCGCGCACATGATCGAAAATGCCACCATGACATAGTCCGCTGAGGGTTATTAACACGGCTTCTCGGCTAACATCCCGCCCGTTACGTAACCAGTCTTGCCAGAGCAGATCATATATGAGGGGTTGTGGAAATTTGGGCGCACCCCGCATGCCCCCATAGGTTAAGTCAATTTGCCGGGCCAGATTCTCTGAGGCTTCGCTTGCCAAATCCTCCGGCACCCCAAGCGGGACATCAGGGGAAAGCTGCTCCAATCCCGCGGTTTTGAAGGAGGCATTATTTTGGTTGTTCAGGGCTTCGGTTAGTTTTTTTGCATTATCCAGAACCTTTTCAGACTCGTCTTGGCATATTCTGGCGATTTCCCGGCAGATGTCAGGGAAGCCCGCTCGACCATATTTTGCAGTAGGCGGGAAATATGTTCCCCCCCAAAATGGCCTGCCATCTGGCAATAAAAACATGGTTAAGGGCCAGCCGCCCTGCTCGCCCATCATATGCAGGGCTGACATATAGATATCATCAATATCGGGGCGCTCCTCTCTGTCCACCTTAATGTTGACAAAGAGTTCATTCATGACAGCTGCGATGCTTTCATTTTCAAAGCTTTCATGTGCCATAACGTGACACCAGTGGCATGCTGAATAGCCGATAGACAGCAAAATGGGCTTCTTCAAATCCTCTGCAATTTTCAGTGCTTGGGCATCCCATGGCTGCCAATGCACCGGATTGTCTTTATGTTGCAGTAAATAAGGGCTGGTTTCGTTTGCCAATCTGTTTTCAAGACCTTTCTTGGGGGGTGTCTGATCTTGTGCCATGGCTACGCTCATTGAAATCTATTGACGAAGGAAATACCATCATATACGCCCATGATGATTCAGCAAGCGCGCGCCTTATAAGATGAAGGGGGTGAAGAATGACTGTTTATGCTTTATCCACCCCGCCGGGGCGCGGTGCGATTGCCATTATACGCATCACTGGTAGTCATACCGCCGCCACGCTAGAAAAGCTGACGGGAAGGCTCGCGCCACAGCCGCGTCAAGCGGCGCTCAGAGTTCTGTCGGACCCCGGGACAGGCGATCCGATTGACTCTGGCCTCGTGTTGTTTTTTCAGGCGCCGCACTCTTATACGAGCGAAGA
Source organism: Candidatus Micropelagos thuwalensis (assembly GCF_000469155.1). Taxonomy (NCBI): domain Bacteria; kingdom Pseudomonadati; phylum Pseudomonadota; class Alphaproteobacteria; genus Candidatus Micropelagius; species Candidatus Micropelagius thuwalensis. The sequence continues at coordinate 600,907 of NZ_AWXE01000004.1, read as the reverse complement.
CATGGCTGAGCTGCATATTCATGGCGGCATTGCGATTGTTGACCGCTTGCTCGGGGTTTTGTCTCAGCTTGAGGGGTTAAGGCCGGCAGAGCCCGGAGAGTTTACGCGACTTGCTGTTCTCAATGGACGTATGGACCTCACGCAAGCTGAGGCTGTTGCAGATATGGTTGACTCCGAGACAATGGCGCAACAAAAGCAGGCTTTTCGACAAATGCAGGGCGCTCTCGGCACGCTTTATGAGAATTGGAGGCAAAAGCTGGCATCATCACTGGCGCATTTGGAGGCTGATATTGAATTTGCTGATGAAGATTTGCCGGGCGGTATTGGTCAGGCGGTACTTGCCGACGTTGCAACCCTTAACGATGAGATTGCCAGCCATATTCGGGATGATAGGGGGCGCTCGCTTCGCCATGGTGTGGAGATTGCCATTATTGGCGCCCCGAATGTTGGCAAGTCCAGCCTGCTTAATTATCTGGTGGGGCGCGAGGCGGCGATTGTGTCTGCGCGCGCTGGCACAACCAGAGATATAGTTGAGGTGTCTTTAACACTTGGGGGTGTGCCAGCCGTGCTCGCAGACACAGCCGGTATTCGTGAGGCTGGGGACGAGATTGAGAGGGAAGGTGTTCGCCGCGCACTAAAAAGAGCTTCGGAGGCGGATATTCGTCTTCATGTTACAGCCTTTGGCGATTCCCCTCGCTCTGATGGGGTTAATACTGATAAGGCAAGTTTTCAGGCTGGAGATATATATGTTGCCAATAAGCAGGATATTGGTGAAACCACACGCCCCCCAAATATTCATGAAGATGATTTTTTCGGCGTTTCTGCAGAAACTGGTGCTGGCATGCCGGCCTTTATACAAGCTCTTAATGCAAGAGTTCAGCAAAACTTTGGACTGGCAGAGCGACCA